>JAJDOF010000151.1 GCA_022340305.1 Gammaproteobacteria bacterium
CGTTTGACGGCAGCCGCGGATTTGCGCTTGCGTACGGAAGTGGGTTTTTCATAGTGCTGGCGACGACGTGTCTCGGTGAGCACGCCGGCTTTTTCGCAGGAGCGCTTGAAACGGCGCAGTGCGAAATCAAATGGTTCGTTGTCCTTTACTTTTACTGATGGCATATTGTATTGATCCAGTTTGTTAAAAAGGGCGCCTGCTGTTTGGCCCCGGCATTCACAGCCGGCCAATTATAAGGAGGCGACACCAAATTTCAATCCCAGAGACACACATATCCTGTTTTTATGAAAGTTTTAGGTATCGAGAGCTCCTGCGATGAGACCGGAATCGCAGTTTATGACACAGAATCCGGACAAATCTGGCAGCGTTTGTATTCGCAAATCGAAAAACATCGCGAATACGGTGGGGTCGTGCCGGAGCTCGCCTCGCGCGATCATGTCGTCAAGGCGGCCCCCATGCTGGTGGATATTCTCGGCGAAATCGGCGGAACCGCTGCGCTCGATGCTGTTGCCTATACCCGCGGCCCGGGCTTGATCGGTGCGCTGATGGTTGGCGCCAACCTGGCGCGAGGACTGGCTTTTGCACTCGACCTGCCGTTGCTCGGTGTGCACCACATGGAAGGGCATTTGCTGGCGCCGATGCTCGCCGGGGATAGCCCGCAACTGCCGTTTGTGGCGTTGCTGGTGTCGGGTGGGCATACCATGCTGGTCGAAGTGCGTGAACTTGGCAGTTATCGCATTCTTGGTGAGTCTCTCGACGATGCCGTCGGCGAAGCCTTCGACAAGACGGCTAAACTGCTGGGTTTGCCCTACCCGGGTGGGCCGGAGCTGGCGGCGCTGGCCGATTCCGTTGGCCATTCGCGTTTCGAATTCCCGCGTCCGATGACCAATCGACCCGGTCTCGATTTCAGTTTCAGCGGCTTGAAGACCGCTGCGCTTACCATCGTCAGGAAAAATGAACCGCTCGACGACGAACTGCGCGCGGCCATCGCGCATGCCTTTCAGGAAGCCGTGGTGGCTACGCTGCGCATCAAGTGCATGCGAGCACTCGAAGAAACGGGTTATCGGAGCCTGGTTATCGCCGGTGGCGTGGGCGCCAATCGGCGCTTGCGTAGTGAGCTGCAACAATATCTTCAGGCGGCGGGCGCACGCCTGTATTTCCCGGCGCTTGAATACTGTACCGATAATGGCGCAATGATCGCCTATGCCGGTGCGCTGCGGCTTTTGCAGGGGCAAACGGACGAGGGCGTCAGTGACGTAAAGGCGCGCTGGTCGCTGGAATCTCTGCCCCCCATTCGCCGAAGCACGGCCGAAGGCGTGAACTAGCCTGCATCCGGACATGCCAGGGCCGGGATAAGGCTCGGGCCTGTGGCCAGCAATAATTCAGTTTCTATCCGGAAAAGCACTGTTGATATCTGTTGGTTAGGTAAATCGGGGAGTCGAGACCGACGGCTGCAATATGCAGGCTACGCTTCTTTGCCTGTGAGCAGTCGCTCGATATTGGCACGATGACGCCAGATGAGGATGATCGAGATGACTGCGAAAACGCAGGTCACCTTCAGATCAGGCACCTGCCAGTAAACCAGGGCCGGCAGTGCGCAGAATGAGATGATTGCGGCCAGCGAGGAGATTTTGAAGACGCGCGCGAACAGCAACCAGATCGCAATCAGTATGGCCCCGACCATCCAGTTGAAAGCGACGGTCGCGGCAATGGCCGTGGCGACGCCTTTACCGCCGCGAAACGCGAAGAATATCGGGAAGCAATGGCCGGCGAATGTGGCGAATGCGGTCAGGGCGACGATCATCGGGTCGTCGAACAGCCTGGCTGCGACAAGTACCGGGATGAATCCTTTCAGGCAGTCGCCAACCAGCGTCAGAAATGCCGCCTTTTTACCGGCGATGCGCAGTACATTGGTTGCCCCGGGATTCTTGGAGCCCTCGCTGCGCGGGTCTTTAAATCCCATGATCTTGCTCAACAGAATCGCTGACGAAATCGAGCCGAGCAAATAAGCGAGGATGAGCAGTGCGATGATTCCGATCATGGCTGGCCTGGCAATAGGATTGCGAGAACTCTAACAGATAAGTCGAGCGTTGACAGCCCGTCGGTAATCGCGCCGAACCCTGCTTTGTGCGGGAATGGCAGGGGGTACAAATTGCTGATGTTGCGCCAGGGATTCAGGTAGAATCCGTGGCCGGCGCCGATTCGACGCGCACGGTGGCATGCCTGATTTGAGCCGGGCGTGCGTAACGCGTCATCCACAAACCAACCCGGGAGTACTCTTGGATTTGCTTAACCCGCCACGGCTGGATAAACGAGCCATTCGAAAATTCTTCGATAACGCGGCTAAAAGCTACGATAGTGCAGCTATGTTGCAAGAAGAGGTGTCGGGTCGTTTACTCGAGCGGTTGCAATATATGCGTCACCAGCCGGAGACAATCGTCGACCTGGGCTGTGGCACCGGGAAAGCAGTCCCTGGCCTGCAAAAGGCTTACCCGCGTGCGCGCGTGCATGGCGTCGACATTGCGCGGCAGATGCTGATGCGTGCAGGTTCGAATTATCGCTGGCTTAGCAAAAAGCGGCTTGTGGTCGCCGATATGGAACGACTGCCGTTTGCCGAGAATAGCTTTGACATGGTGTTTTCGTCGCTGGCATTACCCTGGTGTAATGATTTGAACCTTGCGCTCGCCGAGTTTGCGCGCGTGGCACGGCCGGGCGCACTGTTGCTGTTCAGCAGCTTCGGCCCCGCGACCCTTGCCGAACTTGCCTTGAGCTGGCAGTCACTTGATGCCTATCCGCACGTGCATCGTTTTATCGATATGCACGATGTCGGCGATGCGATGATAGCTGCCGGATTTGCGCAACCGGTGGTGGATGCCGAAATGATTCGCATGGAATATAAAGACTTTCGCAGTTTGCTGGACGATCTCAGGCGAACCGGCGCGAGTAATGCCGACGTGGGCCGGCGGCGTGGATTAATGACCCCGGCGCAGTTGCGCGTCCTTGAGGACAGTTATCGCGAGCATGGCTTTGAACAAGATCGGTTCGTGGCGTCCTACGAAGTGGTCTACGGGCATGCCTGGGCCGGCCATTAACCCGCCGGAGGCAGGGCACCGTGTGGCTGAATCCAGCCCATATAGAACGAGATGAAGATGAAGATGAAGGTAACGATGGATAAGGCAATACGAATCGTTAGCATTTTAACGGTTCGGTTAGTGTTTTCCCGGTCCGTGATCATACTAAACATGCCGGCAGCGAGACTGAGTACGATCAGACCGAGCAGGACCACGATAATGATTTTGACGATGAGCATAGCGATTGTAATGTATACGAACCGGGTAAGTGTACTGGATCAGCGGTGGTTGTCGATATGATCCTGAGCGGACGCCGATTCAGGGCGAGCTGGTGGGCTGTTGCCGGGACCGCGGCTGGAATTTCATTGTTTATCGCATTGGGCCTGTGGCAACTGGACCGGGCAAGCTTCAAGGAAGAGATCGAGGGCAGGTTCCAACAGCGCCTGACGGAGCCTTACAGACCGTTGCAGGCAGTTGAGGATCAGGACATCGAGTACCGTAAGTTATGGCTGGAGGGGCGCTACGATAATATGCGTAACTTGCTGGTCGATAACCAGGTGCATCGCGGCAGGGCGGGGTATTACGTGCTCACGCCCTTTCTGCTCCAGGACAGCGATCGGGTGCTGTTGGTTAATCGCGGCTGGGCTGCCTGGGGCGAGTCGCGTGACGATCTGCCGCCGATAGCCACACCAGACAGCGCTGAGGGCATCGCCGGGATCGCGTATTTCCCGAGCGAGCCGGCGTTGCAAATGGGTGGCGGGGCCGTGTCCGGCCGCTGGACGCAAGCGGCTCCGTATCAGCTGATTCCGCATATCGATATCGACGCCTTGCAGGCATCCTTCGACGGCCGCTTGTTGCCCTGGGTGCTGTGGCTTGCTGCAGAACGGCCCGGCTATTATGTACGCGACTGGCAGCCGGTGTGGATGCGACCGGAAAAAAGTCGAGCCTACGCCACGCAATGGTTTGCGTTTGCCCTGGTGGCGTTGGTGTTATTTGTAATCATGAACCTGCGGAAAATCGAATGAATCAAGAAGTACCCCAAAAATTGTTCTGGCACAGGGTTAAATTCCTGGCGCTGATCATTGTCTTTCTGTCGCCTTTTATCGGTGGCTGGATGGCGTTGTACGTATTCGATATCAAGCCAGGCAGCGGCAACTACGGCACGCTCATCGCGCCCGTGAAGAAACTGGATTGGCCCACGCTCGAGACTGTTGACGGCGATACGTACGTCGGTGGCTTTGGGCGCAAATGGACCTTGTTGTTGTTTAGCGGTGACGACTGTGCCGAGCTTTGCCGTTCCAACCTGTTTTACATGCGCCAGCTCAGGGCTCTGTTGGGGCGCGACACGCTGCGCCTGCAAAACGTGCTGATCAGTGCGCAGCCGCTCAGCGAGGAAATGCTGATTTATCTCAGGGAGTTTCCTAACCTGGAGGTAGTGCAGGATTATCGTGATACAGCTCTTTACCGCCAGTTCGAGTTGCCGGAGATGGGTGAAGTGGGCGCCACGCCAAAACTGTACCTGGTCGACCCGGATCAGAACCTGATGATGTACTACCCGGCAGAAAACGACCAGAACCGTGTGCTCGAGGATATCAAAAAACTGTTGAAGTTATCCCAGATCGGGTGAGTCTGTTATCATCGCGCGATTGAATCGCGCAGTGAATGCCTGTATAAAGGCCGACTTTCGCGCAGCGACAATGATCCGGTAACACAACCGACGACTAACGATATCGAATGACGGCATTAACTCTCAATTCCTGGTCGCAGTACTACAGCCTGACGAAGCCCAAGGTGGTTTACCTTATCGTGTTTACCGCAATGGTGGGCATGCTGCTGGCTGCCGAGGGGTTACCGTCGCTTGATATTTTTGTATTCGGTTTGCTCGGTATCGGTCTCGCAGCAGCATCGGGTGCGGCAATTAACCACGTAGTCGATGAGCACATCGACAGCATTATGGAGCGTACCCGCAATCGACCGATGGTCAGTGGTGACCTCGAACAGAAATCGGCGTTGATTTTTGCACTGTCGCTGGGCGCGCTGGGCATTTCGATACTGCTGGTTTTCGTCAATTTCCTGACCGCGCTGCTGACTTTTTTCTCGTTGGTTGGTTATGCGCTGATTTACACCATGTACCTGAAGCGTGCTACACCGCAGAATATTGTACTGGGCGGTGCCGCCGGTGCCGCGCCGCCGTTGCTGGGCTGGACTGCAGTGACGGGCTCGGTGGGCACTGAAGCGCTGCTGCTGTTTTTAATTATCTTTGTGTGGACGCCGCCACATTTCTGGGCGCTTGCCATCCGTCGCCGCGAAGAGTATGCAAAGGCGGACATTCCGATGTTGCCGGTTACCCATGGCGTCGACTTCACCAAGATCCAGATTCTGTTGTATACCATATTGCTGTTTGTGGTGACGATGATGCCTTTTATCGTACAGATGAGTGGCCTGATATACCTGGCCGGAGCGGTTGCGCTAGGAATCGGTTTTCTGTATCACGCCATCCGCCTGTATCGTGCAGACCAGCCCAATGTGATCGCGATGAAAACCTTTGGCTATTCGATTTTTTACCTGAGCCTGCTGTTTGCCTTTTTGCTGGTCGATCACTACGCCAGGCTGTTCATCCGCGGCTGGTTCCTCTAGCCCTCGGCAAACTTAGTTCCCGGTAAAGTGCATTACCAGTTGCACAACCCCTACCAGGGTGCCTACAAACAATAATCCGAACAGCAATCCCATCCAGATAAAGTGGGAAATCTTGCCGCGGCTGAAATCCCGCTCCCGGTTAGCGTTGCTCTGTACCCCGATAAACGCTGAAGAAGTGCTTTTCACGAGTTCCCAGAAGCTGAGGTCTCTGACTTGCCGAGACTCGTCATCGTTACCACCTGATTTTGCCACTTTTTTGTCCTGAAAATTAAACCTGGGTATTGTCGCAGCTCTCGCAAGGTGATGAAATAGATACCGGCTAATCTGAGGATAAGTATTGAATGGTCAGCGTCGACATAGTGAGCTCCGGTAAGAGCTATCGCTTCGTGCTATCCCCCAACTGTTCTATCAGCTGGCGTGAGCTGCTGCTGTTTTATTGCCTGACCTGTGTGCTGGCGATTGTTATCGGCTTGTTCTTCACTCTTCAGGGTATGTGGTTGGTGCTGCCGTTTTCAGGGCTTGAGATGCTGGTGCTTGGTTCTGGCCTGTATGTCACCTCGCGCAAGGTCTATCGACGCGAGGTGATTACCCTCGATCCACAGTGCACGCGAATCGAAAAAGGCGTGCAACGAATCGATCAGATATGGGAATTCAAGACAGCGTGGGTGCGGGTCGTCGACGAGTGTCGCGAGGGTTACGGCGAAAGGCGTACGCTGGCTATCGGCATGTCCGGGGAAAGCGTCGAAGTGGGTAGTTTTCTTGCGAATTGGGAAAAGGATGCGCTAGCCTTTCAATTGAAAGACTGTATAATTCGCGTTTGATTTCAGGGCCTTCTGAAAGATTTTTTCAGGAGGCGTTTTTGTGTTTATATGCCGGTGTACGGACCGTTGCGTCGATAACAAATCGAGGATAACAAATGCGGCCGTATGTTCCAGGGAGTTTAGAATGATATTTAACAAGCTGTCCCGACGTTTCTCGGTAGTCGTTATGGGTCTGATGGCCATGTTGTCGGTGCCCGTCGCACAGGCCGAGTACCAGTTGAACATGACCGAGGGTGTCACCCCGATCAGCCATGAACTTTATGGCTTGCACATGCTGGTGTTCTGGATTTGTGTCGCGATCGCGGTGATCGTCTTCGGCGTAATGGCGTATTCGATTATGCATCACCGCAAATCGAAGGGTGCAGTCCCTGCTAATTTTCATGAAAGCACCACGGTTGAAATTATCTGGACAGTCGCGCCCTTGTTGATTCTGATCGGCATAGCTATCCCTGCAACTGCGACGCTGCTCGATCTCGAGGACGCCAAGACCAATGCAGACATCACGCTGCAGGTTACCGGGATCCAGTGGAAGTGGAAATACACGTTTGTCGATGAAGACGTCAGTTTCATCAGTAGCCTGGCGCAAACCAGTCGCGACGTAATCAAAGAACCTACCGGTAACGAAAACTACCTGCTCGAAGTTGATAACGAACTGGTGTTGCCGGTTGGTAAGAAAATCCGGTTTCTGTTCCATTCGAACGATGTAATCCACGCCTGGTGGGTGCCGGCGCTGGGGGTCAAGCAGGATTCTATTCCCGGGTTTATCAATGATTCCTGGGCAACGATCGAAAAACCCGGTATCTATCGTGGCCAGTGTGCCGAGCTTTGCGGCAAGGATCATGGCTTCATGCCGATCGTGGTCAATGCAGTTAGCGAGCCGGAGTACAACGCATGGCTCGCGGGTATGAAAGCCGAAGCCGCGGCAGCTGCCTCATCGGCCGACAGGGAATGGTCGATGCAGGACCTGTTGGCGCGTGGCGAAACGGTTTACCAGGCCAACTGTTCAGCCTGTCATGGTCCGACTGGTGCCGGCATTCCCGGTGCTTTCCCGGCGATGACCGGCAGCCCGGTAGTTACCGGCGCTGCCGCAGGCCATGTTGATATCGTTGTCAACGGCAAGGCCGGTACCGCCATGGCGGCCTTCAAGAACCAGTTAAATGATGTTGATATCGCTGCGGTTATCACCTTCGAGCGCAACAGTTTCGGTAACAGCGTGGGTGACACCGTTCAGCCGTCCACGATCAAGAATGCAAGATAAGGGGAATTAATCAGATGTACAACGAAACGACACATGACGGTGAAGGCGCCCACAGCGATCACGATCATCACGGCCCTGCCAAGGGACTGATGCGCTGGGTTACCACGACCAATCACAAGGATATCGGCACACTTTATCTTTGGCTTTCATTTACCATGTTGCTGTACGGCGGTTCGATGGCGATGGTGATTCGCCTGGAATTGTTCCAGCCCGGACTGCAATGGGTTGAACCCCATTTCTTCAACCAGATGACCACCATGCACGGCCTGGTAATGGTATTCGGCGCGATCATGCCGGCTTTCGTCGGCCTTGCCAACTGGCTTATTCCAATGATGATCGGCGCGCCCGACATGGCCCTGCCACGCATGAACAACTGGAGTTTCTGGATTCTGCCGTTTGCGTTTACCATGCTGGCCTCGACCACCCTGATGGAAAGCGGTGCGCCGGCCTTCGGCTGGACCTTTTACGCGCCGTTGTCGACGACTTTTGCACCCGACTCCACCGACTTTTTCATCTTCGCCGTGCACTTGATGGGTATCTCGTCGGTGATGGGGGCGATCAATGTCATCGCCACCATTTTGAATATGCGCGCGCCCGGCATGACGCTGATGAAAATGCCACTTTTCGTTTGGACGTGGCTGATCACCGCTTACCTGCTGATTGCGGTTATGCCGGTACTGGCAGGCGCGGTGACCATGATGCTGACCGATCGTCATTTTGGCACCTCGTTCTTCGACGCTGCCGGTGGTGGCGATCCGGTCATGTTCCAGCACATATTCTGGTTCTTCGGCCATCCCGAGGTCTACATCATGATCTTGCCGGCATTTGGCGTTATTTCTGCCATTATCCCGACCTTCGCGCGCAAGCCGCTGTTCGGTTACAGCTCGATGGTGTACGCCACGGCTTCGATCGCGATCCTGTCCTTCATGGTCTGGGCGCACCACATGTTTACCACCGGTATGCCGGTCGCAGGCGAGCTTTATTTCATGTATGCCACCATCCTGATTTCGGTACCGACCGGCGTCAAGGTGTTCAATTGGGTCACCACCATGTGGAAGGGCTCGATGACCTTCGAGACGCCGATGTTGTGGGCGTTGGGCTTTATCGTCATGTTCACCATTGGCGGCCTCTCTGGTCTGATGCTCGGAGTTGCGCCCGTGGATACTCAATATCACGACACCTACTTCGTGGTAGCACATTTCCACTACGTACTGGTAACCGGTGCGCTCTACTCGATCATCGCCGCTTTTTACTATTGGGTACCGAAGTGGACTGGGCACATGTATGACGAGAGGCTTGGCAAGATCCATTTCTGGTGGTCGACGATTGCGGTAAACGTACTGTTTTTCCCGCAGCACTTTCTCGGTCTCGCCGGTATGCCCAGGCGCATTCCGGATTACTCGTTGCAGTTTGCCGAGTTCAACATGATTTCAAGTATCGGCGGATTTGCCTTTGGCCTGGCACAGGTATTTTTCCTTTACATCGTGATCAAGACTATCAAGGGCGGTGAGAAGGCAACCGATCGAGTCTGGGAAGGCGCTACCGGCCTCGAGTTCGAACATTTGTCGTCGCCCCCGCCGTACCACAGCTTCAACGAAGCACCTCCGGTCAAGTAGGGGGAAGGCTTGGCTCTGTTAATGCAGGAAGATGACCGGCATGATGACTACTTCAGATCCAGCGGTCGGCGTAAGCGCACCCTGTGGATTGTGATCGCTCATGTGCTGGTGGTTGCTGCATTTTTCGTGGCTACCTTTTACTGGGGTAATTTTGCGTGAATAAAAGTGCGCTCAAGCTGGCAATCATACCACTGCTGATGTTTGGCTTTGGTTTCGCGCTGGTGCCGCTGTATGACGTGTTTTGTGATATTACCGGATTGAACGGTAAGACCGGCCGTGTCGAAGCTTCCGAAATCAATGCTGATCTGGTAGATCGCTCACGCACTATCGAAGTGCGATTCCTGGCGAATACGAATACGGGCTTGCCGTGGAGTTTTGAGCCACTGGTCAAGAAGATGCAAGTTCATCCCGGTCAGGTTTACGAAGCGGTATATCGGGTGCGTAGTGCGAGCGACAACAAGACGATGGGACAGGCTGTACCCAGTGTTTCGCCGGGGCTTGCGGCGCAGCATTTTAATAAAACCGAGTGTTTCTGTTTTACCCAGCAGGAACTCGAGGGGCGTGAAACACGCGATATGCCGATACAATTTATCGTTGATACCGACATTTCGGCAGACATTGAACAGATTACCTTGTCATATACGTTTTTCAGTGTGGACCAGGGCTAGATACGATCTAACGCATACAGGATAGAGAGAGAGATAATCCATGAGCAGTACAACAAGTAACGAAGATTATTATGTACCCCACGGCACCTACTGGCCGATTATCGGTTCCATCGGCTTGTCGTTGACAGTAATTGGTACTGCCAATTTCCTGCATGGCACCTGGAGTGCAACCCCGATTTTTGTCGGCCTGGCTATCATCATCTTCATGATGTACGGCTGGTTTGGCACGGTGGTCACCGAATCGCTGGCAGGGATGTACAACAAACAGGTCGACATGTCATTTCGCTGGGGCATGGGCTGGTTTATCTTCTCCGAGGTCATGTTCTTCGCCGCTTTCTTCGGCGCGTTGTTTTATGCGCGCGCCTACTCGGTGCCGTGGCTTGATGGCGCCTCCAACAACGATGCCACCGCGCAGTACCTGTGGCCGGATTTCGAGGCCGCCTGGCCGCTGCTGTCGGTGCCGTTGGCGGATAAGTTTTCAGAGGCGAAGCATGCCATGGGTGCCTGGGGTTTGCCGGCAATCAACACGTTGATCCTGCTGACCTCGGGTTTGACGGTCACCCTTGCTCACTGGGCGCTGAAACGTAGAGACAACGTCTGGCTGGTTTACTGGTTGTTCGCAACCGTGGCGCTGGGTTTTGGCTTTGTATTTTTGCAGGCCTACGAATATTCACATGCCTACCAGGATCTAAACCTGCGGCTCGATTCAGGGATATACGGCAGTACCTTTTACATGTTGACCGGCTTCCACGGTTTTCACGTCACCATGGGTGCGACCATGCTGTTAGTCATCATGATTCGCGCGGCCAAGGGGCATTTTACTCCAGAAAATCATTTTGCCTTCGAGGCGGTGGCCTGGTATTGGCACTTTGTCGATGTGGTCTGGCTGGGATTGTTTATCTTCGTCTACTGGCTGTAGACGCAGCGCGATAGTTCGAAAGCACGGCCTCGGCCGTGCTTTTTTTTGTGCTGAATCTGCCGTTCAGGTTTTCGACGCAATCAGGGCCGTGAAGTCGATCGCACTCATCGGTCTTGAGTACAGATAGCCCTGGCCGAAGTCGCAACCGATTTCCCGGAGAATTCGGTCCTGTGATTTGCTTTCAACGCCTTCCGCGATGACCTGGATGCCGAGTTTGTGCGCCATCGCGATCGTCGCCTCACACAGGACGAGATCGTTTTGTTCGTGATCGAGATTACGCACGAAACCCTGGTCAATTTTGAGGTAATTGATATCGAATTGTTTCAGGTGGGATAGCGAAGAATAGCCGGTACCGAAATCGTCGATCGCAACCTGGATGTCGGCATCGCGAAACTCGATCAGGCGATTGGTAATGTGGTCGCTGGGATCCTTCAGTAAACCCTCTGCAATCTCCACGCTTATCGCTGTCCCATCGATGCCCTGTTCGATGAGATGCGTAAACCATTGATTCATTCCAGTAGATTCGTCGATCCATTGTAATGGCGAAGTGTTAATGCTGACCTGAATATCGCTGTTGAATTGATGCCGCCAGTTTTTGACCTGCTGGCTTGCCTGGTAAAATACCCAGTTGCCGATTTCGCCAATCAAGCCGGTTTCTTCGGCGATGGGGATGAATACAGCGGGACTGACCATACCCGTTTCGGGATGATGCCAGCGCAGTAGCGCTTCCGCCCTGGTAAAACTGCCGTCGAGCAGGCTTACGATCGGCTGGTAGTAAACTTCAAACTGGGATTGATTCACTGCCTCGCGTAAATCCGTGATTATCTGACGCTTGCGCTGGGCGCGCTCCTGAATTTCCGAGGTGAAGAACTGGTAGCGATTGCGACCGCTCGCTTTTGCGGCATACATGGCCTGGTCAGCATTACGCCGCAGGATTTCAATATCGTTGGCGTCATCCGGATAAAATGAAACGCCGATACTCGCCGTCGGATAGACGACTTTATTATCCAGGTTTAGCGGTTCGGACAGGGTATCAAGGAGTTGCTGGCAGATGCGCTCTACGGCTAACTGATCTTCGATCTGTCCAAGAATTATGATGAACTCATCGCCGCTCGGGCGCGACACCGTATCGACCTCGCGTACGGATTTTTTGAGTCGGTTGGCGACTTCGACCAGCAACAGGTCGCCCATATCGTGGCCCAGGGAGTCATTGACCGCCTTGAAGCGATCCAGGTCGACGTAGAGCAGTGCCAGCGAGAGCTTGCTACGGTCGCAACTGAGCGCTTCGTGCTCCAGCCGCTGCATAAACAGATTGCGATTGGGCAGGTTGGTGAGCGAATCAAAGTTCGCCTGATTCCAGATAATGGCTTCGGCTCGTTTGCGCTTTGAGATATCGCGAATATAGGCGATGAATTCCTGCAGATCGGGCGAGTCGATGACCGAAATCGATAACTCGACGGGAAACTCATGACCGTCACGGTGCAGGGCATCTATTTCAATCAGTGTGTTCAGTACCGTAGTGTCGCCACTCGCCAGGTAGCGTTGCATGCCCGTACGATGACCTTCGCGGTAGCGTTCGGGAATAATAGTTAACTCGATAGTCTGTTCGAGAATTTCTTCGGCACGCCAGCCAAATATCTTTTCTGCCTGGAGATTCCAGCCGGTAATGTATCCATCGAAGTCCATTTGTACGATCGCATCGATCGATGTTCCAAAGAAAGCTTCGAGTTTGCTGTGCTGGGCGAGAATTATTTCCTTCTTCTGCCGCAGGTCGGTTTCGAGCGCCGCTACTTTATTTCCTAGCAGGGTAATGGTTTCAGTGCTGTCCTGGAGCGGATCTCTTTGCGCCATCTCGTGTGAATTTGCGTTGAGTTAGCAAAGAGTATAGTCACTATTTAAGTACTTGGAGTGGACGCAAAAAAGCCCGGGCTAGCCGGGCTTTCTGTTCACTGTAGAGCCTTCAGCTGGCGAAAGATGTTTTTATCGTTTTGAACGCATTGCTTTCGATCTGGCGAATGCGCTCCGCCGATATACCATACTCATCTGCTAGTTCGTGCAGGGTTGCCTTGGGCTCGGTCAACCAGCGCCGCGTCACAATCTCCTTGCTGCGGTCATCAAGATTCTGCAGTGCTGTGCCGAGCATCTCATGATTGCTATCCTCGGTATCCTGCGCCAGCAGTGCCGTTTCCGGCGAGGGGATACTGGATATCAGTGAGTTGGCAGGCGCGAGGTAAGCACTGTCGTCGTCTTCATCGGTAGCAGGATCGAAACCAATATCGTAGTTGTTCAGACGATTTTCCATTTCGATGACGTTTTCGCGTGTTACCCCGAGGGTTTCTGCGACGTGATCGATTTCTTCCGACTTGAACCAGCCCAGGCGGGTTTTCTGGCTGCGCAGTTTGAAGAACAACTTGCGTTGTGCCTTGGTGGTGGCCACCTTGACGATGCGCCAGTTTTTCAGGATGAACTCGTGAATTTCGGCCTTGATCCAGTGCACCGCAAAGGATACCAGGCGTACCCCAACGTCCGGACGAAAGCGCTTAACAGCCTTCATCAAGCCGATGCTACCTTCCTGGATCAGATCGGCAATGGACAGGCCGTAGCCCGCGTAGTTATTGGCGATTTTAATTACAAAACGCAGGTGCGGCAGTACGAGTTTTTGTGCCGATTCGATATTGCCGGTTTCCTGTAAATCCTGCGCCAACGAATACTCTTCTTCCGCGGTCAGGATAGGTATGCGTCGAGCTGCCTGTATGTAGGCATCCAGATTGCCGCTACCCCTCAATACCGGCATGGTAGCTGTCGTATTAACCAGTTGTGTGCTCATATTGACCTCATTGTAGCCTAGTTCTGGCACTCATGTCATTCGAGTGCCAGTCATTAGAGCATATTCGTCGCAAACAGTTCAAGTTTATTAGCAAATATTAATATACCCGCTAACTCTATGGATATTAACGAAAATATCGCTATGTATACGCAAGAAATGGAACTTTGGATCAATGTGGAAACCGGGTCCATGATAGCTAAAGCCGTCAACCGAAGGTTGAGGTCCTCTGCTGGAGTTGCACCGGTTGATAAGTAGAGGCCGGTCTGTCGACGGCCAGCACGACTTTGCCCAGGCGCAACTGGCTGGTTTCATACCCGACCGACCGCATTTAACTTATGCTGGTGAATGGTATAATACGTCCTCGTAGAGCCCGCCACGAGTGTTGTTTTTCCCATAGTTCTTTGCGTGCGGTGTACGCCGGTTTGATCCATCAGAGAACCTGCGCTGCGAAAACCCAGACTATTTTTAAACCTACAGAAACAGGAAAAGCAGACATGACAATTACCGAGCACAAGGTTGTCTCGATTCACTACAAGGTCGCTGATGCCGCGAATGCCGAGGTTATCGATTCTTCCGAAGATGGCGATCCGATGACTTATCTGCATGGTGCGCAAAACATAATACCCGGGCTTGAACAGGCGCTGGAAGGCAAGGTCGTCGGCGATGAACTCGAGGTTACCGTGGAACCCCAGGATGCCTACGGCGAGTACAGTGAAGACCGTATCCAGCAGGTGCCGATCGCAGCTTTCGCAGAAATGGAAAAGATTGAGCCTGGCATGGTCGTCACTGCGCAATCAGGCGAGGGACAGATTAATCTGATTGTGACCGAAGTCGACGAAACGACGGTGACCGTGGATGCCAATCACCCGTTGGCCGGGAAATCTTTAACCTTCGATGTCAAGGTCCAAGCCGTGCGCGACGCCAGTGAAGAGGAAATTGCGCATGGCCATGTACACGGTGCCGGTGGACACCATCACGATTAGTCCGGCAGGATAAATCCGCCAGGCCGCCGCGCGGATCAGGGATTCAGTGCTTCGCTTTGACGCTTGATGTTGACCAGGGTTTGCAGTCGCGCCAGTAAATCCGATTCATCGACCGGTTTGGTGATGAAATCATTGGTGCCGGCACCGAATATGCCGGTGAAGTCGGTGCGTTCATCCTCACCGGGTTCGATCGTCATCAACAGCACCGGCAGAGCGAGGTAATCGAGCGCCAGGTCATTACGAATCGCCTGGATTAACTCGAAGCCATGCATATTGCCGGATAGCGTCAGGTCGGTAATCATCACGTCCATGCTGCAGCTACCATTGTCCTTTATGTCCTTTTTCAGGAATTCCAGTGCCTCGGTTGCTTCCTTGAAATGGATGTATTCGACCCCGTTTTTTTGCAGAATCGTGGTGGTGATTGCGGTTGACGTTGCGCTTTTGTCGACGTATAGAATTTTGACGGGCAGTTCGTTTTGGCTACCAAGATAATCGAGGATGAATGTCACCAGTGACTTGTGCCCCTCGGCCTTGTCGATATAGGCGGTAACCGCCTTGTTATCGCCGAGATCGGTACCCGTTATGCGGGTGTCAGTATCGCCCGATACCACGAATATTGCGGCGTCTTTGTTCTTCGGTGTCCGCCTGATCTCCTCGATCAACTGGTAACCGTCGGTATCCGGTAAATTGATCCCGGTAGTAATAACTTCGAATTGAAAACGTCTCGCCGCAATCATGGCTTCACGCCCGCTAGCGCAGGCGATGATGTCGAGTTCGGGTGCTTTGAACGAAATTTCCTTGAACAGGATCGCTCGAGTTGAATCCGAAGAATCAATGATAAGAAGTCTGCGTTTTCCGGGCATTTGTTATTGTGTCAGGTTGGCTCTATCTGATTCAGATGCCGGGCCACTGCAATCCATGAACCGGCGAGTCCAAGCAGGGTGCTGGAGGTGATCAGAACGATAAAGTCTTGAAACGAAAATGTAATTAAATTCATGTCAGACTTGTATAGCAGATTTAAGCGCGCAAGTGGGCCCGAAATTGCGAGATATCCGATTTCGACAATCAACCAGGATGTGACTCCGCCCAGTAATCCATACCAGATACCGCCGTAAAGGAATGGCCTGCGAATAAACGCGTCGGTGGCGCCGATTAGTTTAGTGACGATAATTTCCTGGTAACGATTCTGGATATCGAGGCGGATCGTGTTGCCGATGATCAGTAATACCGCAAATGCAAACAGGATGGTGATGATGGTGACCGAGCGTTTTGCAATTTCTATGATGGTGTAAAGTCGCTCCAGCCACTCGGTGTCGAGCTTGGCAATTTCGACCTCGGGCATGGCCTGCAGCCGATTTTGTAGACTGCGTACCGTAAAGGTTTCCACATCGCCTGGTTCGACGACGATGGTGTGGGGCAGAGGGTTGCTGCTCAGCGTGTCGATGCTTTTGCCGAACCCAGAATCGCGGCGAAAGTCTTCCAGTGACTGCTCGCGCGAAATAAAGCGGGTTACGGCAACATCATCCATAGCGGCGATACTTTTTTCCAGCGCCCGTGCCTGCTTTTCGCTGGTTTTAAGGTCAAGATAGAGGCTGATTTGCGTACTCGAGCGTAAATCGCCGGAAAGCGCATCGATATTTTTTAGAAACAGGTAAAAACCACCGGGTAGTGACAGCGTAATACCGATTACGGCGACGGTCATGATGGTGGTTGCCGGCGCGTGGTAAATCTTGCCAAAGCTGAAAACAAGCGACTGCAGGTGATGCAGTAAGTAGGCCGAAATCCGATTGGTGGTCGGTGGCCTTCTGCGTTTGGTGTTAGTACGAGCCATCGATAATCCCATTTCTCTGGTCAGCGTCCGAATGATTAAGATCGTTGAGAATGAGTTTGCCGCCATTCAGTGTCAGGCGCGGCTTGTCGAGCTCATCTATCAGGCGTAAATCGTGGCTGGCGACCAGCACGGTAACGCCTACCTGGTTGAAATCGACGAAAATCTGCATGATTTCGCGCGATAGCACCGGGTCGAGGTTGCCGGTAGGCTCGTCGGCGAGTAATAGCATGGGTTTGTGTACCACCGCACGCGCGATTCCAACGCGTTGCTGCTCACCCCCGGAAAGTGTTATCGGCATCGACTTCTCCTTGTGCAGCAGGCCGACCTTATCTAGCGCCGCACGCGTACGTTTGGCGATTTCCTGCGGGCGATAACCCTGGATGTGCAAAGGTAAAGCCACGTTATCAAAAACCGGTCGGTCAAACAGCAGCTGGTGATCCTGAAAGATGATACCGATGTTGCGTCGCAGCTGGGGAATGCGCTGGCGTGGCAGGGTGTTGAGATTGACTCGATTCAGCAAGGCCTGGCCACGCGTCGGTTTTTCAATCAACGCGATAATCTTCAACAGGGTGCTTTTACCGGCACCCGAGTGACCGGTAATGAATGCCATCTGTCCGTCGTCAAGCTGCAACGACACGTTGTTTAGCGCTTCGAAACCGCCTTCGTAACGCTTGGTGACATTGTGAAATTCAATCATGCCAGTGGTTCAGTCTCAGGCATCGGCGAGCAGGGCATCCACAAATTCCTCGTGATTGAAGGGGCGCAGGTCGTCGACTGTTTCGCCGACACCGATATAGCGAATTGGGGTCTGCAATTGTTCGGCGACGCTGAAAATCATACCCCCTTTAGCGGTCCCGTCGAGTTTGGTTAGTACCAGCCCGGATATACCGACGCTATCGCGGAAATGACTGGCCTGCGCCAGCGCGTTCTGGCCGGTCACGGCATCCAGTACCAGCAGGGTCTCGTGCGGTGCCTCGGGGTCGAGTTTGGCCATCACCCGCTTAATTTTCTCAAGCTCGTCCATCAGGCTCATCTGCGTGTGCAGGCGACCGGCTGTATCGGCAATCAGCACATCGATGCCGCGCGCCTGGGCGGATTGCAGTGCGTCAAAGATGACCGATGCCGAATCCGCGCCCTGGCCCTGCCTGATCACAGGAACCTCGAGGCGTTCACCCCAGGTTTGCAATTGTTCGACCGCGGCCGCGCGAAAGGTGTCGCCGGCGGCGAGCATGACCTTGAGCCCCTGGTTTTTAAATTGCTGGGCCAGTTTGCCGACAGTGGTGGTCTTGCCGGCGCCGTTGACGCCCACCATCAGGATGACAAAGGGTTTTTTCCCCGGGTCTATTTTCAAGGGCAGCGCGCAGGGCTCGAGAATATCCGCCATGGTGCTTTTAAGCGCGGTGATCAGGCTGCCGCTATCGCTTAGCTGTTGGCGCTGCAAGGATCCAGTCAGTCGTGAAATGATTTTCTGCGTTGCCTGCATGCCGACGTCTGCCATCAGCAGCTGCTCCTCGAGCTGTTCCAGCAATTCGTCATCGATCTGTTTCTTGCCGAGCAACAGATCGGCCAGACCACCGGATAGTTTTGCCCTGGTTTTTGACAGCCGTTGGCGCAGCGAGGCGAACAGCCCGGTCGCTTCCTCGGCGTCTTCTTGGCGGGCAGATTTAAATCCGAACATCGTTTTTCCAGGAATCAGAATTCAGGCACAATATGCTAACAGAAAGCGATTCCCACTGTGCACTTTCAACTTATAAAAGCGGCGCTCCGATGAAATCTCATATTCGTATTATTGGTGGTAGTTGGCGTGGCCGTAAACTTGCCGTGATCGATGCGCCGGGTTTACGCCCGACCCCAGACCGCATTCGCGAGACCCTGTTCAACTGGCTGGGGGAGAAATGTCGTGGGGCCGCTGTCCTGGATTGTTTTGCCGGTAGCGGCGCGCTCGGTTTCGAGGCCCTGTCCAGGGGTGCCGCTAATCTGGTTGTACTCGAGCTGCAGCCGCCGGTGGTTGTCGGTTTACGCGCCGCGGCAGAACGCTTACAGAGTGTAGCTGTCGAAGTCTGTGCAGGTGATGCTTTGCAGTCGATTGGCCGTTTGCATCAGCGCTTCGATATCGTTTTTATCGATCCACCCTATGCCGAGGCGCAGCTGCGGCAACTGGTGTTCGAGGAACTTGAGGCAAATGACTGTCTGAACCCTGGCGCGCGAATATATTTCGAGTGGCCGAGCACTGAAACTTTCGAACTACCATCGCCAGCATTGCAGTGGCTGAAACAGAAAAGCGCCGGCCGAATTAATTATGCTATAGCCGAATGGCGGTGAAGCCGTTAGAATTCGCCGATTGACACCACCGGCCCCCGAATCCGGGAACACTGAGGTAATTCATGGCAGGTATTGCGATTTACCCGGGCACTTTCGATCCGGTCACGCGCGGACACATCGATGTTGTCGAGCGCGCCTCTAAGATGTTCAATCGCGTGGTAATCGGTGTCGCCGACAGCCCTGCGAAGCAGCCATTTTTCAACCTCGATGAACGGCTCGACATGCTGCAGACCGTTTTTACGGGTCAGAAAAATGTGCTGGTAAAACCTTTTTCAGGATTACTCATCGACTTCGCGCGCCAATGCGGTGCCGGAATCATCGTGCGTGGCTTGCGCGCTATCTCGGATTTCGAGTACGAGGTGCAGCTGGCAGGGATGAACCGCTCGCTGGCCCCGGAAATCGAAACGGTTTTTCTGACCGCGGCGCAACGCTATGCCTTCGTGTCGTCGAGCCTGGTGCGCGAAATTGCCAGGCTAGACGGCGATGTTTCGGAATTTTTGCATCCCGAGGTACTGACGCGGTTATCTGCCAAACTGAAAGCCAGCAAATGAAACGGCAAAGGAACCTTAAACCATGGCATTGATGATCACCGATGAATGCATCAACTGTGATGTTTGCGAGCCGGAGTGCCCGAATGATGCGATTTCACCGGGTGAGGAATACTACGAAATCGACCCGCTACTGTGCACCGAATGCGTCGGTCATTTCGCCACCTCGCAATGTGTTGAAGTCTGTCCGGTCGACTGTATTCCATTTAATCCGCAATATCCGGAGACACAGGAGCAGTTGATGGTCAAATATCGCTTGCTCACCGGTAACGAATAATATCGACATCGCTTAGCGCGGCGTTTTGCGTAATTCGCCGCGCGTACTAATAACCACCAACGGCACCCTCGCTACGATTGTCGTAGCTCGCTTCCAGATAACCCTTGTCGTTCACGCGCACCGCCTTGATCCTGCCCAGATAGGAAGGTCCCTGCTCCACGGTTTCATGGCCACGTTGCTGCAGCCCCTTCACCACTTCCGGAGAAAACTTGAACTCGTCCATGTACAGTTTGTTTGGCAGGAACTGGTGATGCACTCGTGGAAACTGTACGGCGCGATCGATATCGAGTCCGCTGACCAGCACGCGATAGATCGTTTGAATCACGCTGCTGATGATCCTGGGTCCACCCGCCGCTCCCAGCGCCATGACGATACGGCCGTCTTTTTCGACCAGCGTCGGGCTCATCGAACTGAGCGGTCTCTTGCCCGGTTGCACGCGGTTGCCGAATCCCTGCAGCAAACCGTAGGCGTTGGCTTCGCCAGGTCGCGTGGTGAAGTCATCCATCTCGTTGTTCAGCGATAGCCCGTATTTCTCGGAAACCACCCCGGAGCCATAACTGCCGTTCAGGGTGACCGTCAGGCTGATGGCGTTACCCTGCGCATCGAGGATGGAAAACTGGGTTGTTTCAGTGGATTCCGTGATTGGCCTGTCGACCAGGGGCGCCAACTGCACCGCTTTATCGATCTTTATACTCCGTGCCATTTCATCAAGATAGGGTGGTGACAGGATGCGCTCGAAGGGGTTCAGGTGAAAATCGGGGTCGCCAAGTAGTGAGCGACCCCTGAAGGCGCGGTTCAAAACTTCCGCCATCAAGTGCAGCTCATCGATACTGAGCGGCGCCTGGCGGGCAATATCGACACGCTCGAAAAGTTCGAAAGCGGTCTTGATCACCGCACCGCCACTGCTTGGTGGTGGCATCATGTAAAGCTTGTAATCTTTGAATCTTGTCTCCAGCGGCTTGAGCCAGCGCACCCGGTAGCTGGCCAGATCTGCCTCGCTGATAACGCCGCCACTGGCCTGCGCCGTGGTCGCGATATCCCGCGCGACCGCGCCGCGATAAAAGCCATCGGGACCCTGATCGCGGTAGAGTTTCAGCGCCTCGGCCAGTGCCGGCTGTCGAAGAATTTCGCCGGGCAGGTAGGGCTGTTGCGGCGACTTGTAGAAATGCCTGAAACCGGCGGGATTGAAACGATCTTTCTGGGTTTCCGAGTAGCGTGATTCGGTGCCGGAAAACTCGATGCCGTCCTCGGCCAGACGCAGCGCGGTGTCAAACAGGTCCGCCCAGTTCAACTTGCCGTATTTTTGATGCATCGCCCAGAGTCCCGCCGCAACACCGGGTACGCCCACCGCCGCACCCCCGCTCCAGGATGCGCCCTGGTCGCGCTGGACATAGAAATCCGGTGAAGTGGCGGCCGGCGCTGCTTCCCTGAAATCGAGCACGTCGATGCCCTGACCCATGCTGAGCAGTGCAAACCCACCGCCACCGAGGGATGCGTTCGAGGGGTTGGTCACCGCCAGGGTGAGCCCTACGGCGACGGCGACATCGATCAGGTTGCCACCATTTGCATAAGCAGCCTTGCCGGCATCGACGGCGTAGTCGGATGGTGCGGAAATCATTATTTTGGTGCCTTCGCCCGGCACCGCCCCTGCGCTCGTTGCGAACATCAGCGTTAGCACAATACAAAGAACGCGAACCGGCAATGGTAACAACATGGCGCTATCTCCTCGGGAGCGGGTGGTAATGGTAGTGAAGCCGGCTTTACCGATCAAGAATTTCAGGCAGGCTGCTCGCTGCAGGTTCGGGAATGCCGGGCCGTGCAACTAGTCGGCGTAGCCGGGCATTTCACGATCGAGGACACGTTTCATCGCCTCGAAATACAGGTCATCGCGTCGCCCGCGGTGACGATCATGCTCATCCGGGGTCTGCACCTGGTCGATGACCTGTTGTGGAATTGGTAACAATTTCTGGCCGCTACTCATCGCCCGCAGCTGTGCCCGACACACACGCTCCAGCATGTGCAGCATACGACAGCCCTTGGCGACCGAGTCGACCGCGACCAGCACACCGTGGTTGCGCATGAATACGACTTGTTTGTCGCCAATCAGGGCGGCGAGGCGCTCACCTTCCTCGAGGGTATCCGCAGTTCCCAGGTAGTGATCGTCATAGGCGATTCGGCCGTCGAAAAATGCCGATGTCTGACAGGCCGGAATCAAACGGTTATCCTCCAGCATATTGAGCGCCAGCGCCCAGTTCTGATGGGTATGAAAGACTACCCGGCGACCGGTTATGCGGTGAATCGGGGCATGGATACACTGCGCCGAGAGCTCGACAATGCCATTGCCTTCGAGCGTGTCACCCGCTTCATTGAATTCCATTATGTCGCTGGCTCGCGCTTCCGACCAGTGCAGGCCGAAGGGTAAGACCAGATAGCGATCGTCACAACCCGGAACGGTTACGGTGAAGTGGTTATCGATGCCTTCTTCGAGTTCGTGGTAAACCGCCAGGCGCAGCGCCGCGGCCAGGTCAACCCGCGCCTGCGAGCGTGCTTCGACAATGTTGTTAATCGCGTGAATGGACATCGAACTACCGGGTGAGCAAGATCCGATGATAATAATCGAAATCCGCTTCGAGAGAAACCAGCGTCGCCCAGTTCAGAAATCTGCTGGTGGGCAAGGGGTGGTTGCATTTTGGCAGGCGTCAGGTCTGGCAACCAGGACAGTAGTAACTTGAGCGTTGCCCCTGAACGAGGTGGCGTATGGCAGTGCCACAAGCCTGGCAGTCGCCCTTGTTGGCATAGACCTGCAATGCGTGGCGGAAATACCCCGGTTTGCCGTCCGCCTGGGTGAAATCCTGCAAGGTAGTGCCACCCTTGGCAATCGCCGCCGTCAGTGTGGCGCGTATCGCAGCTACCAGCCTGGCAATGCGCACTTTACTGATACCGCCTGCTGCGCGGGTCGGGCGTATTCCGGCCATATAAAGTGCTTCGCTGGCGTAAATGTTACCCACCCCGACGACGATGTGGCTATTCATGATAAAGGTTTTGATTGAGGCACTGCGCCCGCGGCAGCGACCGTACAGGTAATCGGCATTGAATTCGTCGGCGAACGGTTCGGGCCCGAGTGGCTGCAACAGGCGATGTTGAAGCGGATCATCGGCGCAGTAGAGCAGGGCGCCAAAACGCCGCGGATCGCGGAATTTTAGTGACAGGCCGTTGCCGAGCTGAAGTTCGATATGCTCGTGACTGGCGGCGGGTGAGCCGGTCGGCAGTACGCGCATGCTGCCGGACATACCAAGGTGCCAGATCAGGCTACCCTGATCCAGCGCCATCAACAGGTACTTGGCGCGCCTTGTGACACCCACTATGCTGCTTCCAGCAAGGTCGGCGACCTCAGGGCTTACCGGCCAACGCAGCCGCGTCTCGCGCAGTAACACCCGCTCAATGCGTTGCCCAGAAACATGTGGAGCTATGCCACGGCAAGTGGTTTCGACTTCGGGTAATTCCGGCATGGGAGCAGTTTATGCCTGGCGGCGGGCGCGGGCCAGCACCATACGCGACAACCCGGTCCTCTCGTTAGCGTATTCCGAGCGTGCCCGGTAGTATTGGCTAGCTATCGTTTTCATTGCTGCGCAAGGCAATTAACTGGTCGCGGTAGTCTGAGCGGAAGTAATACTGCAAGCCGATACCCGGGTGTGCGATGACGATTTCGGGAGTCTCCGACAACAGCAGGAACTCGACGACCTGGCCGTCTGCAAGCTCGATCTCGATGGACTGGCCGGGCATGAGTTCAGGGTCGAATTGACCGATGCGAGTTGCCTGCAAATTCTGCCAGTTTTCCGCCAGCAGGAGCAGGCTGGATTGTGAGTATTCAATAGCCTGATTCGCATGCCAAAGATTGCCTTCATCCAGGCTGATCTCGAGATCAGGTAGCCGCAAGGAGACGATTTCGCCGCGCCGCGGCAATAAGCGTCGATCGACCAGGGCGGAGAGTCCCTGGGTGATAAACGCGAGATGCACATCGGGTAGCAGGTAAAGCCTGGTATCGAGCATGACGTAGCGACGCTCGCCAATATTGTTGGTGGTGCCGAATTGCAGGAGGCTGTCGTTGAAGCGGATGCTGGCTTTCGGTTGTTGCAGGCCAAGCTGCGCCAGATCGACGTCGGCGGCATCGGCCAGTACGCTGGTTTCGAAGTTTAAGATGCTGAGCAGGCGACCCACATTGGTAGCGTGGGCAGGCCAGTTTATCGGTGATTCCAGGTCCCAGCCCTGCGCGCTGCGCTGTAAGCGCAGTTGCAGATCTGCGGACTGAATTTCGATACTGTCTACGTCATCAGGCCTGAGCTTGCTGATGGTCAGTCTTTTATCTGCAGTGGAACCAGGGTCGAAATGGAAGCCGGCATAGGACAGCCCGGCAATCAATGCGATGAGCACGAGGTTGATGATCAGGCGCTGTGATAACACGGATATTAACGCTTACGCCGTTGCAACCAGATTCTCAGGCCGCTGATCAACAGGCCCAGCGGCAGTGCCAGCAGGAAGAAAATCGCGATCACCAGTTGCTCGGTTGGTGATAATTCGAGACGGGTATCCGGTGCAGGCCGTGGGCTGATGGAGATCAGCCGGTCGTCATGGCTGAGCCAGTTTACCAGGTTGATACCGATGTCGAGGTTACTGCCATTGCCGAGATAGCTGTTTGCCAGGAAGTCGGCATCGCCGACGATGATCACGCGCTGTTCCATTGGCTGCCCTTCGCTGTCATTCGCGCTGCGTGCCAGGCTCATGCCGATCGTCAGGGGCCCGGAAATTTCATCCTCGTTATCGCCCTTGACGGCATCAGCCTGCAATTCGCCGGTTTCATTCCAGCTGCGCTCATCTGACTGCAGGAAGTTTTGTCGCTGCCAGTTTGCATCGCCGTAGAATTCGATTCCCTGGGCCTGCGGGAAGATCGACAGGCTGCCGAGGTTGCTGGTGATGGGATGGCGGGGATACTCGCCGATCAGTGCAAAATCGATGCGATCCAGTCCCATCAACCGGCTATTCGGATCGACAATAACACCGGGTACGAATCCTGTCGCGAGGCTCTCGCCGAGCAGTTCGAGTCCATCCACTGCCTGTTCCGGGTCGGCAAACCAGAGGAAATTGCCACCCGTGTCGATGTATTCCTGCAACAGGCGGATTTCACCGGGCAGTAGCGCTACGCGCGGGCTGGCGAGGATCAGCACATCGGTGTTATCGGGGATACTGCTGATCTGTGCCAGGGTCAGGTTTTCGATGGTATAGCCCTTGCCCGCCAACTGGGTCGCAAACAGGCTGTAGTCGTGATTTGCCTCACCGTAAGGGTTGCGCTCACCATGCCCCTGCAGAAACACCAGCCAGCGTTCGCCCTGGCGTAATAATCGCTGGATTGCATTACTGACATTCGCTTCGCTGATCTGCGATATTTTTTCATTACGGCCAAGGTATTCGAGCAATACTTCGCCGTCGTAGCGAATGTCGTGAGCGCGCACCAGATCCGGGTGTAAATCCGGATTCAGGGTTTGCACATGGATGTTGGGTTGCAGCTGTCGGTAACGTTTGAACAGCTTTTCGAGTGTCGGCTTACGTTCGTTGGCTGGTGCAATGAACAGGGTTACGTCGATCGGAGTCTCGATCTGTTCGAGCAGGCGTACCGTCTCCTGCGACAGGCTGTTGCGCTGGTTGCTGCTCATGTCGATGGTGACCGGGTAGCGCTGGCTAAGCCAGGCCAGCAGGGCCAGCAGGCCGACGAACAACAGCAGGAAGACACTGGATTGAATGCGCAGTTGCAGGCGAGCGCGCGAATTAAGTTTCACAGCAGTCGCTCGCGATCGAGCTGACGGATCGTGAGACCGAGAAAGGCAGTGATCAGCAGCAGGTAGTAGGCAATATCGCTGCTGTCAAAGACACCTTCCAGCAGTGACTCGTGATGTTGCAGCAACGACAGGTAGGCCAGTAGCGACTGGCCGCTGCTGACCGACTCACTGAGCCAGTCGATAATCCACAGCATCAGCAATATGCCGAAGCTGCCGACGGCCGCGATGGTCTGGTTCTCGGTGAGGCTTGAAAGATAAAGCCCGATCGCGCTGAAGGCACCCAGCAACAGCAGCATACCGAGAAAGATGGACAGTAATTTACCTCCATCGGGCGTGGTGCCGAGGTAGAGCGACAAGGGCATCAGCATCAGCATGCTGACCAGTACCAGCACAAACAGCATCAGCCCGAAGAATTTGCCGAGCACGATTTCGGTCATGCCAAGCGGTGCTGAAATCAGTAGCGTCAGGCTGCGGTTGCGCTTTTCTTCGGCGATGCTGCGCATCGTCAGCAACGGCATCACCATGAGCAATATGATAGCGGCGACCTGCATCAATGGGGCGATTACGATATCAGTAACGCCCGGTGTATTTTGCAGCTGTAGTAGTTGCGGCTGTAGCAGGAAGAAATTGTCCAGGTTGGTCAAAAACATGTAACCGAGGATAATCTGGATTACGGCGAGAATGACCCAGGCCAGCGGTGCCAGAAACATGGCGCCGAATTCGCGCCTGGCGATAATCCAGATCATGCTTTTCCGGCCTCTTCGTCCTGGGTCAGTTCGATGAACAGGTCTTCCAGCGATTGTTGTTCAGGAATCAATTCATAGAGCCCCCATTGCAGTTGCGCGGCGCTCGCCACCAGTGCATCGGGCGTTGCATCCTGCGCGAAAATCAGCCGGAAGCGCCCGTCCCCGAGCACTTCGGCATGATCGACGTCTGCAATTGCGGACAGTTCGGCCAGGTCTACGGCTTTGCGCAGCGCGATTTTGAACGAGACTTCGTGGCGCTGGTTCAGCGATTCGGTGGAGGCGTTATAAATCAGTTCACCAGCACGAATAATTTGCACGCGATCGCAGGTTGCCTGCACTTCGGAAAGAATGTGGGTCGATAATATGACGCTGCGTTCGCTGCCGAGTGAACGGATCAGCTCACGGATTTCACGAATCTGGATGGGGTCGAGCCCCACGGTGGGTTCATCGAGAATGACCACCGGTGGGTCGTGAATAATCGCCTGGGCAATGCCTACACGCTGCTGATATCCCTTGGACAAATTGCCAATCAGACGCCTGCCACTTGCCTCGAGCCCGCACTGCGCCTTTACCTTGGCGAGCGCCGTCGCCACCGCTGGCCGTGCAATGCAGTGCAGGCGCGCGCAGTAGCCGAGGTATTCGTCGACGCTGGCGTCACGATACAAAGGCGGATGTTCCGGCAAGTACCCGAGGTGACGCTTGGCTTCGCGCGGGGCATCGATAATGTCATGGCCGGCGATTTTCACTTCACCTTCGCTCGGCGCGAGGTTACCGCTGATCACCTGCATAGTGGTTGATTTACCGGCGCCATTAGGGCCCAGAAAACCAAGCACTTCACCGGCGCAGAGCGTGAAGCTCAGCCGATTGACGGCGCGATGATTCTGGTAGTAACGAGACAGGTTTTCGACCTGGATGAGTGCCTCGGGCATGAGATCTCTGGGGATTGGAAAGGCGCTAATGATACCTTACTGGATGCGATATGGCAGCCTTACTCGCGGGATTTACGGGCGCTTACAAAAGGCGCGGAACGGACACAAAAAAACCGGCTGTCGCCGGTTTCTAGCAAAACACCAAGGCTGTGATTACTTGATCTTGGCTTCCTTGTACTCGACGTGCTTGCGTACCACGGGATCGTATTTCTTGAATACCATCTTGTCCGGGGTATTTTTCTTGTTCTTGTCGGTGGTGTAGTAGTGACCGGTGCCTGCGGTGGATACCAGTTTTATCAAATCTCTCATGATGCTGCTCCTAGCACTTGATGCCGCGCTTACGCATGTCGGCGATAACCGTATCGATGCCGTTCTTGTCGATGATGCGCATGCCCTTGACAGACAGGCGCAGCTTTACCCAGCGATTCTCGGATTCAACCCAGAACTTGTGTGTGTGCAGGTTGGGCAGAAAACGACGACGCGTGCGGTTGTTAGCGTGCGACACGTTATTTCCGCTAACAGGTTTTTTACCTGTTACTTGGCAAACACGGGACATGATGGAACTCCGTTAAAATGGCTGGAATACTTTAAGGGCGCGAACTCTATCAGAAGCCCCTGTCGGATTCAAGCTGCTTCAGTGCAAAATACCAACCGTTTTCAACGATTTGATATTACCCTCGAGGGTTAGCCCGCATGTTGCACGAAGTGGGCACAAATTATGTGGAAAAACCATTGATATCAATGGTTTCATAGATTTTGCCAGCCGAATCCTGCGCCAGCGATCAGGCAACCGCGTCGATGCAGCGCGCTGGGCCAGGGGCAACTTGCCCGGCGTAATTTCGTTCCCTTCATACAATATGCAGGCTAAGATTGCAGGCTGCTAATCCAACCCGGAAAGTACCACAGATGGACATAGTGTTTATTCATGACCTGCAAATTGAAACCGTGATCGGTATTTATGACTGGGAACGCAAGATCAGGCAAACCATCAGCCTTGATCTGGAAATGGCGACCGATATCGGCAAGGCCGCCAAAAGCGACAATATCGATGATGCGCTCAGCTATAAAACGGTTGCCAAGCGCCTGATCGATTTTGTCGAAGAGAGCGAATTTGAGCTGGTCGAGGCGCTCGCCGAGAAGATTTGCAGCATCATCCTTGAAGAATTTGAGGTGCCCTGGGTAAAGTTGACTCTGCGCAAGCCGGGCGCGGTGCGCGGTTCGAAATCTGTCGGGGTCATTATCGAACGCGGTAAGCGGAGCGAGTGATGGCGCGCATATACGTAAGCCTGGGCAGTAACGTGGATCGAGAAAACCGCTTACGCCAGGCGGTAGCTCTGTTGCGGCTTCACTTCGGTGATATCGAGATGTCACCGGTATATGATTCGGCCGCTGTTGGCTTTGACGGCAGCAACTTCCTCAACCTGGTCGCCGCTTTTGACAGTCCGCTTGAGGTCGAGGAAGTGGGGAGGGCGTTCCGCGACATCGAAAACCAGCTAGGCCGGGATCGAAGCTTGCCGAAATTTGCCAGCCGCTCGATCGATCTCGATATCCTGCTATACGACGATCATATTCTCGACGTTCCCGGTATTCACATCCCGCGACCGGAGATTCTGGTCAATGCCTTTGTCCTGAAACCGCTGCAGGACATCGCACCGCAACGGCTACATCCCGAAACCGGTCAGACTTTTGCTGCTTTGTGGCAGGCCATGGCAGCCGATGCACCACGGCTTGAATTGTTTCCGCTGGAATTGTAACGAAACCCGGCGTCGGGCGTCGGCATTTCAGCCGAGGATATTTTTCAGGATGGCGAGCAGGCTATCGCATTCGGCATCGCTGCCGATGGTAATGCGCAGGCAGTTGTCGATGCGCGGCTTGTTGAAGTAGCGCACCAGGATACCCGCCTGTTTCAGGTCGAGGTAAATCGACTCGGCGGATCGATCGGCATGACGCAGGAAAACGAAGTTACTGCTCGACGGGAAGACTTCGAAACCGAGGTTGGCGAGCTCTGTACCAAGGCGCTGTCGGCTGGCGATGATTTGTTGGCGGCATTGCTGGAAGTAGGTGTCGTCGGCTAGCGAGGCAATCGCGACGACACTGGCCAGAGCGTCGATCGGGTAAGAATTGAACGAGTTTTTGACCCGTTGCAATGCTTCGATCAAGGCCGGGTGGCCGAAGGCGGCACCAAGCCGTAACCCGGCGAGGCTGCGCGACTTCGAGAAGGTCTGCACCACCAGCAGGTTATCGTGATCGGCAATCAGCGAGAGCGCGGATTGGGTGCCGAAATCGACGTAGGCTTCGTCGATGATGACCACCGACTCGTGATTGCGCTGGAGTAACCGCCGGATTGCATCGAGTTCCAGTGCGATGCCGGTGGGGGCGTTCGGGTTGGGGATAACGATGCCCCCATTGCCGGCCTGATAGTCGTTTATATCGATACGAAATTTCGGATCCAGGGCGACGGTTTCAAATGCGATTCGGTAAAGACTGCAATAGACCGGGTAAAAGCTGTAGCTGATGTCGGGGAACAGAATCGCTAGCGGTTTCTGCAGCAGCGCCTGGAAAGCATGCGCCAGCACTTCATCGGAACCGTTGCCGACAAACACCTGATTTGATGACAATCCGTGATATTCGGCCAGGGCACTGACCAGGCGGTTGCTTTCCGGGTCGGGATAGCGGCGCAGACTTTCGCAATCGAAAGCGGCCAGCGCCTCGGCCACGGTGGGCGAGGGTGGGTAGGGGCTTTCGTTGGTATTGAGTTTGATGTATTGCTGATCCTGCGGTTGCTCGCCCGGTACATAGGGCTCGAGCTGGCCAACAATATCGCTCCAGAATTTATTCATGACCATGCATCTCTTTTAACATCGATCGCTCCAGCATGCCTCAGTTCAACAACCGCCCACCGTCGACGCGAATCACTTCGCCGGTGATGTAGTCGTTGCTGGCGAGGAATAACGCGGTGTCGGCGATCACCTGTGCGCCACCCAGAACCTGTAATGGTATTTGTTGCAGCAGAGCTTGCTGCTGCGCAGTGTCAACCTGGTCACGGCCTGCTTTTTCAGGCCATAGTATCGCCCCCGGTGCTATGCCGTTGACGCGGACCTCGGGCGCCAGTTCCAGCGCCAGCGATTCGACCAGCATGCGGCTGGCGGCTTTGGCGCTGCAGTATACGCTGTGGTGCTTGAGCGGTCGGGAGGCATAAATATCGAGCATGTTGATGATACAACCACGGTTTTGGCGCAGCGACCTGTAGCACGCCTGCGCCAGGAAAAGTGGCGCCCGGTAGTTACTTGCGATCAGGTCGTCCCAGGCTTGCCGATCAATTTCACCGAAACGGGTCGGGTAGAAGCTGGAGGCATTATTAACCAGAATATGCAATCCGCCAAAAGCGTTGCAGGCCTGTTCGGCGAGATTGTCGATTCCCGTATCCGTTGCCAGGTCGGCCGCTATAGCCAGCGCCGATTCGGCGCGCAGCTGGTTGAGTTCATTGGCCAGCGCCAGCGCCGGCGCCGCCGAGCGGCGGTAATGGATAATGAGATTTGCACCGTTTTGATGTAGAGTGCGGGCGATCTGCGCACCCAGGCGATTGGCCGAGCCTGTGACCAATGCGGATTTTTCAGTTAACGACATCAAGCAAGCGACAGTGACAAAATGCCATCATATCATCCTCGCATGCAGACACTAGCCCGTATTTCTCTCCAGGCTGCTGCTGCGGCAGCGTTGTGCCATACCCTGCATGACTTTAGCTCGGTCAGAGTCGAGATAGTGGCTCACCCGCAGCAACCAGTCACCGGGTTTTACTCCTTATGATCTCTGCTGATAGTCCCCAGGGTATCCAAATGCCGGTCCCGGATGACGCGGCTATCGAGCACAGCATGCGCCTGGTGAGTGCGATTATCGAGCGCATCGAGCAACGTGGCGGTGTGATCGGTTTCGACGAGTACATGCAGATGGCGCTCTACCAACCCGGGCTTGGCTATTATGCGGCTTCCCTGCCAAAGTTCGGGGCGGCGGGGGACTTCGTCACCGCACCGGAAATATCATCGTTGTTCGGTTATTGCCTGGCGCGCCAGGCCGATGCGCTGATCGCCCAGGGTTGTGCTGCCGAGGTTCTGGAGTTTGGTGCCGGCAGCGGTAAGCTGTGCGCACAGATTCTTGAATTTCTGCCCACGCTTGCGCGTTATCAAATTCTCGATCTGAGTGCGGATCTCCGCCAACGCCAGCAGCAATACCTCATGGAACGACTTTCGGCGGAACTGTTTCACAAAATTGAATGGCTGGAAAGATTGCCTCGGGACTTTGATGGTATTGTACTGGCCAACGAAGTGCTCGATGCGATGCCGGTGCATATTCTGCACAAGCAGGACGACTGGCAGGAGCTTGGTGTGACTTACCGTGGGCAGGGCTTTGCATGGCAGGCACTCGCGCAGAGCGAAGCGGTGGGCGTTATGCGCCATATCGAATCGCGGCTCGGAGAATTACCGCGAGACTACTACAGCGAATTAAACCTGAACTACCAGCCCTGGCTGAAGTCCCTTGCCGAGAGTTGTCGGCGTGCAGTGGTGTTGATCATCGACTATGGTTATGAACAGTCGCAGTATTACCACGCAGCGCGCCAGCGCGGTACGCTGACCTGTCACCTGCGCCACCGAGTTCACGGCGATCCGTTTATTTACCCCGGGTTACAGGACATCACCGCGTTTGTCGACTTCGACGCCTGCGCAGATGCCGCTGAAGCCAGTGGTTTCGACATTGCCGGTTTGATTGGGCAAGGGCAGTTTCTATTGGCTAACGGCTTGCTGGACGAGGCGCAGCGATGCGCTGGAGATGGCGATCCTATGACGCAACTGGCGATATCGCAGCAGGTGGCAACGCTCAGCCTGCCACAGGAAATGGGAGAAAAGTTCAAAGTGTTGGCATTACAGAAGAATCTTGCGCTCGACATTCCCGCTATGCAGCGCGGCTACGCCTATGGCTGATCTAATCGATGGATAACCTGCAAATTGTAATCCTGGCCATCGTACAGGGATTGACTGAATTTCTGCCGATTTCAAGTTCGGCGCACCTGGTGTTACTGCCGCAGGTACTGAACTGGCCCGAACACGGACTGGTATTTGATGTTGCGGTGCATTTTGGTTCGCTGCTGGCGGTCCTCTATTATTTTCGCCACGAAGTTCTGCGTATGCTCTGTGCCTGGGCCTCCTCACTGGCCGGTGGCGAGGCAAACCAGGACAGTTTACTGGCCTGGTGGGTCATCATTGGTACCTTGCCGGCAGTTGCCGTGGGCTTCCTGTTTCAGCACAGCATCGAAGGCAATCTGCGCGCCCCCTGGATCGTTGCCAGCGCTTCGATATTTTTCGGTATCTTGCTGTGGGTGGTCGATCGCAAAGCAATCCGCCAGCGCGATGAATTCGAGCTGACACTGAAAGACGTGTTGATGATCGGCTGCTGCCAGGTGTTATCACTCATTCCAGGCACTTCTCGCTCCGGTATTACGATCACCATGGCCCTGTTTCTGGGTTTGACGCGCAAGGCAGCGGCACGCTTTTCATTTTTGCTGGCCATGCCGATAATCTTTGCCAGTGGCGTATTGCAGACGGTACGCATGGTCACCGAAGTCAATCCAATCGGTTGGGGCGAACTGGCGCTCGGTATCCTGTTGTCGGCGGCAAGCGCCGGGCTTTGCATCCATTACTTTTTGCGACTGGTCGAGCGCACCGGCATGTTGCCGTATGTGATTTACCGGGTGTTGCTTGGCATTTTGATTTTGCTGTTGCTCTACTGATTGCTGCGCCGAATGACGATGCAACCCCTGGCCCGCATAGCTCAGCGATTTACCGTGCCCGCAACAGGAAGTCGGTGAGCTATGCGGGCTCACGATTCGATGCAGCAGTTACAGCTAATCTGGCTTTGGTCTGCAATCGGTGCCGGGATGCTGGTGACGGTGGCTATTGTTTCGCTAATACCGTTACCCGACATCGGCGTCAATGACAAGGTATCGCATCTGCTGACCTACTTTCTGCTGGCTGGCTGGTTTGGCCTGTTGGCGGATAATCGTATCTTGCTCTGCTGGATCGTTGTGGGGCTTATCGCCTATGGCATGATCATTGAATGGCTGCAGGGGCAAACCGGTTATCGGTATGCCGAATGGGGTGATGTAATCGCCAATAGCCTGGGCTGCTTTGCTGGGGCCACGCTCTATTTTACGCCGCTACGACGGCTATTGCGCTACGTCGATGCGATGCTGGTATCAAGCTTACGGCGCTGAACGCTTTTCACGCTCGATCAACTGCAACCGCGCCTCGCGGATCGCGGCGCCCATGGCCGGGCCACTGAGTTCGCGTTGCCGGATCTCGCTGATGTCCATCTGCGCCAGCTTGATGCTCAAATCGGTGAGGTAGGCAGCCTGCGGATAGCTATCGTTCTGGCAACCGCCACGCCCGCGAACGTCGGCGCGACAGGCTTCCAGCATCTTCGCGAAACGCTGGGGTTTGCGCAGGCTGTCCGCGCGGGTAAACAGTTTCAACAGGGTGGATGCTTTCAATTCATAACAGCGATGCGCCAGCAAATGCAATTCGGTGGTGATCAGGGCAAGCTCAGTGTGTGCGCGTGGAACTCGCCAGCGCTTGCAAAAAGCCTTGACCGGTTTCATGCCGCGGGCCTCGTGGCCGTGGTGACTGGGGAGAACGTCGACAGGCGTGCTGGCCTTGCCGAGATCGTGCATCAGCACGGCAAAACGGGTTTCGTTGTCATGTTCGAGCGCAGCGCTCGCCTGCAAGGCCATCATCACGTGTACGCCGGTATCAATTTCAGGGTGGTATTTCGCGTTTTGCGGCACCCCGAAGAGGAGGTCAATCTCGGGAAACAAGCGCGACAGCACGCTGCAATCCCTGAGGCTGGTAAAAAAAACGGCGGGGTCGTTTTCGTCCAGTGCACGCGATAGTTCCGACCAGACACGTTCGGCGACCAGTGTTTCGAGCTCACCAGACTCGCCTATCTGACGGATCAGTTCGCGCGTCTCGTCGGCAATATTAAAGCCGAGGTGATGGAAGCGAGCGGCGAAGCGGGCAACGCGCAACACGCGTACCGGGTCTTCCACAAAAGCATCGGAGACGTGGCGCAGGCAGCGCGCTGCGATGTCCTTGCGACCGCCATAAGGATCGATGACGTTGCCCTGCTCATCTTCTGCTATGGCATTGATGGTTAAATCACGACGCAACAGGTCCTGTTCGATGGTGATGGTTGGGTCTGTGCTGATTTCAAAGCCACGATAACCGGGGCCTGATTTGCGTTCGCTACGCGCCAGCGCGTATTCCTCGTGGGTATCGGGATGCAGAAACACTGGAAAATCGCGGCCGATGGGCTTGTAGCCGGCGGCGAGCATTTTTGCTGGGGTCGCGCCGGTGACAACCCAGTCGATATCGTTTACTGCTAGCCCGAGTAGGTGGTCGCGTACGCAACCGCCGACACGGTAGTAATTCACGAAGGAGCCTCCGGGATTTTATCTTGTACGTAATCCTTGCGGAAGCGGTCGTAGTCACGTTTGTTGCCAGACATCGCCGCCAGACCCTCGAGGTATTGACGCAGGCTGGTTTCACAGCTGCCGCCGTCCGGGCAGATGTTATCGGTCTGCAGTGAGCGGTAATTATCCATGGTAAACAACTTGCCCGGCAGGTTCTGCAGTACAACGGCCTGCAGGCGCGACATTCCCTTGCCCAGCGGCATAATCCGTACCGGCAGCCGCAAAGTGGTGATAATCAGTTCGAGTATTTGTCGCAGGGTGAATACTTCGGGTCCACAGACCGTGAAACGTCGCCCATAACTGCCGCGGTCATCGATGCTGTCGGCTATTTTTGCGACCAGGTCACCGACGTAAACCGGCGCCAGCTTGCTATCGGCGCAGGCGAGCGGGAAAAAACCGATGTACCAGCTCAGGATGCCGGCAAAGCGATTGATGAATTCGTCGTTCTTGCCGAATACTACCGAGGGCTGGAAGCTGGTGACTTTAAGTCCACGCTGGCCGAAGGTGTGCAGCAGGTTTTCGCCTTCTCCCTTGGAGCGCAAATACAGGCTGCTACCCGATGCCTGGTCTGCGCCCAGGGCGCTGACGTGCAGCAGGCGCCTGATACCGCATGCGCTACAGGCTTCGACCACCGCCTTGATGAAGTCGACGTGGCAACGACGAAAATCCCCTTTACGCCTCTCGTTTAATATACCGACCAGATTTATGACTGCCTGTTGATCCTGGCACAGCGATTTCAGCTCGGCTGGATCGGTGATATTGGCTTCGAGCAAGCGGATATTGGGATGCACCAGCAGTTCGCGGTGCCGGTGCGGTCGTCGGCAGGGCACGCTGACTTGCCAGCCGCGATTGGCCAGCGTAAATGCGAGGTGCGTGCCGATAAACCCGCTCCCCCCGAGTAGTAGCAAATTTCGTGGTTCGTTCATACCGCTTTCTTACCGCTGTGATGGCGACGAGGCGACGATCCGCGGTTGTTTCCGGGCCCATTGCCGGGCCGTGACGAGCGATTACCGCCCCCGGGTTTGCCAGCGGGCTTGATCCGCCCTTCTTTCATTTTCACCGGGGGTTTGGGCTTTATCAATAAATCGTTACTGATGGAAATGGTCGGAATGGAACGTCGAGTATAGGTTTCAATGTCGATCAGGTTCATCGCGTAATCTTCGCAGGCGAAGCTGATTGCTGCGCCTGATTTGCCGGCGCGCGCAGTGCGCCCGATGCGATGCACGTAATCTTCGCCGAGCTCGGGAAGATCGTAGTTGAAGACGTGGGTGACGTCAGGAATATGCAGCCCGCGTGAGGCGACGTCGGTGGCGACCAGGATCGAATATTCACCATCGTGAAATCGCTTCAACAGCGATTCGCGTTTGTTTTGATGGATATCGCCGGAAATGATCGCCGCCGACAGGCCATTGCCCTGCAGAAAGCCCCAGATGCGGATAGTCGCATGCTTGGTGTTGGCGAAAATGATGCAACGTTGCGGTTGCAAGGTTTTAATCAGGCCGAGGAGCAGCGGTATTTTTTCATGGTTGGCCGGATGGTAAACGCTTTGCTCGATACGATCGACGGCGGGTGAATCCGCGTTGATTTTGACCAGTTGAGCCTCGTTCATGTGCTCATAGGCCAGCTCCATGACTTTTTGTGCCATGGTTGCCGAAAACAGCATATTGAGCCGTTGGTCGGGTGGCGGCAGGCGCCGCAACATGTAGCGTACGTCGGCGATAAATCCCATATCAAACATGCGATCCGCCTCATCCAGCACCATGGCTTCGATGGATTTGAGGTTATACAGATTCTGTTTGAAGAAATCGATGATACGACCCGGAGTACCGATCAGGATATCGACGGGTTCATCGAACTGGCGTTTCTGCTGCTCATAGGCCTTGCCACCGTAGCAGATCGCGAGTTTGAGCGGCATCTCGGCCAGCAGGGCTACGGCATCCTTGTGTATTTGTATCGCCAGTTCCCGCGTCGGCGCCATGATCAATACCCGTGGCTTCCCGGGAGCCGTTTGCGGCTTGTCTGAATGCAATATTCGCTGAGCACAGGCCAGCAGGAAGGCCAGAGTCTTGCCGGTACCGGTCTGTGCCTGCCCGGATACATCTTTACCAGACAGTAGCATTGGCAGGGTCTGGGCCTGAATGGGAGTGCAAAAATGGAACTCATGTTTGTCCAGCGCACTCAGCAAACGCGGGTCGAGCTCCAGTGAGCTGAAGCGTTGCTCGGTTAAATGTTGTTGGCCCATACTAGTGGATATTCTCTCAGGTTAGGTATTGTAGCCGGCTATGGTAACAAATTGCATGAAATGCTGCGCTGCCATTTGAAAAAGCGAATTTCGGGCCCCATCTGCAATAACTGGGAGGGTCAACCGGGGCAGGTATCTGCCAACCCACAATGATTGACAGTTAAAACTGATCCGACTAAATTGTCAGTCTACCTGATCAAGCCATGGGGCTGGAGACACGAGTGAGTGACAAAATAGTATACCTTTCAGACGAGAGTTTCGAAACGGATGTTCTGCAATCAGATAATCCTGTACTCGTCGACTACTGGGCTGAATGGTGCGGGCCCTGCAAGATGATTGCACCGATACTCGAAGAAATCGCGGATGAGTATGATGGCCGACTCACGGTGGCCAAGTTGAATATCGATGATAATTCAAGCACTCCACCGAAATATGGAATTCGTGGGATTCCGACACTCATGCTGTTCAAGGACGGCGCGGTCGAAGCGACCAAGGTCGGTGCATTATCCAAATCCCAGCTGACAGCGTTTCTGGACAGCAATATCTAGCCGCCAAAATCCCGGTCGCAGGCAGGATTCAGCCTTCCGGAACGGAATCGAAAAGGGTCGTTGATTGAGGTAGACGACCCTGAATTACTGTGCTAACCTCAACTAAGTCGTCGCCGTTTTCCTCGGCACTCCTGAACAAAAAAACCAAGTAACGTTCCCAACACAACACCCGTAGGCCGTTTTTACGTCTAAATTCCGCAACCTGCCACAGTACCCTCCAATATGAATCTTAACGAGCTGAA
>JAJDOF010000165.1 GCA_022340305.1 Gammaproteobacteria bacterium
TAGTCCCATGGTGATCATCGAGTGTTTCGAGCGCGCTCAGCAACCACGCGCTCCGCCAGTGAGGGTCATCGCCTCATGATCACCGTCAATCGAGGCTCAGCATTCAGGTTATTTTTTTACTGGCAGAAACCGGTAACGGGCCGCCCTGGTCGATACCGTCAGAATCACCGTTTTATCGTCGTCACCGGAACACGACGCTGGCTTGTTTTATCTTCGGGAAACCATGGCAATTGGCTTCAGGGCGAAAACTTCAACGTTCCTCCTGACCTCCACACCACCAGGATCATCCAAATCCCCATAGCACTCCGCCACTCGGAAGTACCCTGCCTACGCTCCGCGGTTTCGTCCCTCGGGGCTTGTCCGACGCCTGCCCCCTGATCCTCGTGCCACTTTGCCAGTGCATAGCTGCGGGGGCAGGCATCTGACAACCCTTAACAAATCCTGCCAAATTTTCGTATGGACCGAATGACCGCAATGGTTCGCCTGGTCTTGCTCCGTTTTTGGCTCAATTACCAATGACCGACGTGCCGAAGGTCGCTGCCCGAGAGGCGCCTACAAGTGCCCGTTATCGGGACAACCCCGACTGAATTGGCATTCGTTTTGGAGTGCAGGCCAGCGGATCCCGGTTTTCCCAATTGACTAAATGCGGGCTAGAACCATCAACTGAAACGATCTAGCAGCTGATAGTAACGCACCGATGGCGCCAGAAACCATGGCTTGCCACTGTATAACGGCCGGGTCTGGAAACGCGCCTTGTCAAACGCGCTGCCAGCCTCTTGCCGCCCCAGCAGTTGCAGGCCGAGCCGGTTACCCAGGTAACTGGCCAGGCAAATTCCCGATCCACAATAGCCCATGGCGTAATAAATGCCGTCTTTTTGCCCGAGATGTGGCAGCTCATCAAAGGTATAGGCGACGAACCCCATCCAGGTATGGCTGATACGAACATCCTCCAGTTGCGGGAAGATACGCAGCATTTCCTGGCGCAAGGCCGGCAGGCTTTTAACGGGGTCAGACTCGAATACCGAGACTCGACCACCGAATAGCAGGCTGCGACCATCGGGCGATAGCCGAAAATAAACGACGATCTTGCGCGTGTCGCTGAATACCCGGCTGCGCGGCATCAATTTGGCAGCGCGCTCGAGCGACATCGGCTCGGTGGCCAACATGTAGCTGCCGATGGGGATTACCCGGCGCTGCTGCCAGGGCGCCAATGCACCGCTATAACCGTTAGTCGCGATTACCAGCTCGCGTGCCTCGATCGAACCGCGGCTGGTGGAAACGCGAAAGCCATCGGCGCTACGCTCGATCTGTGTCGCGGCACAATGTCCGATGATCTCCGCCCCGCCGGCACGCGCCAGGCGCAACAGACCGTCATGATATTTTGCCGGATCCAGCGAACAGTGAGCATCGATCACCATGCCACCGTGATAATAACTACTATCAATCTCGGTCGCCTGATCCCGGGGCTCGACGATGCGCATAGACTGTTCGAGTCCTGGCGTCTGCCGGCGAACCCGCGCCACCAGCTTGTCGAACTGGCGTGGACTATGGGCGGCGACGAAGCGACCACAACGTTGATAGTCGCAATCGATCTGCTGCTGATCGACGAAGTCCCCCAGCCACTCGAGCGCCGTACGTGCCTCGGCGATGAGCGCATGCGCCTCGGCACTGCCGTAGCGTCGACTCAGTTCTTCGTAATCGGGCTTTATTTCACCGCTGATCTGTCCACCGTTACGTGTACTGCAACCCCAGCCGAGATCCTCTGCATCGATCACCGTCGTATGGCGCCCGGCCTGCGTGGTCTGCAACGCGCAATGCAAGCCGGTATAACCCGAGCCGACAACCAGAACGTCGGTGTTACCGGGAAGCGCGAGGTCCCCGGATTGCGGGCGTGGCGTGTTATCCCACCAGTAAGGTTTGAGGGAGAAATCGTCACTGCAAAAAGAATGATTCATACTTTATCCATCCTGGGCTCGGTCAAAAAAAGAACGGGTGCTGGCTGCGCCTGGCAAAGGGCTCGATAGCGAAAGCTTTCACTCGCACCAGAACGACTTACATGCGTGCGTCTTCGTCGGCGAAACGACTGTAGTCGCGATCTCCCTCGAAGTAGGTCGATTTGCCTTCCTGCCTGTCGATTCCCCGCCCTTCATAAATTCGCAACGTATCGGACACCGGCCGCTGTTCGTGCGCCACCAGCCACAACCGCAGAAAATGGCGCTTTTCGGATTCGACCGCGGAATCCTCGAAGGCGGTACGATTGTGCAACACCGTCAGGTTGTTGAAAAACACCGCGTCACCGGGACGTGTGATGAATTTAAGCGCAAAGCGTTCGTCCACGGAAATTTCATCGACCAGGTCAAGTGCGGCAACCTGCTCCGCGGTGAGCGGAGTTTGCAGGTACTCGGCCGCCATCTCGATGTAGGAACGCAGGTAATTGACACTCAACAGGCCATCGCGAAAACTGAACACCGGGATCTTCTCTTCGGTCACCGGCGACTGGCCAGGCGCCTCCTCACCAAAACGATGATAATGAAACCCCTCGAACAACACCGGCAACAAATCGGGGCGGCGCTCGAGAATTTCATTGTAGATGCTGATGGCACTGACATAACCGCTATAGCCGCCGCTTTGCGCTTTTTGCAGGCACATCATCGCGACCACGTCGCAGGCGTCGGTGTGCATGTCGAGTTCGGTGCTGTTGCGATAGGCGCGTTCTTTCGGATCCTTGCCACCGACGTTTACCACGTGACCCAGCGTATCGCCCATAACACTCTGTGACATTGCTGTACCAAAGTGAGTACCGATACCGAAATGCATCATGCCCAGCTCTTCCTTGCCGTAACGCTCGAGTGGAAAACCACTCAGGATTATCATGCCACTGCCATTCATAACCTCATCACGCCAGGCGGCGATGTCGCTTGCAATTTCCGGCAGGCGGAAATCATCGAGCGTCAGCGACTCGACATCCTTATTTTTCTGTTGCGCGCACTGCACGGCCTGATCCAGTGCAGCTATATGGTGAGGCTGCAACTGGAAAACAAAACTGTCACGATCACGCTCACTGGCGCACCAGGCACTGACATGATTGACGGGCGCATAAGTGACTGCAGATTCGGTCGCCAGGGTCATGGCATCTTCTCCTCTGGGCTTTCGCGGCAACCGGTTTATCTCGCACCGGTTATATGGCGCAGCGGCGCGCGCCGCGTGACCGCACCGCCCTCGCCCAACATGGTTTCGGTCAGGCCGCGATCGGCGTGATTTATTTTCCAGGTCAGCATCTTCTGTGCGTATTCGAGTACCCGCTCCAGGTATGCGGGATTTTTGGCCTGGTTGACGAACTCACCGGGATCCTCCTGCAAATCATAAAACAACGGTGGCAGACCGGCAAAGTGGACATACTTGTAGCGATGATCACGGATCACCGACAGGCCGCATTGATGCATGGTGACACCCAGGTGCTGCTCTATGTGCTCATCGCGCACGTTGCGGAAATCGCATTCCCAATGTGCTTCCTCACGCCAACCGTCGGGCATCACACCGTCGCGTATAGCCGGCAACAGGGAAAATCCGTCGCACTGGCTGGGCACATCGAGGCCAAGCCAGTCGAGCATGGTCGGCATCAGGTCGACGCTTTCGCTGAACCCGGTAATCTGCGTGCCGCGGGTTGCATCGGCCTGCTTTCGTGGATCGCGAACAATGAGCGGAATATGATAGGACTGATCGTAAAAGCCGAGCTTGGACATCAACCAGTGATCACCGAGTTGCTCGCCGTGATCACTGGTGAAGATGATCAGCGTTGAATCCCAGTGGCCGCTCTCCTTCAGGCGCGCAAACAATCGTCCCAGGTTATCGTCGACCTCGTCGATCAGGCCGAAGTAATTCACCATGTCCTGCTGCGTCTGGCGAACTTCGTCGGGGGCGCGGTACTTGCTGTGGTTGATAAAGTAATCGAGCAGCGGGTGCTGACTCGCCTCGTCAGTAGGACTGGCAGCGCGCATCGGTGCCGGCATCTGCCGCGGGTCGTGGTGGCTGTTATAGGGTTCCGGAGCGGCAAAGGGCGGATGCGGGCGCAACAACGACAGATGGGTAATCCATTGCTCATGCTGTGTGCCGATCCAGTCCATGCAGCGGTCTACCATGTAGTGGGTTTCGTGGTCCTCGGCCTTGATCGCAAGCGGTAACACTCGCTCACCACCCTGGCCCCAGTCGACACCTTCTTCGGTAACCGCATAGTTACTCCACGGGCGATCGCGTTGCGGGTATCCCTTTTGCCGCAGATACTCGACCCATTCCACCGGGACTTCGTCCCGCATCGGTGTGTAACTGGCGATGCCCGGCAGCGGTTCACTGTAATGAAGCAGGCGCGGATCATCCGCATCCAGTCCACGCGGATCGATCGCGGAATCGGTATAACCGAACAGCGACGGCTTGAAACCGGCGGCGCTCACTTCGCGCGCCCAGTTAGTGAAGCGGTCGTCGAGCGGTGCGCCGTTGATCACGCAACGATGGTTTTGCAGGTACATGCCGGTGTGCAGCGAGCTGCGGCTCGGCGCGCAGGGCGTGGCCTGTGCGTAGTGGTTGCGAAACAGCACACCGTCGCGCGCCAGCGCGTCGAGGTTCGGGGTACTGACATGCGGGTGCCCAAGCACCGACAGGCATTCTCCGCGCCATTGGTCGGCGGTGATAAAAAGTATGTTCATCGGTTTATCCAGACTTCAATAGAGAGAGCGTTGCCAGATTCCCGCTTGCGCGGGAATGACATATGAATTTGTCGTCCCCGCGCAAGCGGGGATCTTGTCGGGGTGGCACGATAGCAATTATTCTATCCATTTGCCCACTTGTCATTCACCCATCAACAGCGGGTCGAAGGGACAGGCCACCATGTTCTCGAAGCCGTCCTCGGTCACCAGCAACTGGTCTTCCAGCTTGATGCCATCGGGGCCGCCGACTTCACCGATGTAAGCCTCGACGCAGAGCATCATACCGGGTTCAAGCACGCCGCTGTAGCCGCGTTCCTCCCAGTCGATGGGGTACTTGATCGCCGGCCATTCATCGCACAATCCGACCCCGTGAAACTTGGAGCCGTAGCGCTGTGGAATAAACTCGTCCGGCAGGTGGTGCCCCTGCTCGGTCAACTCCTGGAAACTGATGCCGGGTCGCACCAGTTCGGCATTGGTCATGATGTGGTCGTAGGCGAGACGATGACGGTCTTTCTGGCGCTGCGTCGGCTGCCCATCGCCGATAAACCAGCTGCGCGAGATATCGGTGCACATGCCGTAGCAACCGATCAGGTCGGTGTCGAAAGAGACGATCTCGTCATTACCGATGATGCGCGGCCCACACTCCTGGAACCATGGATTGGTGCGCTGCCCCGAGGACAGGATGCGGGTTTCGATCCACTCACCGCCACGACGAATATTGGACTTGTGCAATTCGGCCCAGACATCGTTTTCGGTCATACCGGGCGCAGTCAGGGCACGCATTTCCGCAATCGATGCCTCGCATGCATTGATCGCACAACGCATCGCCAGGATTTCATCCGGCCCCTTGATCGCACGCACGCGCTCCATCAATTCCTCCCCGTCCATCACCTGCACACCGGCTGCGTCGAGCGCGCGCAAACCGGCAATCTGAATCTTGTCGACCGCGACGCGGCGGCCCTTGCCGACGCGCTGCTGCAACACATCGATCACCTGTTCGACAAACAACTCGGCCTTTTCCTCGGTGCGCTGCCCGGTGGCGAAGTAAAAGAACGAGGCGCCGAAACGCACCTCGCGCACCAGTGGATTGTAATCGGACAGGTAGGCGTAGCCGCCGTATTCCCATAACACCATGTGGCCATCGCTGGTAACCAGGCAGGCGCGGAATGGATTGTGCGCGTTCCACAACTGCATGTGCGTGGTGTCGGTGGCATAGCGAATCGAGAGTGGATCCCACAGCAACACCGCGTCCAGGTCGCGCTCGATCAGCCCGGCGACGATACGATCCAGACGGTACTGGCGCATCGCCGGCAGGTCCGGGCATTGCAGGCCGGCCTGCGCCCACTCGGCATAAGCCAGCGGGGTCGGCCCGATCTCGATACGGTCGTTGTCATCGGGGGTATTGTCGGGACGCATTGCTGGCTTGCGCGTCGGGTCGACCTTCGGGTTGGGAATCGAGTACGGGTTGGTGGCCATGTTTATGCTCTCGGGAAGGCTCTTGGATGGTACATCGGTGATCATGCGCGCAGGCGCTCGCCCCCAGCGTCGAAAGGCGGCTTTTCCAGGATGACAGCGCGATGCGGAATCCCCAGGATCGCGATATCAAGTTCGGTGCCGGCAACAGCTTGCGCTGTCTTGATGAAGCACAGCGCAATTGACGCGCCAACGCTGTGCCCGTAAGCGCCCGAACTGACGCGCCCTACCGGCCTGCCATCGGTCAGAAACACCGGCTCGCCGCCATTGGCATCGGATTCGGTTTGCTCGATGCGCACCACGACCAGTTTTTCACGCGGCGCGTTATCCTTGATCGCGAGATAAGCTTCGCGTCCGAGGAACTCGGGCTTGTCGAGTTTGATCAGGCGCTCGAGGCCGACTTCCTGCGGCCAGTATTCGGGAGAGTATTCGCGGCTCCAGCTGCCATAACCTTTTTCTACCCGCAGCGACAACAGCGCGCGCCCACCGACCGGCCGGGCACCGAGCGCCGCACCCTTGTCGAGCAGTGCTTGATACAGCGCCAGTTGATGTTCCAGCGGCACGTATATCTCCCAGCCCAGATCGCCGCTGAAGGAGACCCGAATGGCGACCGCATCGATGCCGGCTACCTGGATGCGCTGACTGCGCATGAAGCGGAAAGCGTCGTTCGACAGGTCGGCATCGGTTAACTGCCCGAGCAACTTGCGCGCATTGGGTCCGGCGACATTGAATCCGCCCCAGGCCTCGGTAAAACTTTCGAAACTGACGCTATCCGCACGCGCCACCATGTTGAAGAAACGCTGGTGGTAACGCTCGGCGATACCCGAACCGATCATCAGGAAGTCTTCCTCGTCGAGCCTGGTGATGGTGAAGTCACCGGCGATACCGCCACGCAGGCCGATCATCGGCGTGAGGCATGAACGCCCGATCTCGGTGGGCACGTGATTCGCCACCAGCCGGTCGAGGTAGTCGGCCGCACCGGCACCGCGGATGCGATACTTGGCGAAGTTGGAGATATCAATGATGCCGACCGACTCGCGTAATGCGCGGCACTCGGCAGCGACCGGCTGGAAACAGTTCTGGCGCTCGAAACCATAGGTCTCTTCCGCTTCCATGCCCTCGGGTGCGTACCACAACGGATGTTCATAGCCGTAGCTGAGACCGAATACCGCACCCATCTGTTTTTGCAGTTCATACACCGGACGCGTCTTGATCGGTCGTCCCGGCGCACGTTCCTCGTAGGGGAAGTGAATCTTGAAGCGATGGGCGTACTGATCGAGCGTGCGCGCTTTGGTGAACGCCTTGTCGGCCCAGCTGCCGAAACGCGCCAGGTCCCAGGGGAACATGTCCATTTCCGGTTCGCCCTCGATGATCCACTGCGCCAATGTCAGGCCGAGTCCACCCGATTGCGAGAACCCGGGGATGATCCCGCAGCAGCAGAAGTAGTTACGCAACTCCGGCACCGGACCGTATAGCGCGGAACTGTCCGGCGACCAGATCATCGGCCCGTTGATGACACGCTTGACGCCAACCTCGGCCAACGCCGGGATGCGCTCGAAGGCGCGCATCAGGTTTTCCTCGATGCGTTCCAGGTCCTCGTCCAGCAGCTCGTGACCGAAATCCATCGGTGTGCCGTGCTCGGCCCAGTAGCGACCGTCTTTCTCATAGGCGCCGACCAGCAGGCCGAGCCCTTCCTGGCGCAGGTAATACTCACCGTCACGGTCGGCGATGCTCGGCAGGCGTCGTCCCAGGGCTTCGATCTCGGGGATTGTCTCGGTGACCAGGTATTGGTGTTCCAGCGGCATCAACGGCAATTCCAGGCCCGCCATCGCGGCGACTTCGCGCGCCCACAGGCCTGCGGCATTGATTACCACATCAGTATGGATGCTGCCCTTGTCAGTTTCCACGTCCCAGCTGCCGTCAGCGCGCTGGGTGGTAGCGAGCACCGGCGTAAAGCGATGTACTTCGGCGCCGCGCTGGCGTGCACCCTTGGCATAGGCATAGGTAACGCCCGAAGGATCGACGTTACCGCCGTCAGGTTCGAACATGATGCAGCGGATGCCGTCAAAGTCGGTGAGCGGATGCATGCGCTCCGCCTCGTCACGACTGAGCTCGTGAAACTCGACCTGGAAATATTTCGCCTTGGCGGCCTGGATGCGCAGTTGATGCTCACGGTCACGCGTTTGCGCGAGGTACAGCGAACCCGGCTGCACGATGCCGCAACCCTGGCCGGTTTCCTTTTCCAGGTCTGCGTAAAGCTGCATGGTGTAGTACTGCAACCTGGAGATATTGTTATGGTCATGCAGCCCGTGAATACCGGCAGCGGCGTGCCAGGTGGAACCCGAGGTGAGCTCACTGCGCTCGAGCAGCACGACGTCGGTCCAACCCAGCTTGGTGAGGTGATAGAGAATCGAGCAACCGACCAGGCCCCCACCGATGACTACCGCTTGTGCATGTGTTTTCAACGAACCTTCTCCACAGGCATCTGTGCCGTTAAACAGTCGATAATTCTAGGCGCAATCGCCAGCGGATACGACTGAAATCCGTGGATGCCGCCATGAAAACTGGGTTCGCCCGCTGCGTCGTCGGGCAGAATATTCAAACCCAGGCCCATGCCGAACAGACCGGGAATAATTTTATCGTCGGCAAGATCGCGCAATTCGCCATTGGCGCTGGGCTTGCCAACCCCGACGCGCGAGCCGTTGCGCTCGATCGCTGGCAAATTACTGACGAAACCGGTTGCCTGCAATACCAGCGATGCCTGCTCGAGCAGCTCCCGTTGACCGGACAACTGATCCATCAACAGGATTCGTGCGCGCGTTTCACGCCCATTGCGGATATCGAGGTAAAGCTGTTTGGCATCCTTGCGCAGACCGCCATTGCGGAACACCAGGCCCGAGATCGGGCAGACATCGGTCTGTGGGTCGAATTCGACCCGGTTTGCGAGTGCAAATTCGCGGCTGCAACGCAGCTTGATACGTTCACGTCGCTGCAGCAGGACGATGTCACGGCCACCTGCAAACTCGCTGAACAGGGGATCGTAGAGCAGGCGCCAGGCGCAGGAAAATGCGCTGTGCGAGGCGCCGACGATGACGATTGGCCGTCGGTCGGCGTTTAGACCGTCGAGATTCGCGCGCGCCAGGAAACGGCCGGAGCCTTCCCAGCGATCGACAGCGTGCAATAGCTCAGGCAGTGGATTCTCGCGCGCACCACAGCACAGCAGCAGCGCTTCACTGTCGGCTAAAGCCTGTCCGTCAGCTTGATAGCTGCGAAACCCCTGCGGCAGGATCTCGATTCGCGCCACCTCGACGCCGCAATGCAGGCGCTCACCCAGATAAGCCTGCATCGATTGTGCCAACGGCTGCACCATGAGTTGGCCGATGTCGGCCAGCGGGATAAGCTCGGATTGAGTTTGCGGGTGCTGCAGGTATTGATCGCGCACAGCGACGAAAGGAGTGTCGTCATTAATACCGCGCACTACATCGTGTGCGCTGGTGTTGGCGTTTATCCGGTAGGACGCCATCTTGCCGCCGAGCGTAGCACCACCTTCGAAAAGCTGCAGTGACTTCAGTATTCGCGACTCCGCGATGTCGCGACCCGGCGCAGCTGCCACGCGATTGCACAGCGCCAGCACCAGGCTCATACCCGCTGGCCCGGCGCCGATCACCTGCAGCGGGCAGTCAGCGCTCACCGCTTTTTACTGTCATTCCCGCGCAGGCGGCGCGGTCCGACGCAGCGGTCCGAGGTCTCGAAATCGTGCAATGAGCCTTCGATGATCATCGCGCAGCCGATACCAGATCCCCGCTTGCGCGGGGATGACGGGAGAATGCGCGGGGATGACGGGAGAAATAGTCATCCCCGCGCAAGCGGCGGTCCGACGTATC
>JAJDOF010000017.1 GCA_022340305.1 Gammaproteobacteria bacterium
ATGCTCGCGCACGAGCGCTACAGACTGTTGCGCACCGTCTACCAGCAAAGCAGAAACGGCAAGCTGATAATTTCCGATCGCTATCCATCGGATGTTGTCGGCGCTATCGATGGGGCAACTTTCAGGGACGAGGCGATTAAAAGCGAGCGATCCTTCGTAAAGCGCTTCCTGATGCAATGGGAGCGAAGTATTTACCGCAAGATCTGTCCGCCAGACCTGGTTTTGCAGCTCACCGTATCCGTGGAAATGGCGGTAATGAGAAACCGAACCCGCGACAAGAAGGGTGGCCAGACTACTGAATACGTGCGCACCCGGCACTCGATGTTACTGACCCCCGAATTTTATCATTCTCCGGTTATCCAGCTATCGACAGACCGGGATTTCGAGGAAACGTTGCTCGAAGTCAAGCACGAAGTCTGGAAGCATTTGTGAATACCAGCTTTTGCATGCAATCGGCATCTTGCCGATAATGCCTCAGCTGCACATTTGTTCGCAGGGTTCATCGACAGACCGTGTGATTAACAGACAACGTAATGGTAGTGTCGATTTGTAGATGCTGACCTGTCAAATTCTCGCCCTGTTATGCCCGTTTTATAACTGATCACACAGTCTGAAACCAGGAGGACTTGCGTGCAAAGGACAAAGACCACAAGCCTGATATCCGATCAGATACAACCGGGTCACGCCTATAGCGTCGAAAATGTGCTGACACCCGGTAATCTTTTGCAACTGGAATGCATCGATGTGGTGCAACGAAACTGGTCGCGGGTCGGTCCGGGTCGACTCGCGGTGACACCCGAGTCCGCGCAGCGGCGTGTCTTCGTCAAGCAAAATATCGACAAGGGTGGCAGCAGGCAACCCGAGCACTGGAAGCACGAACAAACGGGAGCCGCTATTGCAGCAAAACTATTTGCAGATATCGTTCAGGTTCCGGCCCTGAGTCACCAGAATGAGCAACTGCTGATCAATGTTTTTGAGTATGTCGACCTGATCACGCTCGACGAGCTGCTGCGCATCGATCCGGTATCCTTCGACAAGCATATTGAACCGGTAACAAGCCGGTTGGTCCGGGTGCTTGATGCCATGAGCGCGCCGTCAATGACATCACTGGTGGATTCTCTGCCGGCGAAAAAGCGAACCTATGGTGGGCCCAGCACCGCGGTAAATTTCAAAGGTTTCGAAATACGCAATACCGGATTTGCCAGGACAGAGGACGGTGTGATCAAACCCGATAACCTGGTGGCTTTTGACTTTGTCCGTCCTTATCTGGCTCCCGTTGAGGAAGCGGCTGCGAAACTGTTCGTATCTATCGGTCTATTGAACTGGGGTAAACCGCTCGACCGCTTTGCGCGCGGCCCGGACCTGTCACTGCTGGAAAGAGTACTCCCGATACTACAGCCCTTTCTCGACGGGCGCGCGATTCAGGCAGAACTCGAGCTGCAGGCCCGTTTTCGCACACACGAGTTCCAGGGTTCAGGTGCCCTGGAGCGGATGTTTAAACAGCTCGGAATCGATATGCTGGGCAAGCGCTACCTGCGCAAACTGGAACACTGGTGCGAGCGGAACATCAAATAAAGTCGATTCCCCAGCTGTCTGGCCTGAAGACAGATCGCCATAAGCGGGAAAAATCGCACCACAAATATCTTCATTCCTGACGCCTGCCGCTCCGTCAGCACAGAACCCCAGACGTATAAACCCCACCATCCCCCGGACTAGCTGTGCGGTTGATCGCGCTTTTCAACGTTAATCTTCGAGGCAGCGCGGGAATCGCGATTCATGGCGTCGGAATAGACCTTGAGCGTTCGTTCGGTCATTGCTTCAACCGTGTATGGCTGCACGATTGCTTTGGATTCCTGACCCATTTTATGCCGAAGATCGGGACTTTCGAGCAACCTGCGCAGCGCCCGGTCGAGCATGTCTGGCTGATCAGGACTGACGAGAAAACCGTTTACGTTATCGCTTACCACCGCGCTGGTACCACCCACAGGTGTGGCAACGATGGGCAATTCCGCCGCGGCGGCTTCCAGCAATACGTACGGGAAGGCTTCGTAGCGGCTGGGCATGACAAACATGTCCAGGGCAGGCATGACGGCAGATCCGGCGATATCCGTTATCCAGACGATCCGATCGCTTACCCCGAGACGCGCCGCCAGCTCATGCAGCGAAGCCGATAACGGCCCATCACCCAACATCAACAAATCCGCCGACTCAAACTGGCCGGCTAATCCCGCAAAGGCCTCGATGAGGCCCTCCGGGTTCTTCTGCGGTACGAAGCGCCCAATAAAACCGATGTAGATCTTGTTGCTATCCAGTCCCAATTGCCGTCTCGCCTCGACGCGGGACTGGACGGCCTGCCGGGTAATTCCGTTGGTCACAACATGCAGCTTCTCCGGCGCCAGGCCCAGACTGACAGCATGTTGTTTTTCATCCTCCGATACCAGGATAATGCCGTCAGTGAGGTTACCCAGGACTTTTTCGATAGACTTGTACAGCCAGCGCATCTGCGGGCTCAACAGCGGGTCAAGCGTACGAAATGCATGCGGTGTATATATTACATAACCGGGTAAGGCGATTGCCGCGAGGCGCGCGAGCGCTCCCCCTTTTGAACTGTGCCCGTGAATAAAATCAAAGGGACCAGACCTGGCAATGTAATTCCGGATTTTGAGCGCCGCGGCAACATCGCCGGGATGTGGCGATCTGCGCATATCTACCTGATGGGTTTTAACCTGCCCGAGCGCTTCAAGATCTCCACGAAAGCCGGGCTCCATTCGACGGCCGGAATAAACCAGGTGCACATTGTGTCCCTGGTTGTCCAGCTCCCTTGCCAGGTCGATAACATGGCGTCCAACGCCGCCCCCACTTGCTTCGATGACAAGTAATATTTTCCTTCGGGATATTTCCGTCATAATTGAGTAGCAAACCTCGGCACGGGACAGGCAGTCTAGTCTAGCCTGCCCTGGGTGCTCAATAAGCGTTTTCTTTGGGGATCAAAGACAGAATAGTTCTGAGGATAATGACGATATCAAACGAAACGGACCAGTTCTCGATGTAATAAATATCGTATTCGACGCGTTTCAGGATCTTCTCTTCGGTATCCGTCTCACCGCGCCATCCATTAATCTGCGCCCATCCGGTAATCCCGGGTTTTACCTTGTGGCGAGCGTGGTATTGTTTCACTACCTTGTAGTAATACTTCCCTGCCGCCTTGGCGCTCTTGGCGTGGGGCCTGGGGCCGACGAGTGACATGTGTCCCTGCAACACGTTAAGGATTTGTGGCAGCTCGTCGAGACTAGTGCGCCGCAAAAAAGCGCCTACCCGGGTTACCCGGGGATCGTTTCGGGTCACCAGCGTTTCTGCCGAGTTATCCTCGTTTTCTACGTACAGGGACCTGAACTTGAGCATTTCGAACGGCTGGTTATTAAATCCGTAGCGCGTCTGGCGGAAAAAAATACTCCCGGGACTGTCAAGTTTTATAAGAACCGCAATGATCAGCATCACGGGAAGGCTTATCAGCAAGATTATCGATCCCAGTATCCGGTCTTCGAGCGATTTCAGTATCGAACTCCATCCATCGATTGGCCTTTGAAAAACATCCAGGACAGGGATGCCTCCCCAAAAGCTGTAAGAATGATTGGGGAAATTAAAACCGACCATGTCCGGGCACAGGGACACGCGCACGGGAAGGACTTTCAGTAGTTTCAGGACTTCCAGCAGGCGCTTTTCGGCGCCCCAGGGCAGGGCGACCAGTACATCGTCAATACGTTTTTCCCTGGCTTCCTGCACCAGTCGTTCCAGGTTCCCGATCACCGGACAATCCCCGATGGTTTCCGGTATACGCCCGGCGCGGTCGTCGAAAATTCCTGCAACTCGAATCCAGGGGCTACCGTTGTTACCGAGAGATTCCAGCAACCGGCGCGACTGCTCATTGGCCCCGACAATAGCCAAATTTCGCGTCAATTTACCGCTTCTACTCCACTCGAAAACCGCAATGTGGGCCGACACGCGCGCCAGCATGAGTAAACTGGCTGAGGTCAGAAACCATGAGAACACCCATATACGCGAGAAACTATCCGAGACCTTTAACGCAAAGGTAAAGGCAATCAATGCCAGAAAAAACAGGGTGTAAACGCGCAGGACTTTGCCAATTCGCTGCTTGAGTGGCCTGCTGTTGTCGACCATAAATAAATTGTCGGAAAGGAATATCGCTACCGTGACGATCGACGTGAAAATTATTACGGTTATGTAACTTGAGTTGTGTGCACTGTCCCATCCGGGGTGAATGAGATAGATACCCAGGCCGGAGAGGGCTATGATCAACCCATCCGATAACGCCATCAGGCCTGACATAATCGGTTCGGAATAGCGGATGCTATCTGCTGAGAAGCGACCTCGCGACAAACCGCCTGCTCGCGGAATACGGTCCAGAACCGGGAAAGAAGAAAGCCCCCCTTTACTCATGATATATTTCAATTCCGTTACAAAAAATAGTCCAGCTAATGATATGAGATCGATACGGGATAGCAATACGCGAAAGGCGTATTGTCATACCCAAAAAACGCATTTTGGGTTAAATAGAAGTCTATCGCTGCATTGCTTGACCTGTGTCAAGTGCTTTGACCGGGCTGGAAAAACCTTGATTTTGATTACCGGGAGAGAGGATTATTGCCTGTCTTTTTTCTGTTGACATTTCTGCCAACTGTCGCGACCGGGCTAACCGCACAGGCTGCCTCGGCGCACTGATCGGGTGCAGGGGCTGGATGGTTTGTGGATGATATCCTGATAAGAATACCGGTAGCGCGCGGCTTCTTTTCGCGAGACAGGGCAGATCTTCGGTTCCAGATAGGTTTAAACCTGTCGAAGCCATCGGTTATACTATTTTACGATCTATCGGCATTGCTCTGGTCATACCACAATCAGCGGAATAGTCTCCTCGAGACGGGAAAGTTTAAGAATGCACAAACACAGAAATTACCATTACGTCCTGAACAGTATGATTTTTATCATCGGGTCACTTTGTTTTTTCTCCGCCAACGCAACCGGGGGAGAATATCTTCTGGCGGCGGGGGATCGGGTGAAGGTCGTTGTCTTCGGGCATCCAGATCTATCGGGTGACTACGAGGTAGACGGCGAAGGGCGCCTGTCATTACCGCTGATCAAGTCACTTCCCGCGGCCGGATTGACGGTTGAGCAAATCGAGGACGCCATCGCGGACAAACTGAGCCCCGATTATCTGAAAAATCCGCGCGTGGGTGTTGTCGTCCTGGAGTATCGCCCGTTTTATATTCTGGGCGAGGTGAAGAGCCCGGGGAGCTACCCGTATAGCTCGAACATGACGGTCGTGGCGGCGGTCGCGCTGGCGGGTGGTTACACCTATCGGGCAAAGAAAAGCGAGATCACCATTATTCGAGCCAACGACCCGAAGCATCAAAAAGCTCCTGCGGACGACAGCGCCCGCGTTATGCCGGGTGATGTCATCGAAGTACCTGAGCGTTTCTTTTGAGCCCGGTTAGCGCAGGAATCTAAGCATGGGAGAACAGCGCAAATGATTCGTGGATACCGGTGGTTAATGATTTTCCCAATACTCCTGATCGAGATTGCTGCCGGCGGAGCGTTCGGCCAGGAACTGCCGTGGCCCGAGACGGTAACAACGCGGAAGCGACCCGAGGTGGATGCACTGGGCATCAACACGGGAGCCTACCGGATCTACCCTGCCGTGAGCCTGGGGATAGTTCACGACGATAATATCTTTGCGGTCGCAACCGATGAAAAAAGTGACCTCGTTACGCACATCCAGCCACGGGTGGATTTCGAGTCAGACTGGACCCGCAATGAATTGAATCTGACGATCAATGCCGATATCGCGCAATACATGGATACCAGTAGTGAAAACTACGAGGACTACCTGGTCGGCATCGATGGCCGCGTGGACATTCAAAAGGGAGACTATCTGCGAGGGGAAGCCGGCTATGCACGCAAACACGTGCCTCGTAACTCACCCAATGATATAAATGGAATCGAACCAACCCTGTACAACGTCAGTTCCCTGTCTGTCGCGTATCAATTCGTTCTCGGGCGGCTTTCCTTCCGCCTGGGCAGTGCACTGGATCGGCGTGATTACCGTGATGTTGCGAGTCAATCCGGGACGATTAATAACGATGACCAGGACCGAGACGAGCTGACAGCTGTCGCCAGAATCGGCTACGAAATGTGGTCACAGGGCTCCGCTTTTTTTCGAGCCCGCTACGAAAACGTTAAATATGATCAGCAATTCGATGACAGCGGACTGGAGCGCAGTTCCGCAGGCAATTCGGTTGAGATCGGTATCGAATTGCCTTTCAGCGGGGTTTTATTCGGCGAGGTTTTCGTTGGCAACGTCACCCGTAATTATGACGATTCCCGACTTGAAAAGATTGACTCGCCATCCGGTGGCGGTGCGCTCACCTGGCAGCCAACCGGACTGACGACCGTCAATGCCTCGATCTCGCGTAAGGTTTCGGAATCCATTGTCAATGCCTCGTCCGGAATTCTCACTACCGAGGGCAGCCTGTGGGTCGATCACGAGTTACTGCGTAACCTGTTGCTGAATGCGAGCCTGACCACGGGCACCGACGATTTCAGAGGAATCGAGCGTGAAGACGATAATATTGAATTCGGCGTCAGCGCGAAGTACCTGATGAACCGGAACCTGCATGTTTCACTGGGTTATGTTTTCGAAGACAGGGACTCGAATACGCCCGGAGGGAGCAACAGTTATACCGACAATGCGCTGCGACTGGCTATCAAGGGACAACTTTGATTGCGGCGCGCCTGCTGAAGGTGCTGTCATCAGCAGGCGCTGCAAACATACATTGAAGCCAGTGACGTTAACCAGCCGTATCAGAACCTCACCAATGGACACGGCCCCGGGATCGCTTTAGTTCGGGGAAAAGCCTCTGGATACTTTACTGTGCCCGTTGAATTTCGGCTTCGTAAATGATCCCGTCGCGCTCATTGGGATCATAATCATTGTCAACCCGGCCATCGGCGATATAAATAGACAGAGTCTGCGGGTTGGCACTCGATTGCCCGATGCCCAGACCTTGCGGGTGCGTCGGTCGAGGAGAAAAGCCATCAACGCTGAACTTGTTTACGAACGCGCCGGAGCTACTGTATTCAAATATGGCGCGATCCGAGTCTGACACCAGAAACAAGTGCCCGCTCACCGGATCGAAGGCGATACCTTCAGGATTGCCCGGCACCCCGGCAGAGGTGCCTGCGGTTGTCGGTAAATGCAACACATCCTCGAGTACGAAACCGGAGTCATAACGATAGACCAGTATGTCGATCCCCGTGCCATCGATGACATAGAGGCGGCCACTGACCGGGTCGCAGGTGATTCCCTCGGGGTCATTGCCAATGGGTCGGGTGGAGACGGCATCCACGGCGGTAAACGTGGTGCCATCGTAAGCATAACGATAGATCAGGTCCGTGTCGTCGTTCGTTACGTAGAAGTGACCATCGCCCTCACAATAGGCGATGCCGGTCGGTTCCCGGTTCAGATAGGGTTCGTTACCGGTGCGTAGCGTGAGATTCCACTGGTCGAACAGGCTGCTGCCCGACGTCGAAGTCTCAAACAAGTTGCTGCCAACAATATCCCAGGCCGGACCGACCTCGTTGATTTCCGAGTCCGCGATGAACAAACGGCCAGAGGGTGCATGGTAGACTATGCCTGCGGGATCGATGCTCGGGATAGCCAGCGGAATACCGTTGCTACCAAACCCCGTAGCAAAATAACTGACCTGCCTGAGATCGACCACCTCGCCGCCGGTCGCTTCTTCGCGGACGGTAACCGTTAGCTCGTCCTCGGCGGACAACTCGCCATCGCTCGCACTGAGGCGCAGCACATAGGTGCCCACATCCGGGGTAATGGTCGCTGTCGTATCGATGGCACTTGGATCACCGAAGGTTACCACCCCGCTTCCCGTTCCGCCCACGTGACTCCAGACAGTAATGAGGCCTGCATTCGATTGACCATCATCGGTAACGGTGCCATCGAGAAAAACGGTATCGCCTGGCAATGTCAGGCTGGTGTCTGCACCCGCGTTCACCGATGGCGGCTGATTACTGGTCGACCCGGCGAACTCGATGTGCAACCTGGGCGCTGCTGCACGAACTCCGTTGAATGATTCCGCGATACGTTCACCGTTGCCCGTTACCAGGAGGGCCAGCGAATTGCCACTCGACCAGCCCGGGGAATTGACGATCTCCTGGATAATGCCAGCAAGATTGGGGGTACGCTGGTCAACGCCAGCCTGCCCGACCGTGGTCCAGGGATTGGGATACCAGGCCTGGTTCGCCACGGTCCGCGGACGCGACGAAATATTGAAACTAACATTGGCGAAGGTCGACGCGTTGCTGCTCGCCTCGCCTTCGATAATCAACGCAGCCGACTGTGACTGCGCTTCATCCACGGTGAACTGAATATAGGCGTTAATTACGCTGGCGCCGGGAGCAATATCAATCTCATTGAATCTCATCCCCACCGTCTGATTGCCGCCCCTGTCATACACCAGCTCGAGATCGCTGCTGGTCAGTGACACGCGCCCATTAGCCTGTTCCTCGGCATCGTCGGAACTCGAGATAATCTGGCGGTCGAGAGCCTGCATTGCATCCGAATTTACGGTGATGGTTACCTCGTCGAAAGCGGAAAGGACGCTGTCGTCTGCAGTCAGCCGTAAAATATAAGTCCCCGGATCCGCCGTAAAGGTCACGGTGGTATCGACACTACTCGAATTCTCGAAGCTGACTACTCCATTTCCGGTTCCACCGACGTGGCTCCAGCTCGTGGTTAGCGTATCGATCGGCAGTTGATCATCCGTCACCGTGCCATCCAGGGATACCTGGGTATTGGGTAAGGTTACCGCCGCATCCGTACCCGCATCGACCTGGGGTGCCAGGTTGACCGGGTCCCCCGAAAATTCAATATGTAACCGGGGCGCAGAAGCCGGCACACCATTGAACGACTCGGCGACGCGCTCGCCGATACCCGTGATCAGAATGGCAATCGAGTTATTTGCCGACCAGCCCGGGCGCACGATGATCTCCTGAATGATCGAGGCAATATCGGGGGTACGCTGCTCCAGCCCCGCCGCTCCCGTCGTCAACCAGGGTGGGGGGGTCCAGCCGACGCTCGCTGACGTCCTTGGCCGCGACGAAAGATTGAACGATGAACTGATGAAGGGCGCCGCACTATCGGCGGCATGGCCCTCGATAGTCAGCGAGGTATCGCCCGAGGTCCTTTCATCAACCGTGAACTGGATATAGGCGCTCTGAATCGTGGCCCCGGCGGGAACATTTACCCCGTTAAAGCGCATTCCGACCGTCTGATTGCTATCCCTGTCAAAAACCAGCTCTAGATCGCTGCTGTTCAGTAATATGGAACCGGTACTATTTTCCTCGGCATCATCGGCACCCGCAGAAACTTGCACGTCAAACGAAAATGCCGCCGCCGGCGCTGCAAACAAGATCGCCACCACCGCGACCAGGAACAACGACAGCGCATTGCCAGTTGACGATCTTCGTTCAATGGCTTCAGCGCAGTCAGAGCCGCGACTGGATGAGTTTATTTTCGCTAATGGCAGGCGACCCTGCCGACAATAATCATGGGCATGATTTTTGTGATTCATTCTACACCTTGTAATTACGCTGAGCGCCTGTTGATCCTGTTGCAGGATATTACGTTTAAATATTGTGCCAATATAGTGTGCCATTTGATGATCCTCGTCAAATTAACCTGACTAAACTTGACCACGTCTCCCTATTTAAATTGGAAATGGTCGATATGCCACCGGGTCGAATCATGCCTTCGACAGTTTTATGAATCGAACTGTTGCGCTTATTGATGTACTGCGGCTAAAACCGGGCTGGCGTATCAACCGACTACATCTCGCCGATATTTCAATGGTTGTGGCCCTGTATGGGGAAAAGTCACCATCGGGCTTCCATCTCAAGTTGATCCGCTCACGGAGGGGACCGAGAGGTTCACAAGCTGAAGAAGGGCGGCAAGTTATTCCCTGTGCCGGGAGAGAGTCGCAGTGGCCCAGGTATTTGCAGGGTCAAAACGCACCGATTCGCGAGGAAGATCCCCGCTGGATAACCCACAAGTCGATCTCGGTGCATCAAAATTAGAATGCGAAATCCGAGGCCGATTCGGGCTATTTCTCGGCACAGTGTTGGTCATTGACTTCAGATAAATCCAATAGCTTTGCCGGATTGATGCAGCGGAAAAGGTGGTGGAGGGTATTGAGGTTTACTCAATCGCAAACCTTGCCGCGGGAAAAAAGGATACCTGCCCGCAACGATATGATCAGTCCATTGATCATACATAATGCCATGCATACATCAGCCCGGTTAGTGTAAATCTACCAATTTACCAATATCGTAAACCGTTTGATTTAAAGCGGTAAACAGCGCGTTATGGTCGTCGCCACAACTTGTTAATGCATCCTCGCCGGCGTCCTGGAATTCCGCGTTGGAAACCAGTCCATGCACCCCATACGTCAACAGCTTGCCGCTGGAACCGCAAAAATCAATTAACGCCTGATATTCCAGATCCACCTCAAGAGTTGCAATGATGTCCCGCAACTTGACCGCGGCAGCTATTAAACGAAGTTTCTGTTCATCTTCAAACATTTCTTATCTCACAAAAATATTTTGTTATGGGTCAATTTCATATTTGGGATTATATTCCCAATTATATCAAAGTCAAACGATAATCTTTCCTGACACACATCGGGACATACCCGGGTGTGCAATAAAATATCCACGAATGCTGTGGATTCTGTAGCCGCCTGCGTCAGGCCAAAGATATCCGATGAAGCTTTGATTTTGAGCATTCGTATATAGCGCCTCCTCGCTAACAAGAAATGGGGCATCGGCATCGGCAGCTGGCTCGCCTGCAAAGGTACGTCCGACCTCTCCAGACGACATACGCTGATGCCGCTAAATAATGGTTTTTCGCCCACCGATTCTCCACTGCTATCCCCTGTTGAAATACAACTGCACACTCCCGGATTTTATCGATACCAGTCCGACCTGTTTGCCATCCTTAACCGTGGCGCGGTGTTTCCAGCCTATAGACCCCGGATCTAAATAGCCCCGTTGATGCCCCGGCCCCCGCACAGGGGTTGGTTTCCCCAATCCATACCCACTCGAATAGTCTTTATCATGGGTTCCTCAATTTAGCGTTAACTGAATCTAACTGAATCGTATCTTCCCGGTGTGGCACTTCGATCTCGATAAGATGATGGGACACCCATCCCATTACGAATGCCAAAATACATCCCAGGGCAGACCCATCTTCAGGTTTATATCCACAGAAGGCTAGGCGCGGAGAATCACCTGATTCTTGCTGTAATTCAGGTGATCTTCCAGATTGGCGATTTCGCTGCGCATTTTAATGGTGTGCAACGAACGTCCGCTGATCGACTCGATTTTATGTACTTTGTGACCTAATTGGGCGATCGTGCTCAACAGGTGATCTTTATTTATTTCGGTATTGAGATTCTTCAATAGCCTGCTGTTATTGATTAGATACCTGCGGTTCATAGCGCGTTTCCCATGGTTTTAAACAAATATTAGTCTTCCATGAAGCTATTTTGAGCGGACACGCCCCTCACCTCTTTCACACCTCACCAGGCTCTATTTTTAAGGCTATTTACGGCCAACTATAAAAATAGCTCGGAAAGGATGCTTACCCGGTGAAAATCCTGATTCTTGTGGCTTTGCCCTGCCTCTGCTTCTGTTCGCATGAAATTAGCATGGATCAAGCGCGGGCTATACTGGTCATAAGTAGGTTTTTTCTAGCGAGATGACGAGTTCACCCCAGCAATCGAGCGCTGCCGTAAAGTCCCGCCTTGAATGCCTGGTATTTCAGTCTTGCTTGTTTTGCAGGGCGCAATTCTTTTCGCGGCGCAAGTGCCCGACAGGGGTCAACCACCCCGCGGCCGCAAACCTCGTTTATCTCTCGCCCTGTAAACCCACCCTGCTGTTTAAAGCCGCTTCGGCATTTTTTTGCGCAGACACCCACGCTGACGCGGAAAGGTGGCAAGGTCAGCAACCCCGCGCGCAGCAGCTCGTTGCAGCACAACCGTTGAACCTGTCGGCCCGGAACTGGCGATTCATCCAGAGCGCAGTACTCGCTGGAATCGCTCGTCCAGTATTTTTTGCTGCTCTACCTCTGCACCCGGCATAAACAGCCAGTCCAGTTCCATCTCTTTCAACAGCTCTTTACGATTGACGGATTGCTGACCCAGCCCGGATTTATTCATCTGTTCCAGTTGGTATTGCATCCGTAAGGCCCTGTCCTCAGCCGGGCTTTCCACACCCAACGCGATCTCCAGCCGAATACAAAGCATGCGGCGTTCTGCGGCGACCGCAGCCCGATCCATGGCGGAACCAGCGGCATTTCGACGCGCCTCGATACGGCGGGTAAATTCGGCGCTCGGCAACTCGATAGAATCCCATTGCTCCGTTATTTCCTGCAGTTGCTGGTCACCGGGCGATGGCCCCAGCGCCTCCAGCTGGGCGCAAAGCCGGGCCTTCATTCGCAGCGCATCGATCTGCCTGCCCTGCCTGTTTTTTAATATCCGGGACTGACTGTTGGCATATTGATCACAGGCATTACCATAATCACGCTGAATCCCTGCGACCAGTTTTTCGGGGAGTTGCGCGGGCAATTCAGACAGCGCTGCATAGTTCGCCTGCAGCACAGAAAACTGCCGATCTGCCTCGTCCAGATCACTCGCCGTTTTCGCCAGTTTCTTGATGTCCTTGATAATTTCCCGGTAGCTATTGAGCTGTTGATCGATTTCATCCCTTTGCCCCTGGCGCAGCTCCTGTACCTTGTTATAAACAATATCACCCTGCTTTTTGAATGCCGCCCAGGCTTTTTGATCCTGACTGCGCCGGGTAATACCGATCTGCTTCCACCTGGTTTGCAGGGTCTTCAGGGCGGCAAGGTTTTCAACTTTGGCACTGGCCTCGGCAAGCGCTTCAGTTTGCCTGATCAGTTGTTGCTTCAACGCAATATTGGCTTCGTAAGCCACCGCCAGTTTCGCCATTACCGCGTCTTTATACTTCGAAAACTGTTTCCATTGTTTTTGCCCCGCACCGGGCTCGACGTCTTTTATGCCGGTGAAACCATCGCTGATACCGCGCATATGCGACTGCACGGCCTTATAGTCGGGGTTGTCGTCCCAGTCAGTCGCCTCCAGCAGTTCCCGCATTTGTTCAAGGTACTGTCGTCGCTGGTCGAGATTGGTTTGACGAATCTCGCGCCGCTGTTTAAAAAATTCGGCACAGGGCTGGTAAACCTTATCGCTGGCGAGTTTAAAGCGAGGCCAGTACTGATCGGATATATCAGAGTGATCCAGTGTTTTCCATTGCTGTTGAAGCGACTTCATCTCGCCATAGAGTTTGTCGGGGTGATGTTTGGCGGTGGCTAGCAGCTCCATCGATTCACATAATTCGATATACTTTGGTTCGGTCGCAAAATTTTTCCAGTCGCCCATTTCATTGAGGGTTTTCCTGGCTTCATCGAGGCGTTCCTGGAGGGCCTGGAGATCTTTTCCCGCAAACCGGCCGAGTGCCTTTTCCACCTTTTTTACGTACTGTTTTGCTCTCGGCAGATTTCCAGCGCGCGAAAATCTGACGATAGAACTGATATTTTTATGCGCCAGGGCCAGCTTTTGCTGGTAAGCGTCTGCGCAGGCCTGCTGTGCTTTACGCCAATCCGCCACCTGCCGGCGTAATTCAGTTGCGGCCTGAAGCTCGGCAAAGTCCACAGGCCATTCAAGATTTTTCAAGGCGGCTTCCGCCTGCTGGCTATTTCTGGACAGTTCGGCGACGTCCGCGGACTGGTTGGAATCTTTGGCGGCATTTACAACCGGGTCAGCGACCCTGGCCAGGAACCGGCAGGCAGAATGCAATGCATTGCGCATCTTGTCATACCGATCGAGTAGCTGCTGATCGGGTGGACTGATCTCGGCTAAAGCCTGCCAGGCCGAGCTGAGCTGCTGTTGCTGTAACTTTGATTCGGGCAATGCCTCGACTGAACCGGCGAGATCTTGCGTGGCCGTGATTTGCAGCAGGGCGTCAAGCTCGCTAACCAGTTGCTGTTGTGACTGCCGGGTTTGCTCAATAAGCTGCTGTTGCTCATAGTGCGTATCGACAATCGCTCGAGCTACCTGGTAACGCTGCCGGGAGTCATCGTCGATATCGAAATCCAGGCTGTCCCACTGTCGCCGGTGAGCCAGGTAGCGTATCTTGAACTCCGGTAGCCAGTCATGATGGGAGAGATACTCAACTTCAGCAATCAGCTCGGCAACCCGCGCTGAATTGTCGGCCTGCTGACGCTCATGAAGTCGGAACGCATCTATCTTGGTCTTGACGATACGCTCGGCATTCTTGTCTTTGCCACGCACGATCCTGCGCGCGAACTCGAGATCTTCGATATCCGTAAGCGCTTCGCAGATCAACTGTCGGGAGTCCGTATAAGCAGTGAGGCCAAGGACTTCCAGCCGTTGCTCTGGCGACAGGATATGGATGGCTTCGCTGCGCACCGACGACGCATCGGCGTAGGCGCAAACGCGCAATTGTAATTCCGGGAAACGCTCGAGCAATTCCCTTATTTGCTTTTCATCAAGTACATCGGCCACACCCAACAATTCATTAACCCTGGTATCAGCCTCGGCACGTACCGCGTCATCCGCAAGCTTCAGCGAAAGCTCATGCAGTTCGGTGGCCGATGTTAACTGCCGGATCGCCGCAATCTGGACCGAAGCGTCCTCGTCATCGCCGGCTACTTGAAGCAGGATTTCCTGCTGCTCGGCACCGGCGCTATCCATTTCCATGATGGCCGTCCGGCGTTTCTCTGCGGAGCTACTTTTCCAGGCGGGCTTAAAGAGGTCGATTAACATATTTATCCATAACTTTCCAAATAGGGCTTACTCCCCTGGCATTTTCGGGATTTAAGCTTTAATCACAACAGTTTTTCAGCATCGATAATTTCCAGGCAATGTTTGGCCGGTATCACCTCCTGCGATCTACCATGTTTATCTCCTCGCCCGCGGGTGACTTACCCACCTGTCTTTGGGGAAATAGGCCCGCAACCCGCCAAACACACGATTAACCTTACCCACTTGTCTTGTTAACGGGAAATGTCAGCACAGCAAGCGAAACGATCACGCATAAAATTGCTCATCGATTCCAGGATTGCGAGACCTGGCTTCTTTCAGATGAAAACAAAACCGTGCGGAAAGTTTACTCCTGATCCAATTTAGTGCCTTGGGGAACTGCCTTCCAGAAACTGGTTATAGTACAGAAGTCGACGTAAAACCTGACCCCGGGCGGCAATCATAGCACCTGCCAGACAACTTTCATTGGGCGAGGCAAGTGGCTCGAAAAGGATACAGAAAAACAGCTGTAGCAAACCTGTTTTAACCAAAAGAGATCTCTGCAGTTGGAGTGAGGTGATTATGACCTTTCGAGCGAGCGATCTATAGGTTATCCGGCAAGCGATAAATTATTCGGTGTCGGTCCAGTTTGGCCAGCTATACTCAAGCACGGCAGAGATGTTGAAAAATGAAAAATACGGTTCTTGCACTGAGTGAACTCCTGGACATGCTTCCGGACGCCATGGTAATTGTCGATAGCAAGGGTCGCATCGTATTCGCCAACACGCAGGTTCACGGCTTGCTCGGATACACGCCCGATGAACTCATTAAAAAGCGACTCGATTGTTTGATTCCGAAAACCTTTCGGGCCGCGCATAAATCGCACCTGGCGAAGTTTCGGCATAACGGTCAGGCCATGACGATGGGTAATCGTCCCCTGGTGTACGGGCTCGATAAATCGGGCAGTGAAATTCCAATCTCGATATCGATCGCAAATCTCGATCTCGGCGGCGAACGCTATTCAATCGCTGTTATGCACGACAGTGGCGAGATACAGTCGGAGATCACCAATATCACGTTTCAGGCCGAGACTGACCCTTTGACGGACATCGGCAACCGCTTGCGGCTCTCGCAACATTTGCAGACAGCGATAGACAAATCATCCCCCTTTAGCCTGCTGTTCCTCGACCTGGCAAAATTCAAACCATTCAACGATGACTTTGGCCACGAGGTCGGCGATAAAGTGTTGCAAATTGTTGCAGGCCGACTGCAGGCGCTCGTGCGCTCAAATGACCTCGCAGTCCGCCTGGGCGGTGACGAGTTTCTGCTGTTTCTTGACGGCTTAGACGACACCGAAATCCTTGAACAGCGAGCGGCGGCCGTCGCCGACAGCGTGGCACGTCCGTTTCATATCGGCGATCTGTCCAGCGTTGTCGGGGTCAATATCGGGGGCGCCATATTTCCGCGCGACGGTGGGAGTGAGCGCGAATTATTAAAAATGGCTGATCAGAACATGTATCTGGCCAAGCGGGCGGGAGTACCTTACAAAATCGGGACATGAGACACGTCTCGCTGCAGGCAGTTCGCTATTGTCAAACCAACCCGCCACGCGCTCGTGAATGAATTTGCGCAAGTGAAGCCTTAGCGAACATTTTACGAGGCTAAGGAACAAATCAGTAACCGAACGGATTTTTTCCTGAAATTTTCATCAATCCTCTCTCCTGGCAACGAAAATCAAGGTCTTGCCAGCCCGGCCAAAGCACTTGACACAGGTCAAGCTATCCAGCATCAGGATCCCCTGTGGCACAAAATGCGATTTTTCAGTATCACAATGCGCCTTTCACGTATTGCCTTACCCAATTGATCCCATATCATTAGTTTGACTATATTGTTGTAACAGAATTGAAATATATCATGAGCAAACCGGGGGGTATCATGTTCATAACAAGCACAAGTCGAAGCCAAACTTTCTTTCCACATTTCCTTAGCTGCACATTAGTCATCCTGCTATGGGCCATAGCCAGCACGACAGCGTTTGCCGTGACCCTGGAAAAGCGCGTCTCCTCGGCCAACGATGATGCCGAAGAACTCGAGAGCGGCAGTGTTTCGCTGAGCAGCAGCGATCTCGAGCTGGTGTTCGACCGGGGCAACAATCAGGTCGTTGGCATCCGCTTTTCAGACCTCGACATTCCCGATGGCGCCCAGATCGAACGGGCCTACATTCAATTCGACGTCGATGAGACCAATACGGTAGCCACTTTCCTGACCATCCAGGGCGAAGCGAGTGACTCCGCGGAGACTTTCTCCTCCAGCCACTTCAATGTTTCCTCGCGCACACCGACATCCGCCTTCGTCTACTGGGAACCACCGGCCTGGAATACGGTGCATGCGCAGGGGCCGGCTCAGCAGACGCCAGACCTCTCCGCGATTGTTCAGGAAATAGTGGAACGCCCGGGCTGGAACCCAGGCAATGCCCTGGTCTTCACTATCACCGGTAGCGGCGAACGCACCGCGGAGTCATACAACGGCACCGCGGCCGCGGCCCCCTTGCTGCATGTCGAGTATTCGACCGGTCCGCTAAGCAACCAACCACCCGCAGTGGACGCGGGACAGAACCAGACTATTTCACTGCCCGCCGTTGGCGTCAGCCTCAACGATGCAAGTGTCGACGATGATGGCCTGCCAGTAGGGGGAACCCTGACCCAGAACTGGTCTCAGGTCGGTGGCACCGGGACTGGAACAGTGATGTTCGTGAATCCGGGCAGCGTCAATACAGACATCAACCTCCCGCAGAGCCCTGGCACCTATATACTGCAGCTAACCGCCAGCGATGGAAACCTCGAGGCAAGTGATACCGTCACTATCACAGTACTCCCGGAGAGCACTGGTGCCACAATTCTTGAGAGGCGCGTTAGCGCCGGTTTTGACGATGCCGAAGAGGGAGCAAACGGGAGCGTTTCTCTAACCAGTAGCGATCTCGAGCTGGTGTTTGACCGGGGCAATAACCAGGTCGTTGGCATCCGCTTTTCAGACCTGGATATCCCGGGTGGCGCCCAGATCGAGCGGGCCTACATTCAGTTTGACGTCGATGAGGCCAACACGGAAGCAACCTTCCTGACCATCCAGGGCGAAGCCAGCGACTCCGCAGCGGCATTCTCATCCAACCCGTATGATGTTTCCTCGCGGGTGCCGACATCCGCCTTCGCTTACTGGGAACCATCGGCCTGGAACACGGTGCATGCACAGGGACCGGTTCAGCAGACGACGGACCTTTCCGCGGTCGTTCAGGAAATTGTGGCACGCCCGGGCTGGAACCGTGGCAATGCCCTTGCCTTCATTATCACCGGCAGCGGCGAACGCACCGCGGAGTCATACGACGGCACCGCGGCCGCGGCCCCCTTGCTGCATATCGAATATTCCGGCGGTAATCCGGATACCGCGTTTGGCAGCTGGGCCGACCTGAACATCAGCCTCAATGGCCTCGATGTCGGTACGGATACGGCTAATCGACGGCTACTCGCTCCATTGGGCGCTGGCTTCGGTGCCCCGAACAATCTAACCGCGACGGTTACCTATGACCTGGCGGATCAGGGCTACACACTGGGGTTTGACAATGGCCTGATGGTGGCCAGTGGCGGAACCGTGCAATTGTCGAACATCGTTTACGGCACAACGATTCCGGTTCAGCTTTTCCAGGACGGCGTGCCTGTCGAAGTGTACAGCCTGGTTTTTACCAACTTGCCGGTCATCGAGCTTAATGCGGACACCATCGTAGACGAACCCAAGAGCCCCGGGTTCTTCAGTATGGTAACCGGGGAGCGACTGGCAAGCGGTGATTTTTTCCCGGCATCTTCCGCCTGGCCAGTCCAGAATACCGGCGTCAAGAACATGGGAATCGAGTTCCGCGGCTCAACATCCCAGCAGTACCCCAAGAAATCCTTTTCACTTGAGGTACGCAAGGATGACGACCCGACTGATGAGCAAAACCTGGTGCTGCTGGATATGCGCAAGGATGGCGACTGGCTGCTGGATGCCACCTACCGGGATACCGCTTTTGTGCGCAATATCATAAGCCTCGAAATCTACAATGATATGCGACCCTACGCCTATATTGACGATCTTGGCGAACAACAGGGGCAGGCCGCGATTCGTGGCCAGCAGGTGGAGGTGATCCTCAACGAAAGCTATCATGGTGCTTATATCCTCGAGGAGAAACTCGACCGCAAGTTGCTGGGCCTGGACAAGGTTGATGTCCCGGAGGACGCGCTGGGCAACGAACTATGGGACCAGGTCGACTTCTCGAATCCTGATAATGGTAGCGTTCTCTACAAGGCCGATACCAATAACGCCAGCCTCTATTTCCCGCTGGACGTCAGCAGTGACTTCGAACAGAAATACCCGGATATCGATGACATCGCTCACTGGGGTCCCCTGGAGGAACTGGCTGATTTCGTCGCTAACTCCAGTGATGCGGAGTTCATCAGCAGGGTCGACTCGATAGTCGATATCGACAGCGTCGTCGATTACTGGCTGCTGACCAACATAACCATGAACCGGGACACCCTGAAGAAGAACTACTACCTCGCCAGAAACAAGTCCGCGAAATGGTTCTTCGTGCCGTGGGATTATGACGCCACCTTTGGCATGCTCTGGGACGGCAGTCCTTACACCACGGTCAGCTGGTGGGACCCACAGAAGAACAACCTGGTGCGAAGGCTGGCAGAATTGACCGCGACCGGCTTCAATGCCCGCGCAAAATCGCGTTGGCTGGAGTTACGCGCATCATTGTTCACGGAAGATGCGATTATGGACAGGTTCATTGCTTACCGCCAGGATGCTGTGCCGGTAGCGCTCGAAACTGAAAATGCTCGCAGTCGCAACTTTGCACGTTGGCCGGAATCCGGCGGCGAAGGTGTGAATAATCCGGAGCTTGGCACCCTGGAATATATCCGGGACTGGCTCAGGGGGCGCATTGCGTTCCTCGACGAGGAAATCATGGCCCAGCCGGAATAGCATGTTAAGGACGCGGGTGTGGCTGCATGCAGCCACACCCGATGCTTTCATGAAATACCCGAACAGGTATCCTGAGGGCTCATCGTCATCTCGTATCGCTCGCAATCATCAAGGCTAGCTTCACCACCGTAGTCGTCTGACAAGGTGGTTATTTTGCAGGCATGAAATTCGCCTGCTCAGCAGCTTGAAGAGTCGTTCTGGCGGCATGCCCCGCTTGACGATAGATCTGGCCCACCTTCCGGGTGATCCCTTTATCTCAAGCCAAATCAGAATCTGTGCTGCAAAGTTGCGAACTAGTTCGCATTACTTTAGCGAAACTAATTGAAGAAGGTCTTAATGGATTGTTCTACATTAACCTGATGTTACCAGCAAGATTCAACGCCATCGTGATATCAACCCGGCCTGTTAATTCGTGATGATCGCCTGGCGGAACCGGTTTCCCGGGTCGTGCAGGCGGACTAAATCCCTCAGCTTGATGTTTTATGCCTAATAGTGTCCTTGTGGATACGGAGAATCGTAATGAGTAGAACAGCTAAACTGGAAATATCGGTCTTGTTATCTTCCGCCCAATTATTCTTCGTAACATTCCTCACCCTGGCTTTTTGCTCAGCGACAGCCCTGGCCCACGGCCCCGGCGAGGAAAGGATTGAAGAAATTTCTGCGTTACTCGCTGAACAAGGAGACCAGGGGTTTCTATATGCCGACAGAGGGCGTGTCTATATGGATAATCAGCATTGGCAGGAAGCCATGGAGGATTTTAACAAGGCCGCACTCCTCGACCCTGGTTACGTCGAGTATGACCTGGATCGGGCTCGATTAGCCTATAGCGCCGGCGACTATTTTCGCGCGCTGGATTTTATCAACCTTTATTTATTACGTCACGAAACCGCGACCGAAGCCTTACTGATTCATGCTCGATCCTATCGAGAGTTGGGCCAATATCGGTTAGCCGTAATATCCTATGAAAAGGCTTTAGCCTCCCGGTCGATTGCAGGCGCCAAGGCGTCGCCGGAATGGTACGTCGAATTTGCGGAAACACTGATATTAACCGGTGAGAAAGACAGGGCTCTGCAAATCCTGCAGCAGGGAATCGAGCGACTTGGCACTATCGGTGTCTTTCAGGTAATGGCCGTGGATCTGGAGGTCAGTCTCGGGCGCTACGACGCAGCGCTCAAGCGCATCGACCAGCTGCTGAATCAGTCACAACGTAAAGATCTGTGGCTCGCCCGTCGGGCCGACATTTTGTTTCGGGCGGGCAGGCGTGAAGAGGCAGAGAAGTCCTATCGGCAGGCCTGGGCGGCGCTGCAGCAATTGCCACAACGCCTGCAAAATGTGCCGGCATCGAAAAAACTTGCAGCAGATTTGGAAGCCCGTATTTCGACGCTATAGCTCGATTCCTGGATTGAACCTACCAGGCTCAATGCAGACTTTCACAAAGGGAAATGACATGTGCAAAAGGATTCCACGGGCAACGTTAGTATTCGTAACCTCGCTTGTCTTGATTTTCGGTGGCGTGTTTCCTGCGCCGGCTATGGCGGAGCTGGAGCGCCAACCCTACTTGCAAAGTATCAGTGACACACGTGTGGTAATGCGCTGGAGAACCACGTCAGGCGACAGTAGCAGAGTCAGCTACGGTTCCAGCGTGGGTAATCTGAACACTGATGTCGATATGCCAGGCCTTCGCACCGAGCACGAAGTAGTGATCACGGGATTGGCGGCGAACACCAAATATTTCTATTCTGTTGGGTCAGTATCCGGATCAATCGAAGCGGGTAACGATGCTGGTCATTATTTCATTACCGCGCCCGACGTGGGCTCAAGCCGAAAAATCCGTATCTGGGCGATCGGTGACGCGGGAACCGGGAAAACGACCCAGGATGACGTCAGGGACGCCTATTACAATCTCGACGATGTCGAAACCGACGTGGTGCTGGCGCTGGGTGATAATGCCTATAGCGATGGTACCGAAAGCGATTATACGAATAACTTTTTCAACGTGTATAACGGTCTGTTGAAACATGCACCGGTCTGGTCCACGCGCGGCAATCACGATAGAGACCCCGGTATTTACGAAACCGCCTTTACCCACCCCACCCAGGCCGAGGGCGGTGGCATTGCATCCGGCTCCGAGCTTTATTATTCGTTTGACTACGGCAATATCCATTTTGTCTGTCTCGATTCGTTTACCGACTCGAATCTGAAAGGCACGGCCATGTATACCTGGCTCGAAAACGACCTGGCATCGACCCTGCAAAAATGGATTATTGCTTATTGGCATCACCCACCCTATTCCCGCTCCAGTGCGCATGATTCTGACAGCGAGTCGGGGCAAAGATTAAGCCGGGAAATGGCCAACCCCATCCTGGAAAGCTACGGGGTGGATCTGCAGCTGGGCGGGCACAATCATTTCTATTCGCGTACGGTGCTCATCAACAATCACTATGGCCTGTCCGACACCTGGGACGCTGACATTCATGCCATTGATCCGGGTGACGGTCGTGGTAATGGAGATGGGGTTTATCGGAAAGAGTCGAATCCCGAGGGAGCCGTTTATGTATTGGCCGGCAGTTCCGGGAAAATAGATTACACGCCTATCCATCACCCGGCAAATTTCATCGAGGATGAGGTCCTGGGCTCCATGGTGATAGATGTCGAAGGCGATCGCATGGATGTCCGTATGCTGCGCGAAAATGGCACAGTTCAGGACTACTTCAGCATCACCAAGGCACCACAGGCAAACCAGGCGCCCCGGGTCAATGCCGGCAATAATCAGTCGGCAGAAACCGGCGTGGCAATTAATCTTGATGCGACCGTCAATGATGACGGCTTACCTGCTGGAGTGCTCACTTACGATTGGATCAAGGTGAGTGGCCCGGGAACTGCCGCTTTCGCTAACGGCGCTGCCGTGGATACCCCCGTATCATTTTCTGCGGCGGGATCTTATACCCTGCAACTCGCGGCCAGTGATGGTGTGTTGAGCGCAAGCGATCAAATCATTATTACCGTTACGGATCCCGATGACCCAGGTAGTGTTATCGTTGCCGCTCCCGGCGCTTCGGGAAATGTGAAGAAGAGCAGTAGTGCGGGTTCTGTCGATGCCACACTGTTACTGGGTTTTTTGCTTTTGGCGTTGCTTCGACGGCATGTCAGGGCCCGGGTTGTTTATATTGTCACACCGGGACGCAACAGGGATCACCCATAAGCCAGTCCCGGTCAATCCACTGGGCGACCCACCGCCAGGGGGGCCTGGAGTTCCGCTGCAACCATTATTGCGCAGCCATTTCATAGTCGTCATGTCGCCGTAGAAAACCCCGACCGCCCGGTACGGGATCAAGGAATTTCCAATGACCGGTGCGCGCTATCGGCGAGGCACTCAGCACGAGGCAGATAAAAAAATGGAGACAGATGGATTAAAACTTAATCCCCCGGTCCCTATCTTACGATCCTGGCTTTTACGTTAACTGCTATTAATGGAAAGCTGGAGAATCCGTGCTGATTAACGCGTACAAATGCTGCCCCAATCCTTCCGGCGATTTTTGCTGCCGCAATCGATCCAGCGCTCGATGCAGTCCGGCTTGTTGCTCACTGCCGAGTTGCTTGATGCGCGCGGACAGATCACCTTCGCTAATCTGGAGTTTATCCCGGTGTGCATGGGTACGATGGCGCAGTGCGTCGGCCAGATAGAGAAAACGTCCAAGCACCACGTAAGGGAAGTTACGGTTCCGGATAGGGCCCTGGTGAGCTTCATAGCCGCCGAGCGGCAAGCCCTGCACACGGAAACTGGATATGCGGTCGGCACCTAGCCAGGCACTGCCAGCACCCAGCAGGCCGCCACCCAGGGCGCCCAGCATAACGCTGCTTCCCGCCAGTGCAGCGTCTACCACCGCTCCCGTGGCCGCGCCTGCGATGGTAGCAGCCACGGTAAGTTGCTTACGGTTCAGTCCCCACATGATCCATTTTTCGGTATCGAACAGATTGCCTTCCAGCGGCAGCTCATCGATCGAGCTTTCAAGGTGGTGATACTGGTAAAGTTGCTTCAACGCCTGGTGATGTTGATGTTCGATCTTGCGCATGTCATTGAAATATTTTTTCTCCAGCACGCCCTTCAAACCATCGGCCTGGGATTTACTGAGTACTTTCTGTGATACCTGGTAGGTACAAAGCCGGGTTAACAACGCTTCCAGCAAGCTGGCCGACTCCTGCAGCTGCATGGCACGCTGCCCGCGGTATTCGTTCACGATGTCTGCCAGAGCCGATTGCCATTCCTCCCGGATGTGGGAGAAGGCTTCGAGTATCGCCACTACTTTCTCAAAGTCAGCCTGCATGGCGTTGAACACGCGCACGATCTTGAAATATTGCCCCAGTGCCTGTTGCCAGTCCTGCACATGATCCTCGCTCTCAATAGGATTGATCAGTGCCATGCTGGCCTGCCCCGTCCAGCGCAGTATTTCCATCTCGGCTTCGTATTCAGCGCCGTAAGGGCGCGAGCCATCTACGACATAGAGTATCGCCGCACCTTCCATGATCGGCTCGAGTAGCATCACCTCTTCCGGAAACTGCTGCCGGCATTGTGGATCGGCAATGAATTGCCTGATAGCGTCGTGGCGCCTGTCCGCTGACGGGGCATGTTCCTGTAACCAGGCCAACGCTCGGGACGGGCGCTGGAATCCCGGCGTATCCACCAGTGTATAACCTGCCGCACCGATTAAAATGTCATAGCGTTGTGTGTCCCGTGTCGTGCCACTGCGTGAAGAAATGGCAATGTTGTCGTTCTGGGCGATGGTACTGACAATCGAAGACTTGCCTTTGTTTGGGTGGCCTACCACAGCGAACACAGGTGTCATGTGGATGTCTCGAGTTGAAGTACCTGCCAGCCGGACAGGGTGGCTGCAAAGCGGCGCCATTCATCCAGATGGGCAGCAGCGGGTTGGCGCAGACCCGTGTCGCTCCAGTCCAGTGGCAAAATCAGCTTGTCTGCATTTGAGTCGATGTCCTTTAACCTGTCGGCCAATTCGGCCAGTGGTGGTTCCCAGCTTTTCACCACAACGACCAGGGAATGATCACCAGGCGAATGCGTCGCAAGTTGATCCCGCAGGGGACCAATGGGATGGATCTCGGCGGCATCACCGAGTAGTTGCTGTATCCGCTCATGACAGCTCGGCGATACATCAGCCCAATTCAGCAGGGTATACGGCAAGGTGACAGATCGAGTCAGATCGGCCAGTAAATTTTCGTCACCGACAGCACCGCCTGGCTGAGGCTGCGAATCGCGCACATCTGGCAGCCTGCTCTGTTGCAGGCGTGCCCGGTATTTTTGCCGGGCCACCAACAGCATGAGGCTTCGCGGTAACAGGTTGTAGACCAGTTGCGTGGCTAAAATATATTTCCACCACAGTCCTACCGCAGGTTGCGACATGCCCTGCGAATCGAGACGGAAATCCCGGGTTTGTTCGATCAATGTAAGCGAGGCCTGAGCCTCCGGCCAGAAACGCCAGGGCGTACCGATTGCCTTCAGGGCCGGGAGTAGATCGTCGGCTTCGAGCAGCGTGCTGCGCCAGACGAAGGTAATATCGCTGCCCAGCAGCAACAGCAGATACAGTAACAGGCAACCCACCGAGAAACTCACCGCAAAAATCTGCGTCTGGTAAAACAGCCAGAACTCGCGCCCGTGAGTGAGACCGAGGCGCGACAGGGCCAGGATTAGATGCCGTGGCCACAGGGGAATATCCAGAATCCAGCCCGCCAGGCCCTTGCCCCCACCTTTCACCATTAACAAGATACTGAGTAGCAGACCCACCACGGGAAGAAAGGCAAATAACAGCAGCAGGAATAACAGGTTCACCCGGCCATCATCATCGCCGGCCACTACGCCATAAGCCGCCAGGAAGCCACAGCACAGACCAAGCATGCCAAGACCCAGGCTTAATTGCTTTAGCGCCTGCTGGGCGGTGTCCTGATTCACCTGCTGCGTACTCCCGTTCAAAAGGCAGCCATTATAACCAACTCGTGGATTAATGGACGGCGCCTGGTCGGTATTATTTCTCGAGGCGGGCTTTGTGCTCCGCTCTTGCCGGACTAGATACTGGTTACTGCGTTTACTGCCCTGGAAGGTATGGAACAAGTGGGATTTCATCGATACTGCCGGCTTTGGTGGTATTTGAATTGCGGCGGTTTGCATCGGTAGAGTCCGTCGTGCAAATTCGGCACAGATGAAAATAGCAGGGGTCTGTGTTAGTTTGGCCCGACGAATGACGTTCAATCGTTAACCGCAGGTACCACGCTATGAAATTCATCGACGCATTGATTTCCGCTTTTTTTGTCCTGGTGATCGCATTCCCCGCAACTGCGGCTGAGATCAAAACCGTGAATATTGGCAGCGCGGTGGTTGTTTACAATTATCAGCTATCGGAAGAAGGTGGTGTGACATTGACGTTGAATGCGCAGGTTCCCGAGACAAACAATTCGCTGCGCGGGTTGAAAAACACGGATCGCCGGCGTTTGAGTAAACTCGGCGAATTGATCTACCAGTGCAAACTGTTGCTGTACAAGCCCATGAAAAGCGATGGCAGGGTTGACGAAAAAATCCCTATCCTGGTTTCACAAAACTACAGTTTGTTTACCGGTGTTGACATGCAGCTTGCCGCAAACGAACGGGTCGGCATTCAGGCCCAGACCATGCAAATTATTGACGATAATAGTCTGTTCACCCCGAGCCTGGGCGACAGGGATATTCACAGGGAAATCTGGGAAAACTCGATCGCCGGGGTTGCGACGAACCTGAAGCAGTTAAACGTGAATCTTCTGAGTGAATCCGATGTAATCAGGACTGCCGAAAGCCTTGATATCGTTGTCCGGTTTCCGGTGTTCCAGCTGGACCGGCCTGTGTCTCAATGGAGCTATAACTTTAACCTGAAGGACTTTAGACAGGCCGTTCAGCATGCCAATGAAAACTGCACTTCGGCCAGGTTCCTTGAGCTGATTAATCAGCTCAGCTAGCGCTCGCTCTTACTGTGTGTCCCATCGCCGGGGTTAACAGGTTACCGCGTGTCTGATCGGTATATTATGGATCGGAACCCAATCGCGCACAGATTTCGGAAATAATTGCCCCCCCTTGTTTTTTTGGTGTGCCAGAATCGCGCCCCGGCGACCATCTCACTGCATCTTACTGGGACATGCATCTCACTGGCATCTCACTGGGACAGACACTTGTTACCCGGCGTGATAATAATCCCCAGGGGCAACTGATCGAGTGTGTGTCCCGTGACATGGTGACATGGTTACATGCGGTTCGTTTAACCCGCCTGCCACCGCATTGAGCTTTGCTTGTCAGTATTGCGTAA
>JAJDOF010000057.1 GCA_022340305.1 Gammaproteobacteria bacterium
CCGTGTAGTAGCGCCTGACGATCTGGTACCACTGGTGCCGCTATTTGACCCCCTGGATATTAAAAATCCCGATATTTACTGGCATGCGGGTAAGGAGGTGATTCTACTCGATGACACCGGGTACGCGATCCTCGAAGGCGTTGACAGCATGTTGAGGGCAACGAAATTCACGCAAAAGCCCCTGAGTGGAGAGAACTTGAATAATCATCGAATGTCTGCCTACCTCAAGCTGATCGACGCCAGAACGAGATCGGCTGAACTGGTTCCGTATAAGATTGATTTCAACCTGTTCAATCTGTTTGGTGGCGAGTAGGGGAATCAGGGTGACGACGAACCCGGGGTGGTCAGTTCTGTAACAGGTTAGTGCCCCTTTTGCTGAATTTACCACCTTGCGAAAGCAGCCATCTTTAATTCGTTGGTACTTTATTGAGGATCCGAAATGCCACGCGGTCGTTGTCCTCTTCGAGACGGACAAGCCAGAGCTTTTCCGCGATATCCGTTCCGGCAGCAGTGCGGTAGGTGTTTGTGTGAAGTTGCCAACTGTCTTCATACCTCGCGATCCTGGCGGCAGCCACCGACCCGTCGGAAAACGCGACCAGGCAATCGTGGCCCGGTTGCATGTCGGCTATTCGAGCCAGGCCGGAAACCCTCCCGCTGTGACCGGGATACAAATGAGTATGTGTGGCTTCTAGAATCATGGATGATTTCACGGGGATGATTTGACGGGGATGATATCACTGGGAGCTGCTTTGTTGCCGTGTCACCCGCTGTGATCCCGGTAGCCGGAAAACGAATGGGACCAACCATTTGACCTTCTCCCCCGTAAAAGCACCCAAAATAAGTGAGAGAATTGCCGTATATGTGCTCTCCCTCCAGAAACCCGGCCACAACATGTCCCCAAAGATGACCAAAATCAATAATTGCGCCTTAGCGCGTATTGGATAATTTCTGCGGCGAAAAGGTGTCTTCTGCACATTATCGGTTTTGCTTTCGGGAAATTATCGCCGCAAGATTGCTATCTTGACGCTACCCGCCTGGTGCAGCCAATTATCGGTTGCTATCAAATCGATCGCATAAGCCTGATGGATCCGACAATCATCATGAATCTCGGAGAACGCCCATTATTTACCCGAATATAAGCCCGAATATCCGTGTTTCTTAACTATAATCAATCGTGACGCGTAGCTGTCCGATGGCATTCCGGGAAGCAGTATCGGATTGGAATTCAAGGGAAAAATGGCGCTACCAGGCATATGAGTTCGGATTACTTCTGCAAGTAACTAAACCAGCAATATTACTTTGACGTTATATCAGGAGTCGAGAAGATGGCCATTTTTGAAAAAGAAAAACTGCAGGTAATTTCGCAGAAGGATGCTGCGGACCTGTCGAAGGCCTCAATCAATCAAGACCTCTCGGCCGTTGATTACGATAAAGATGAGAAGTACTTTTACATCACAATCGATCGAATATTATTCACCAATCCGATTAGTACCATCGAAACGGTCCTGGACGCACATGGTTTCGTGCCTAATCTGGAAAACATTTTATCCTGTCTCGACAATTTCCATTTTTCGATTTATGGCAAGTGCCCCGGGCGAGGGGATAAAAAAGCCCCAACCAGGGTCAGCGAATATATTCCATGCATTCGTTTTGAGCTGCCAAGAAAAAATAATGTGGGTGTCATCCTGCAAAGTTTTTATGATGAGATTTCGAAATACGAGTCGAAGTTGTCTGATAAAAATAAAACTCCCTGGGCGGCCGATCCAGAACTTAAAAAAAACAAGGATGTATACGCCGAATTAAAACGCTTGAAAGTAAGCAACGAAGAGCTACAGGACCAGGTAAGTCTGCTTACCGAACAACTGAACAGGGAACAGAAATCGTTAAGTCGGGCATCGCGAGCCCTGGACTCGCAGCGCGTATTACCGGACAACGCAAAAATGTGCCGAGTCGAGAAAATAGACCTCAAGCGCCGGACGGTTAAAGTCAAATGCCAACGCGAAGTCTTCGATATTCCAACGCATATGCTCGATCGCATTCCGGATTTCCAGGAACGCTGCCTCATCATAGTGGAAGACGGTCAGGAGTTGCCGGTTGGGATCCTGTTTTTTACCAATGAAGAGCTTGCTCGTGTAGAGAAACGTACTGCGGAATTGCTATACGTTGATAAAGACCGATTTAAGGCCCGTGACTCTTTGCGTAACGAATTTCAGATCCGGGCCGTGAACGAGCTGGAAAAAGAAACCATAAAATCACTGGCCCGCGGGATGAAGATAGTGGTTTCGATCGTTGATGGTTACGTGGTCCATTTTTCCGTATTTGGGTCAAAGAATCCGGCGCAGTTCACGGCCAGGGTACAGGAGCAATTGATTGTCTATGACATGGCGCGTAATCAACTGGTCGATATAAAACCTGATAACGACAAAGTGCAGCAAAACTTCGAGACATATTCATGAATGGTTTAAAAGACAAAAAATACCTCAGTGTTTCGAGGAAGCGATTCGAACCCATTACCGTGTTTTTCAGCGTTGCTTTGCTCGCCGCGGTATTGATATCAGCGGTTGGTGTCGATACCGGACTGGGAATCGGGCTGGGTTCCGATAACTCGATTATATTTAACGACTTTCGTAGCTTCTTTTTCGTGGTCGGTGGAACCATTGGCGTTTTACTATTTCAATTCGATATAGAGACATTTTTTCATACGATGCTGCTGGTAGTTCGCTCGTTTATTTCCAGTCCGGTAAAGCATCTCAATCCAATTATCACCGAACTCGATGAAACAATAATCAAGGGTAGCAGCATCATGGAATTGCGTGATGGGAGTGAAATTAACGGCGAATTGCTCAACGACATCATCCACATGCGTAAAGAAAAGCTTTTCTATGAGGAAATTGAAGACTTTGTCACCAACCGCATTGCGTCCGTCTTCCTGTTACGAAAAGTAGCCGCTTCCTTATTGAATAAGGGCTCAAAAATTGCACCTGCACTCGGACTGCTCGGCACTGTTATCGGTCTTATCGAGGTGCTTCAGTCGCTCGAAGACCCGACACAAATCGGGCCCGCGATGTCGCTGGCTTTGATGACCACTGCATTTGGCTCGATACTGGGATCGCTGGTATTCACCCCGCTGGCCGGCCGCCTTGAGCATCATAATAATATCTATCTGGAGACTCACAAGCTGTTGATGAACCGGGTTAGCGCCCTGATTCGGCGTGAAGAACGCCAACTCGATTCAATGGCGATGAACAAGAAAGTGGATATTTCGGGATGAGTCTCGACCAACTCGTAGCGGAAAATGATGACGAGGGCCTCGATTCCTTCTACATAAGTTTTGGTGACCTGATGGTTATCATTTGCGTATTCCTGGTGATGCTGCTGACCATGAGTAAGATCGATATCGGTTCGTTCGAAAAAATCAAAAGTGTGATGACTGGAAGTACCGATAATACACTGGTCGAGCTATCGACCAGGCTCAAGAAAATTATCGAGACGGATCCCGGCATTCCAGGTGCATCAGTTGAACTTGCCAGGGACGGTGTGCGTGTTGACCTCGATACAGGTGTGCTATTTGCACCTGGCAAGGCCGCGATAAAAAGCGAAGCGCTCGATTCCATCGCGCCGCTGCTGGCGGAAATTTTGACGACGAAATATCTGATCGATATCGAAGGGCATACCGATGATGTACCTTTTTATCGACGCACCGACGACGAAGTGGAGACTAACTGGAGCCTGAGTGGTAAGCGTGCCAGTAGCATGATACTGCATTTACGCAGCTATGGTTTTTCGGCCAGCAGGTTGCGCGCCGTGGGATATGCGCACACCAGGGCCGTAGTCGATATCGAGGGTAAGTCAGGCGCAGAACTGGAAAATGCCAGGGCCCGCAACAGGCGAGTTTCGCTGTTAATTCGCTAACAGGCGAGCAAGGATAAAAATGGCAAAGAAAAATTTGACACAGGCTACTGCCGAGATCGAGCTCGTTAAACGCGCCGATCGGCACAATGTATTTCGAATCCAGAGGTTTATCAACGACCATGGATTCCAGGTTTATTCGCTGGAGAATACCGCCGAGGGCAGCAAAATTTTTATCCCGCGGTCTATTTTTGGGAAGTTTCGTGCCGAAGTCAAAATGATCCTGAAAAACGAACTCAGTAAAAGACAGCCCGAAGCTTTCGAGCATCAGATCGATTTTAGCAGCCGCGAATATTTCTATTTCAAGTCATCCACCATGGACCTGGATAACCTGATTATTCAGGATATCGAGGAACGCGAAGGATCGTCGGGATACATTACCGTCGGTCGACGCTGTCTGCGGACACTCGATAAGCTGCTCTATAGTGAAAAGCTTCAGCATCCAAATGACGTGCTTGAGGGGATTATCGCCTACCATAAACTGTTCCAGTTCAGCTTTGTAAAAGGTAGTAAAAGTATCACCAGTGCACTCGCCCTGCGCAAAGACGTGCTACAAAAAATCGAACGCTACAAACCCAGGCTCGCGCAAAAAGTGATGCTCGACCCCGATGCTGTCAAAGCGGGTAAAAAGTCAGGCCCCAAATCGATTGTCGCGCGACGCTCCAGGCCCAACCCGGAAACCAACCTGTATAAACCCAAACTCGGTGAGCGACTCAGTGATAAGAACATCGAGGTCGATTATGAAGAAGTATTCGGGGATCAAAAAATTTCACTTAACTCGAGTATTGAATCTGACGACCCTGGTAGCGCCAAAGGTTCAAGAAGCAAATCAATATTATCGCAGTTTCCTATCCCTCTCGAGGCTGCCGAGGTTAAGAAGTTTGAAAACGGCAAATTTTATTTCGAGCTGAGTACGCAAGAATCGACCGTGTTCCGTGAAAAATTCATTAACGATCGATCTGCGGACTATTATCTCGGCTTTGAAATTGTCGATGCCTTATTCACGTTCAATCGAACCATCAAAACCTTCCGTTTCCCGCTTTACTACACCAAGGTCGCAATTCGCGAATCCGGTCGAGGCGTATACCTCGAATCCCGGGAAAATGGTCAGTTCTACCTGAACCACCTTGCGCTTGCCCAGTTGGTGGAGAAATTCACCGATACCGTTGCCGCTGTTGATCACGTCGATAATTTTTTCAAAACCTTATTGGCCCAGGACATCAGCGTCGATCGCTTAAACGATCGTATCTGCCTGGCGCGATACCTGCCCATCAAGGAAAGTATTTTCGACAGAACCAGGGAGATACTTCTCGGATACAAGGACGAGAATGGCAAGGGCGGTATTCTCGCCGATCTAAAAGTCAATGGTATGGAATGTGACCTCGAGGGCACCTGCCTGTACCGTGCGCCCAAGCTCCTCAATCCTGTTGACCAGGCACTCGAAATTGATTTGGAAAAAATAGATACTATCGCGCATCATTCCAGTAAGCGCTTCTACAATTCTTTACTGGGTTCGTTTTTAACACCCGAACTGCAAATTGATCGCCCGGTTGAGAGCAGCTTTGCCCCCATAACCTGGATGCCCGGTATGTTACCGCAGAGTACCCGGGTGTTGGTGGAAGGGCTGAATGAACATAACCTGGTATTGCTCGAAGGGCCTCCGGGTACCGGTAAAACACACACCATCATGAACCTGTTGATCCACTGTATTAACAGTCAGCAAAGGGTATTGATTGTCAGCGATCAGCAAGCCGCGATCGAAGCCCTGGTCGAGAAGCTACAGGAATATTTAATCGGAGACGATAAAGGCACACCAGCCGAACGACAATGGAAGGATTTACTGTTTAGTGCGATCAAGATCATCGATGAGGTGGAGACCGGTGATCATGATCTGCAGGATATGGTTGGCAATCTGGAAAATGCATTCAAGGTCCAGGAACTGGCACCGAATACAGCCAGCAATGGCAAAAACCTTGAGCCTAAAATTAAGGTCCTGAAGCAGAAAATTGAAAAGCTGACGGCACAGATTACCCGCAAAATGCTCGGCTACACGGGAGCGGATGTACCCTTCGATCATCGGCTATTAACTCAGGCAGGGGAGACAATCGATACTCAAAGCCTGCTTGAGTTTCTGGATCTGATACAGGGCAAGAAAGCACGGCAGCGGGAGCTCATCGACTCATTTGTAAATAATCGATGCAATCTGATCAATGACAATATGGAAGACTGTTATCATTTTTTCAAAATTCCGGGCAAGAATTTCGATGCCGAAATCAAGATTCTAAAAGACGATGAAAAGATCCTGGAGTGTATTCTGCAGGAAAACCCCGGAACCCTGGATGACTTTCATGAAATAACCAGGGAATACCCCCGCCATGAAATTATTCGCTATCTGGAATTAGTGATGCAGGCACAGGTTTCAAGCCAGAATAACATTCTGACCAGGTTACTGAGAAAAATACGCAGCGTCTCCAGCTCACCGTTACAAACCAACACCAGTCAACTATTGCGTAAAGTTCAGGATCAGATTGCCTTGCTGAAAATGTCGGACAGTTGGTCCACGGGACTCTGGGCACTATTAAGGGATATGCATGAGTCGATTCGTCTCGGTGATGCGCCGTCCCTGGCATTGGGTTTATACCGCAGTACTGTTCGCAAGCCCACCATAGAAGTAGGGGTAGATCCGAGTAAAGGCGCATCGATACAGGGTCTGCTCGAAGAGATCGATGAATTATACGACCAGCATGACAAAGTCATTAAACAACGCCTGGTCGAAAATCTGCGTGAAATCGCTCAATCGGCCACGGCATCGAAAACAGGCTCCGGTACTAACAACATTACCAGCATCATGGCGCTGGTCGAAAACCTGAAACAGTTTAACTCGCTTAGTGAGAGTGGCAGCGTTTTCGAGGAACTGGCGCAAAAGCTTTTTGACAGCTTCCCGGTTTGGGTGGTTAGAAAACAGATGGTGCCTTTCTTACTCCCCTGTGTTGAGCGAAGTTTTGATCTGGTCGTCGTCGATGAGGCCACACAATGCCGGGTCGATGATTCCGTGTCACTGATGTTCAGGGCGAAGAAAATGCTGGTAGTCGGCGATGATAAACAAACTGTACTGCAGAAAAATTCAGTCGTCGATGATTACCTGTTCAAGGACCATGAGCTCGACGAGCATCTGAGGAGTACACAGGCACATGGTTTCAAAGGTGGCGGATCGCATATATTCGCCCTGGTAAAATCGATTAAGCAGGCCTCGGTCATGTTGAATGAGCATTACCGCTGCCCGGCCGAAATTATTGAGTATTCGAATAAATACGTATATGGAAATGAACTCAAGGTAATGCAATGGAACCTGCCAGAGCAGGAATCGTCGGTGCTGGTTGACTATAGCGAGCAGAAAATTGAAACCTCCAAAAAAGCCAGCAGTGGAAAATTCAAGGGCATCGAAACAGGCATGGTGGATCGCTATCTCGATTATGTCAGCCGCTCACTGAAAAAGATCGAGAAGGCAACCGGTAACAGGATCAACATCGAAACCGATGTTGCTCTGTGTTATTTCCTGCTCAAAAATGATCCCTATATGAAGTTTGCCAAAGACAGGTTTCTGAAAAAACTGAATCGTGGGGAAGAGGTGCTCGATGGCGCCGGTGCAGCGCTGCAAGGCAAGGAGCGCGATTATATTTTCTATTTCTGGGATGTGACACGTTACAACATGGGCGCGTTTAAGCAGGGCGATGACGCTGACAAGCGCAAGGGCGAACTCAATGTATTGATGAGCCGTCCGAAGAAAAAGGCCTTCCATTTTCTGCATCGTGATTTCGAACAACTTGACCATGGTAGAACCAACATTACCAACTACCTGTCGCGCGCGTTGTATCGCCAGGCCGAAGCAGCAAAATCACCTGAGACTGGTAAGAATGCGTTACTCGAATCGCTTCTCGGCAGCCTGCTGAATTTTACCCTGGAAAAATCCAGCAACCGCAGCATCAAAGAGGTACGCCAGAAAATCAGGGAAGCAGCCCTCGATTTCAGGAAAGACATTGTCGTGGGTGATGCAGGGCGCGTGGTTGATCTTATCGCTTTTGCCGATGGCGACCCCGGCAAGGTTACCGGACTGGTAGACCTGTCAGGATTCGAATGTAAAGAATCGGTCGGCCAGGATATTGTCGATTATTTCTTTCAGCTCAAACGTGCCGCACCCGGCATCGATCCGGTGTTTATCTTTCCGTATGAACTGATTGATGAAAATGGTCAAACCTTCCGTTCATTGGTACATAAACTCGAAGTTCTGGATGTCGGAAAAAGAGGTGCCACCCAGGTGTTTCCAGGTCAAACGATTGCGTCCTGAATTCTGACACAGCCCAGGTATGCCCGACGTTATGGTAGAAAATGTGGATTGCCCATAAGCGGTAAAACAGGATGGGCAAAGGAATTCGTATCACCGGCAATGTTGAGTGGCCTTTTGATGTCAACTCTATTATTTCTATTTGTCATGCAACGACGGCTGCGACAGTCTGCCTTCCAGTAGAAGGTAGGAAGTCTTAGAAATCGCGGCACCGACTACCGCATTTTATGGTATTTGTCGGAACCTACACGATTATTGGTTCGACGTTAGGGCCCATACAGAACCTGAGCTCAGGAACAGTTTTATTTACGCCAGGAAAAGTTGGCCCAAGGATTCCACCTTAGACTGGAAAGTAATTTAGTGATACCAGATAAATATCAAGCCGGATTATATCTATCTGGCTGATTTTAAGGGGGGTGGTGGGCCCGGTAGGACTTGAACCTACGACCAATGGATTATGAGTCCACTGCTCTAACCAGCTGAGCTACAGGCCCCCTGACGCGTCTTTTTGACGCCATGCTGCGTTGGAATCATCGTTCGCTTGGTCACGTGGCATCAAGCCACGCTCCCGGCGCTGTCGATAATTCCGCCTTGCCTGGCGCCAAAAATCCTGCGCCAGGTTTTCGGGAAATCATTCTCCCGAAGTCCTTGCCTCGTAGGAGCCACAGCTCTAACCAGCTGAGCTACAGGCCCCCCTGACGCGTCTTTTTGACGCCATGCTGCGTTGGAATCATCGATCGATTGGTCACGTGGCATCAAGCCACGCTCCCGGCGCTGTCGATAATTCCGCCTTGCCTCGCGCCAAAAATCCTGCGTCCAGGTTTTAACGCAGGGCGTTATTTATATGAAGAGATTCCCGCTTATGCGGGGATCACGCCACAGTGCGAATGTTACGTCATTCCCGCGAAAGCGGGAATCTTATACTGACGAGAATATATTGCAAGATTCCCGCTTGCGCGGGGATGACGGTAAAGGGGCGCGGGGATCACGGAGTAGGGCGCGGTGGTAGCGCTGTTACTCTTGTATCTACTGGCTAATCGGCGTCGATGAAGCTGCGCAGTTGTTCGGAGCGGCTGGGGTGGCGCAATTTGCGCAGGGCCTTGGCTTCGATCTGGCGTATGCGTTCACGGGTGACGTCGAATTGCTTACCGACTTCTTCCAGCGTGTGGTCGGTGTTCATGTCGATACCAAAGCGCATACGCAGCACCTTGGCTTCGCGCGGTGTCAGGCTCGACAGGATCTCACGCGTGGATTCGGACAGTCCCGCGTTGGTCGCGGTATCGGCCGGCAGCAGAACGTTGGTGTCTTCGATGAAATCGCCCAGGTTGGAATCTTCGTCGTCGCCGATCGGCGTCGCCATTGAAATCGGCTCCTTGGAGATCTTCAGCACCTTACGCACCTTGTCCTCGGGCAGGTCCATGCGCAGGGCAAGCTCTTCCGGCTGCGGGTCGCGACCGAGTTCCTGCAGCATTTGCCGCGAGATGCGGTTCAGCTTGTTGATCGTCTCGATCATGTGCACCGGGATACGGATGGTACGTGCCTGGTCGGCGATCGAGCGCGTAATCGCCTGGCGAATCCACCAGGTAGCGTAGGTCGAGAATTTGTAACCACGGCGGTATTCAAATTTGTCGACCGCCTTCATCAGGCCGATGTTGCCTTCCTGGATCAGGTCGAGGAACTGCAGCCCACGGTTGGTGTACTTTTTCGCGATGGAGATGACCAGGCGCAGGTTCGCCTCGATCATTTCCTTCTTGGCGCGGCGTGCCTTGGCTTCGCCGATCGACATCTTGCGGTTGATCTCCTTGATCTCGTGGATCGACAGGTTGGAGATCTTTTCGATGTTTTTCAGGCGCTTCTGGTAGCGAATGATTTCCTCGGTGCAGGCTTCCAGCGTCTTCGAGTATTTCTCGCCCGATTTCACGTGATCGTCGATCCAGTCGAGGTTGGTCTCGTTCGCCTTGAAGGTCTCGATGAAGGTCTTGCGCGGCATCTTGGCCTGGTTGACGCAGATATCGAGAATCGCGCGCTCGTTGGTACGAATGCGGTTGATGATGTCTTTCAGGTTGGCCCCGAGCTTGTCGATAAACAGCGGTAACAGCTTGATTTCCATCAAATCCTTGACGGCGTTGCCCATGTTGCGCTCGAAGCCCTTGACGTCATCCTTGGCGATGCAGGTCATCGCACGGTTGAAGGTCTTCTCGATCTTGGTGAAGCGTTTCTCGGCTTCTTCGGGATCAGGGCCGGTATCTTCGACGGCGCTGTCATCGTCGTCATCCGTGTTCTGTGCGGCTGCCGGCAAGGGAATTGAATTCGGGTCCTCGTCCGGATCGACAAAGCCAACCAGGATGTCGCTGAGCTTGGCTTCCTCCTCTCGCACTTCGGAGTAGCGCTCGAAGATCATGCGCATGGTGTCGGGATAACGCGCAAGCGAACTCATCGCCTGGTTGAGACCACGCTCGATGCGGCGCGCAATCTTGATTTCACCTTCGCGGGTCAGCAGTTCAACCGTGCCCATTTCACGCATGTACATACGCACCGGATCGGTGGTGCGACCGAATTCACTGTCGAGCGAGGCGAGTGCGGCCGCGGCTTCCTCGGCGGCGTCTTCATCCGGTTCGGTTTCAGTGTCGTTCAGGATTTCGTTCGATTCGGTCGGCGCTGACTCATGGACCTTGATGCCCATGTCATTGATCATGCGGATGATGTCTTCGATCTGCTCCGGTTCGACGATGCCGTCAGGTAGGTGATCGTTTACCTCTGTATAGGTCAAAAAGCCCTGCTCTTTGCCCTTGGCAATGAGTTCTTTTAACCGTGATTGTTGATCTTGATCCATGAGGCCTCGAATTTAGCAGATGTGGCGAGTGAACACGTCAGTATATATGGCTTTTCTCGGTTTTTCCAAGGTATCAATGCTACTAAGTTTTATTTGCGAATAATTTTCGATGCTCGCTTTTTTCCGCCTCAGTAAGCGCTTCGCCCGATTGCAGTTTTGCGATCAACTGCTTCTGGCGATGGTGAATATACTGTTTTTGCAGACTTTGTAAACAATCGGCAAACATGAGCTCGAGACTTTCGTCGTTTTCCACCGGGGGCTCCATCGCGGCGAGCTTGTAGAGGTGGGTTTCGTGGTCGTCACCGCTAAACCGGGCGAGCAGGTTCTGCGTGCTGATATCGGGTTCCTCGTGCAGGATATCGAGAATCCTGAGCAGCAGGTCCACCCCCGGAATGCCACTGTCGGCGAGCTCGTTGTGGGTGCCGGTAGACGCTCCCAGCGCGGGTTTCTTCAACAACAGGTTGATCGCCAGCCGTGTCGGGGTCCAGTGCTGCTCGGGTGCGCGTATGGCCGCGCGCGGGGCCGGCTTGTCCTCGCCCAGCAGGCGCAGCATGCGGCTGTCGATCTGCTGCCCCAGGCGTGCCTCGACTTCGGTCAGGATCTGGTCCTTGAGGCTTTGCAGCGGAATCTGTTCGAAGTAGGGCCGCAGGCGGTCGAGAAACTGGGCACGGCCCTCGAGGCTGCGGATATTGCACTCCTTGAGCAGGCTGTCAAACAGATAGGCGGTCAGCGTCGATGCCTGCTCGACCTGGCTGTCGAAACTTTCCTTGCCGAACTCGCTGATGTAGCTATCCGGGTCCTGGCCCTCGGGCAGGAACAGGAAGCGCGCCAGGCGGCCCTCCTTGAGCGAGGCCAGGCATTGCTCGAGCGAACGCCAGGCCGCCTGTTTGCCGGCAGCATCGCCGTCGAAGCAAAACACCAGGTTCTTGCAGACTCGAAACAGCGCTTCGATCTGGCGGTTATTGATCGCGGTGCCGAGCGTCGCCACCGCGGTCAGCACGCCGTGCTCGGCGAGCGCCACCACGTCCATGTAACCCTCGGTGATGAAAATGCGATCGATGTTGGTCACCGCTTTCTTGAGTTCGAACAGGCCGTAGATCTCATCGCTCTTGTGAAACAGCGGCGACTCGGGAGAATTCAGGTACTTGGGGTTGTCTGCAGGGTCGATCACGCGCCCGCCAAAGGCGATGCAGCGCCCGCGCCGGTCGCGGATCGGAAACATCAGGCGATGTCGGAAGCGATCGTATTGCTTGCCGTCGTCCTTCCTGATCAACATGCCGGTTTCAACCAGCCACCTTTCGTCACCCTTGATGTTGTTCCAGCCCGGCGGTGCGTAGCCGATGGCAAAGTTTTTTGCGGTCTGGCCGCTGATACCGCGATTCTTGAGATAATCGATCGCCGGCTGATTTTGCTTCAGCTGCGCCTGGTAGTATTCAGCGCTTTGTTCCATTGCCTGGTACATCGCGTCGAGCCCCTGTGCCGGGCGGGGAGGGGCGTTGCCCTGTTCGTAGGGCACCTCGATACCGAGCGATTGCGCCAGGGTTTCGATTGCCTCGACAAATTCCATGTGGTCGTAATCCATCAGAAAGCCGAGCGCATTGCCGGATTTCTGGCAACCGAAGCAATGGTAGAATTGTTTGACCGAGCTCACCGAAAAGGATGCGGTTTTCTCGCCATGAAAGGGACAACAGGCCCAGTATTCGCGACCTTTCTTTTTCAGCGGCAGGCGAGCGTCGATGACTTCGACAATATCGACGCGGTTGAGCAGATCGTCGATGAAGGCGCGTGGCACTCGACCTGACATCAGCGTGATGCCCCGATCTGCAGGGATGCTGGCCGCCAGGCCGCTGCGCAAAATGGCAACAGGGCAGGCCTGGCGATGGCGTCAGGCCGCGTTGCTTTGCAAGGTGCCAAGCAGCGAGTCGAAATCGGCCGCCTTGGGTTTGACCATCCAGATCTTGCGTTGGAAGTGGCTGAAGTTTTCCTGGATGTACTGTCCCCACTCACTGCCGGTTTCCGCGACGTATTCGTCGATGGTGGCCTGCAGGTAAACGCGATGGCTTTCCATGGACTCGTCGGCGATGCGATGAATGTCGATGAGTTCTTTATTAATCCGGTCAAAGAAGTTGCGGTCAAGGTCCAGTACATAAGCGATGCCGCCGGTCATGCCGGCTCCGAAATTGTAGCCGGTGTTGCCGAGAATTGTAATGATGCCCCCGGTCATATATTCGCAACCGTGATCACCGATCCCCTCGACGACCGCGTGGGCGCCCGAGTTGCGCACCGCGAAACGTTCTCCCGCAAGGCCCGCCGCGAGCAGCTTGCCGCCGGTCGCGCCGTACAGGCAGGTATTGCCGATGATGGTCGCATCCTGCGATTTGAAATGACTGTTCTGTGGCGCCCTGATCACCACTTTGCCGCCAGCCATGCCTTTACAGACATAATCGTTGGCGTCTCCCTCGAGATACATATTGAGGCCGCCAGCATTCCACACGCCGAAGCTCTGGCCTGCCGTGCCTTTCAGTTTCAGGGTAATCGGTGTGTCCGACATGCCGTGGTTGCCGTGACGCAGGGCGATCTCACCGGAAAGGCGCGCGCCGATCGAACGATGCGTGTTGTTGACGTCGTAACCGTATTCGCCACCGCTGGCGGTTTCGATCGCAGCGAGGCAATCGCTGACCATTTGTTCGGCGAGTTCGCCCTTGTCCCAGGGTTCATTGCGCTCGGCGCTGCAAAACCGCGGCAGATCGGCATCGACGCCGCCATCGGACAGGATCGGCGCCAGGTTCAGTTTCCGTTGGCCCGGGCTGCCGCCTTCGATGGTTTCCAGTAACTCGGTATGCCCGATCAGGTCCTCGAGCTTGCGTACCCCGAGGCTGGCCATGATTTCACGCGTTTCCTCGGCGACGAAACGGAAGTAATTCTTGACCTTTTCGGTGGTGCCGACGTAGTGCAGCTCGCGCAGCTGGGCGTTTTGCGTGGCGACCCCGGTGGCACAGTTGTTGAGGTGGCAGATGCGCAGGTATTTGCATCCCATCGCGATCATCGGGCCGGTACCGAAGCCGAAGCTCTCCGCGCCGAGAATGGCGGCCTTGATGACGTCGAGACCGGTCTTGAGCCCACCGTCGGTCTGCACCCGCACCTTGCTGCGCAACTTGTTGGCGCGCAGCACCTGGTGAGTTTCCGACAGCCCCAGTTCCCAGGGGGAACCGGCGTACTTAACCGAGGTAAGTGGGCTCGCACCGGTACCGCCGTCGTAGCCGGCGATGGTGATCAGATCGGCATAGGCCTTGGCCACGCCCGCAGCGATGGTGCCAACGCCAGCCTCGGCCACCAGCTTGACCGATACCAGCGCTTTTGGATTGACCTGTTTCAGGTCGAAGATCAGTTGGGCGAGATCTTCGATGGAGTAGATGTCGTGGTGTGGTGGCGGAGAAATCAGTGTGATGCCGGGGTCCGAGTTACGCAGGCGGGCGATAAGCTGGTTGACCTTATTGCCGGGCAGTTGACCGCCTTCACCGGGCTTGGCGCCCTGCGCGATCTTAATCTGCAACACTTCGGCGTTCACCAGGTAATGCGGCGTGACACCGAAGCGTCCCGAGGCGACCTGCTTGATCTTGGATACCTTGTCGGTACCGAAACGCGCGGGGTCTTCGCCGCCTTCGCCCGAGTTGGAACGCCCCCCAAGCTGGTTCATCGCCTGCGCCAGGGTTTCGTGCGCTTCCGGTGACAGGGCGCCCAACGACATCCCGGCTGAATCGAAACGCTTCAGGATATCGGCTGCGGGTTCGACCTGGTCGACGTCGATCGCGGTTGCCGGTTTCAGCCGCATCAGGTCGCGCAGCGCCGTCGCCGGTCGACTGTTGACGGTGTTCGAGTATTTCTTCCACAGCGCGTAGTCGCCGCTGTTGACGGCTGCCTGTAGCTCGTACACCACATCCGGGTTGTAGGCATGGTATTCGCCGCCGTGGATGTATTTCAACAAGCCGCCCTGGGCGATGCTCTTGCGCGGATTCCAGGCAAACTTGTTGAGCGCACGCTGCTCGGCTTCGAGTTCGTCAAAGCCGAGGCCGTCGATGCGGCAGGTGGTGCCCGGAAAGCACAGGTCGACGACCTCGTGGTGCAGGCCGACGATTTCGAATAGTTGTGAGCCGCGGTAACTCGAGATGGTGGATATCCCCATCTTGGAAATGATCTTGTACAGGCCCTTGTTGATTCCCTGGCGATAGTTGGTGCCGGTGTTGGGGCAGGCCAGTTCGGACAATTCGCCAGTGCGCGTCATGCCGACGATGCTGGCGTAGGCGAGGTAAGGGTAGATGGCGGTTGCGCCGAAGCCGAGCAGCACGGCCATGTGGTGCGAATCACGGGCGCTGCCGGTCTCGACCACGATGTTGGTATCGCAGCGCCCGCCGGTGTTGCTGAGGCGGTAATGCACCGCACCGGTCGCCAGTGCCGAGTGCACCAGTAGCTGTGACCTGGGCAGGTCCTTATCGCTCAGCACGAGGATGACGATGCCGCGCCGTGAAGCCTTCTCGGCCTGGTCCTGGATATCGATGATCGCCTGTTTCAGCGACTTCTTGTTCGGATCGTAGCCGAGTGAAATGATTTCATGCGCGTAGCCCTTGTCGTGCCAGGCGAGCAGATCGACGAATTTTTGTTCCGACAGGATGGGTGAGCTGACGATCAGGCGATCGGCGTGTTCCGCGGCCTCGTTGAATAAATTGTGTTCGCGTCCAAAGCAGGTTTCCAGCGACATGACGATCTTCTCGCGCAACGGGTCGATGGGCGGGTTGGTTACCTGGGCAAACTGCTGACGAAAGTTGTCGAATAACGAGCGGTGGTGCATCGACAGCACCGGTAGCGGCGTGTCGTCGCCCATCGAGCCGGTCGCTTCCTGTGAATCATGCGCCAGCACCTTGAGGATTTGATCGCGTTCCTCGAAGGTGACCAGGAACAGTTTTTCCAGGCGTGTCAGTGTTTCCTTGTTCATCGACAATGCCGAAAATGGCGAATTGACCGGATCCGCGGAAAGTCGAATCAGGCGATCGCGCATCCAGATTTCATAGGGGTGGCGGTTTTGCAAATGCTGGTCTATGTCGTCGGACATCAGCAGTTTGCTGGTCTTGGTATCGATTGCGATCATTTCGCCGGGCTTCAGGCGACCCTTGGCGATGACGTCCTCGGGCTGGTAATCCCATACGCCGATTTCCGAAGCCAGGGTGATGTGGCGGTCGCGGGTCTGCACCCAGCGCGCCGGACGCAAACCGTTACGGTCCATTACACAGCAGGCGTGGCGACCATCGGTGAGCACGATGCCGGCCGGCCCATCCCAGGGTTCCATGTGCATCGACGAGAACTCGTAAAAGGCATGCAGTGCGGGTTCCATGTGATCGACGTTCTGCCAGGCCGGCGGAATCAACAGGCGCACCGCGCGGAACAGGTCCATGTCGCCGGACAGCAGAAAGTCGAGCATGTTGTCCAGTGAGCTCGAATCCGAACCGGTCATGTTGACGATAGGCTTGATCGCTTCGATATCGGGCAGCAGCGGTGATTTGAATTTATAGGCACGAGCGTTCGCCCAGTTTCGATTACCCTGAATCGTATTGATCTCGCCGTTGTGGGCGAGGTAACGAAAGGGCTGCGCCAGTTTCCACTGTGGCCAGGTGTTGGTGGAGAAGCGTTGATGGAATACGCAGATTGCCGATTCCAGCGCCGGGTCACCGAGGTCGGGGTAGAAAATCGGCAGGTTTTCCGGCGTGATCAGACCCTTGTAAGAGAGCACGTCGTTCGACAGGCTGGAAATGTAGTAGTAGTCCTCGATACGCTTGTTGTCCTGCGCCTCGAAGGCGTGGCCGGCTGCGCGGCGCGCGAGGTAAAGCGAACGATTGAATTCGGCACGTGACACGCCGTCCGGCGCGTTGACGTAAACGTGGTAAATCGCCGGCAGCGATTTCAGAGCTTCTTCACCACAGGCTGATGGGTTGGTGGGCATCTCACGCCAGCCAGCCACCTGCAGGCCCTGATCGGTAATTTTCTCGGCGATAACGGCCTGCGAGGCTTCGGTTTCGCCGGCGAAGGGTGACACAAAAACCAGGCCTACGGCGTAGCGGCGTGCACAGTGAATACCGAGTTCCTGCGCTTTAGCGCGCAGGAATCCGTCGGGTTTTTTCAGCAACAGGCCACAACCGTCGCCGGACTTGCCATCGGCAGCCACGGCGCCGCGATGGGTCAGGCGCGCCAGTGCTGCGATCGACGTTTTCACTAGCCAGTGGCTGGGCTTATCGTCGATATTGGCGATCAGGCCGAAGCCACAGCTGTCCTTCTCGAAGCGGGGATCGTACAGGCCGGTTAGTTTGCTATTGTCACTCATGGGTTCGCCTTCGATTATCGGGCCAGTCAGGCTGCGTTATGCAGGCGCAAATTTTATCGCAGCCAAAAAGGCCAAGCAGTATACCTGTGCGTCAGCGATTGTTGAAATCGGGGCCCGCTGGCAGGCCAAGGTTGCACCAAAAAAGAGCATATATTCAAGCGTTCAGCGTTTCCTGTAAATTTTCGCGACTGTAGTCTGCACTGACGAAGGCTTCCCCCAGGGCGCGCAGCAACACCAGTCGTATCTTGCCATCCAGTGTTTTCTTGTCAATCGCCATGACGTCGAGATACTGCTCGAGGCTAATGTTAGCGGGCGGGCTCACCGGTAATCCCGCGCGCGACAGCAGATCGATGCTGCGTTTTCGCAGTTCCTCGTCGACCAGACCCTCGCGAATCGAAAGATCGATGGCCATTACCATACCTGCAGCAACTGCCTCGCCGTGCAGCCAGTTGCCGTATCCCATCACGGTTTCGATCGCATGTCCGAAGGTGTGGCCGAGGTTGAGGATCGCGCGCAGGCCTGATTCGCGCTCATCCTGCTCGACAATTCTCGCCTTGGTTTCACAGGACACCAGTACTGCCTGCGCCAGGCGCTCCGGATCGAGCTGTATCAGCCCTTCGATGTTGTCTTCGAGCCAGCGGAAAAACTCGACATCGTAGATCAGGCCATACTTGATGACTTCGGCGAGGCCGGCGGAAAGCTCGCGTGCGGGCAGCGTTTTGAAAGTATCGATATCGGCGATCACACAGCGCGGCTGGTAAAATGCGCCAATCATGTTTTTTCCGAGCGGGTGGTTGACGCCGGTCTTGCCACCGACCGATGAGTCCACCTGTGACAGCAGCGTGGTCGGCAGCTGGATGAAATTGACTCCACGTTGATAAACGCTGGCGGCGAAACCACCGATATCGCCGATGACGCCACCCCCGAGGGCGATAACCGTGGTGCGCCGATCGTGTCGTTTCTCCAGCAGCAAGTCGATGATGCGAGTCATCGATTCGAGCGTTTTGTATTGTTCGCCATCGTCGAGAATGATGCAGTCGTAGCGAATTCCGCCACTGTCGAGTGATTGCTGGACGGTCTCGAGGTAGAGCGGGGCGACCGTGCTGTTGGAGACTATCAGCGCCGTCTGACCATGGATGTGTCGCGTCAACAGGTCGGCTTCGCGCAACAGTCCGTTACCGATGTAGATCGGGTAACTGCGTTCATCCAGGTCGACATTAAGGGTGTGTTTAATGGGCATTATTTCAGGCTATCAGGTAACTGGTTGATGATATCAGCCGCGAGTCGGCGCGCCACGCGTTTATCGGTTTTAACCACCAGATCGGCCAGTTTGAGGTAGATCGGGCGACGCTCCTTGAGTAATGATTCGAGACGCGCACGGGGATCGTCAGTCTGTAATAACGGACGTTTCTTATCACGCCGCAGGCGCTGCATCTGCTGGTTGAGCGAAGTGTCCAGAAAAACAACGTAACCCCGCTGTTTCAGCAATTGCTGATTCTCGGAACGAATTACCGAACCGCCACCGGTGGCGATGACTCGATTGTTTTCACTCAGCAATTCCTGCAGCGCACTGGTTTCCCTGTCGCGGAATCCCTGCTCACCCTCGATATCGAAGATGCGCGCGATATCGACACCGGTTCGCCGCTCGATATGCTGATCGCTATCCTGGAATTCACGGTTGAGCCGACGCGCAATGATATTGCCGATGGTCGACTTTCCGGAACCCATTGGGCCGACGAGGATGATGTTGCGATGATTCATGCGGCTATGATAACCGCAAACAAAAAAAAGGCAGCCACTCGGCTGCCTTTTTTGACTGGATTGTTGCGCGCCTAACGAATGTCGAGATTCGTACCCTGCAGTATTTTCGGCGTTACGAATATCAGCAGCTCGGTACGATCATCCACCTGGATCGACGACTTGAACAGGTTGCCGACGAAGGGCAGGTCACTGAAAAATGGCACGCGCGTCACCTGGTTGGTTTTCTCGGTTTCATAGATACCACCGAGTACCACAGTCTGGCCGTTGTCTACCAGCAGCTGGGATTGCACTTCGCGGGTATCGATACTCGGTGCGGACAGGCCACTGCCGAAGGACACTGTTTCACCCACGTTGTCCTTGTGCACGTCGAGATCCATGATGACGCGATCGTCCGGGGTGATCTGTGGCGTCACTTCGAGTGACAGTACCGCCTTTCTGAATTTCAACGTGGCATCACCATCGGAAAGTTCCAGGTAGGGGATTTCCACACCTTGCTCGATACGGGCTGTGTGCGCGTCGGCAGTGATGACGCGAGGACTCGAAACGACTTCACCACGGCCTTCTATCTGCGCCGCCGACAGTTCCAGTTCCAACAGGGTACCAAACGGTAACTTGGCTAATGCCAGCGCAAAGCTGCCAGCGGGGTTTTGCACCGGCAGGTTGACGTTCAGGCGGTTGTTCTGCAACAGCGTCTCGTCATTTGCCAGGTTTTCGATACCGGATAGTGATCCCGACGTGTAACCCGCGTCACCCGGTGCGGTGACGCCCTGGCTGTCGCGGCTGACGCCGAAACGTACGCCGAGTTCCTTGCTGAAGTCATCGTTGGCGATGACCACGCGTGATTCAATCAGCACCTGGCGTACCGGGATGTCGAGCTCTGCCAGCAATAGACGCACGTTAACCAGGCTCGAATTAGTGTCCTTGACCAGCAGCGTATTGGTGCGTTCGTCGACACTGACCGAGCCGCGCGGCGAGAGGATGGCGTTATCGGTCTGTTTGAGCAGCCCCGCCATGTCCTCGGCCTTGGCGTAATTGACCTTGATGAACTCGGTGCGCAGACGTTCGAGTTCTTCTACCTGTTTGCGTGCTTCGAGCTCGAGTTTTTCGCGCGCCGCGATTTCGTCAGTGGGCGCTATCAGGATGACGTTACCCGCCTTGCGCTTGTCCAGGCCCTTGGTCTTGAGAATGATGTCCATGGCCTGATCCCAGGGGACATTTTTCAGGCGCAAGGTCAGGTTGCCCGTGACCGAATCGGAAACCACCAGGTTGAGCCCGGTAAAATCAGCGAGCAGTTGCAATACCGAGCGGACTTCGATGTCCTGGAAGTTAAGTGACAGACGCTCGCCGGTGAAGCCAAATTTCTCCTTGCGCTTTTTCTCTTCCTCTTCTTTCGATATTGGAGCGACCTCGATGGTGTAAATGCGATCGGTCTGGTAAGCGAGGTGTTCGAAATCGCCATCGGAGCTGATGGTCAGGCGAATATTGGCGCCATCCTGAATCGAGTCGATGAAACCGATCGGGGTGGCGAAATCGCTGACGTCCATGCGGCGCTGCAATTCTTTCGGCAGCTGTGCGCCAATCAGCTCGACGTTGACAACGTTGTTTTCACGCCATACGTCGGTGCTGATCGATGTGCTGGTAAGGTCGACAATAACGCGGCCTTCACCGTTTGGACCACGCTTGAAGTCAATGTTGGTGACGCCCTTGGAGATTCCTGATATCGGCGCCATCGAGGCGTTGCTCGTACCAGTCTGTTGGGCGGGCTCCACTGCTGTCGCGACCTGCCCAATGCCACCGGCCAGGGTCACCGTTACCTGGTTGCCGCTGACGCTGGTGGTGTAGTCGGTCTTTTGTGAAAGGTTGAGGACAACACGGGTACGATTCTGCGATGCTGCTGAAACAATGCTCTGCATGGCGCCGATGCCGACTTGCATGTTGCGCTGTTGCAGCTTGTTTTCGGTTTCACCAAAATCAAGGGCAATACGTGCGGGCTCGTCGATGGTAAAGGTGCGCGGTTCGATTGCAGTGTCGTCGAAGGTAAACACGACCTGAACCGTGTTTCCGGTCATGACCGAGTAATCGAGACCCACCAGAGCCCGGGCTCCGGCGTTAGTAACCGCAAGCAGGCAGATTCCCGCCAGCGAAGTGCTGAGTAATCGAGTCATTTTTTTCCGTGTTGTAACACTGTTCATTGGTGAATCCTCGCGTTACTCAATCAACGTAATCGCTGATGAGCGTTCGATATAATTTCCGAGTCCGTCGGGGACAATTTCAGTCAATTCTATGGTCTGGTCGGATACCGAGATAATGCGACCGTGATTCTGACCCATGTAGTTGCCTTCGATGACCCGGTGAATGGTATT
>JAJDOF010000068.1 GCA_022340305.1 Gammaproteobacteria bacterium
GCCGTTGACCCAGATACTGCCGAGCTGGGTAATGACACCCTTGGCAACCACGGTTTCTGAGTTGTTGGCGCTGCCAGAACTGCCTCCGCCACCGCAGGCGACGAGAAGCGCGAGTAACCCTGTCATTACACAGCTTCTGAATCCAGCTGTAATCATTGTGTTGTTGTTCATTTTCGGACCTCCGCGGGTCATTGAGCTAAACATTGAGTGGTATGGGTTGATATCCATATTTGGGAATATTATCCCAAATTTAAGATTTGTCAACTTTTACTTCACTTCTCTTTCCAGATATTCACCTACTGACATCAATGCATGCGCGGGAAACGACCCAGGGGAACAGGCCAGCTATGAAATGCAGATACCCGATGTCTCAAACGATATTCGCCTTGACCCAAAGCCGACGTTAAACATCCGGCGATTGCTTTTTGCAGCCATTTTCGAGAACCCGGGCCGCCGTTTTTTTCCGTCAAGTCATGGGATATGATCCATGGCGCAAATAGGCATTCGGCAGTCGCTCGCAATTTTTACTCGCGCCAGTGCTGTGATAAAATCGATCGGTTCGTCAGGGATTTGAGCGCTTCGTTGTTGATGGTGTGCAGCGAATCGGCGCCGGGTTCGGGCAGGTATATAGTGGCCCGCGGGTAGCAAATCCTGTGCCGAGCTAGTGATGGATACATTGCGTCTGGAGAAGCCCTGTTGCTTGATTCCAGGGGGAATGTCGATAGAATATCGCGCCTTCGAATGGGGCTTGGGTTCCGAGTTCGAAAATGTCTTTTTCGGAGAGTTATAAAACCACGGTGATCGCGGAATCCCATTGCGGTCACAACAACGAAAAGTTGCGAGCGTAATGAAAATACTGGTATGTGTGAAACGCGTGCTCGACCCCCAGGTCAAGGCGCGCGTCAAAGCGGATGAATCGGGTGTCGATCTGGCGAACGTCAAGATGACCATGAACCCTTTCTGTGAAAATGCGCTGGAAGAGGCGTTGCGCCTGCGTGAAGCCGGCGTCGTCGAGGAAATTATCGTGGCCTCGGTCGGTGGCGGTAAAACCGAGGAAACCCTGCGCCATGGTCTCGCCATGGGTGCGGATCGTGCGATCCAGGTCGTTACCGAGGAGATGCTGGAGCCGCTCGCTATCGCCAAGGTGCTGAAGCAGATTGCCGAGCAGGAAGGGGTTGGCATGGTGATCGCCGGCAAGCAGGCCATCGATGACGACTCCAACCAGACCGCGCAAATGCTGTCGGCGCTGCTGGGCTGGTCGCAGGCAACCTATTGTTCACAAATCAAGATCGACGGTGACATGGCGACCGTAACCCGCGAGGTGGACGCCGGCCTCGAGACTATCCAGGTGAAGATGCCGGCGGTGATGAGCGCCGATCTGCGTCTCAACGAGCCGCGTTACGTCAAGTTACCTGACGTGATGAAAGCCAAGCGCAAGCCGATGGATAAAATCGAGCTCGCGAGCCTCGGGCTCGACACCGCCAATCGCCTGACGACGCTCAAAGTCGAGGAGCCGGAAGGCCGTGCCGCCGGTGTCATTGTCAGCAGTGTCAGTGAGCTGGTCGATAAACTGCGCAACGAAGCGAAGGTGATTTAATCATGACAAATCTGGTAATCGTCGAACACGACAATAACGAAGTCGGCGCCGCAACCCTGCACGCGGTCACCGCGGCGCAGCAAATCGGTGGCGATATCGACCTGTTGGTGGCGGGTGAAAACTGTGCCTCTGTCGCTGAAGCTGCCGCTAAAATCGCCGGCGTCAGTTCGGTAAAAGTTGCCGATGATGCGAAATTCGCACATCACATGGCGGAAAATCTGGCATCCCTGATCGTCGAGGTCGCCACGGGATACAGTCACGTACTGGCCTCGGCCACCACCTTCGGCAAGAACGTCATGCCGCGCGCGGCAGCGCTGCTCGACAAGGCGCAGATTTCCGAGATCGTCGAAGTCAAATCGCCTGATACCTTCGTGCGCCCGATCTACGCGGGTAACGCGCTGGCCACGGTACAATCTGCGGATACCATCAAGATGATCACCGTGCGCACCATCAAGTTCGAACCCGCGGCAAGCGAAGGTGGTTCTGCCAGCATCGAAGCGATCAGCGGCGGCGTGGACGCCGGGCTGTCCAGCTGGGTGTCGCAGGCGCTCTCCAACAATGACCAGGTCGATCTGACCTCGGCCAAGATCGTCGTTTCCGGCGGTCGTGGCATGCAGTCCGGCGACAACTTCGCAATGTTGCATTCAGTGGCCGCCAAGCTGGGCGCAGCGGTGGGTGCCTCGCGTGCCGCGGTCGATTCCGGCTTTGTGCCGAATGAGCTCCAGGTCGGCCAGACCGGCAAGGTCATCGCACCGGATCTGTACATCGCGGTAGGTATCTCCGGTGCGATCCAGCACCTCGCCGGCATGAAGGAAAGCAAGGTCATCGTCGCCATCAACAACGACAGCGAGGCACCGATCTTCCAGGTCGCCGATTACGGCCTGGTGGCAGACCTGTTCGAGGCCGTACCCGAGCTCGACGCTGCCCTGTAATTCCTGGCGCGGGTCATACCCGACCGCCTGTTCTGCGCATGGTGTGGGTCCGACCAGGCGGAATCTTGCGCCAGGACCACACAACCCGCCGGATCGATTCCGGCGGGTTTTTTGTTTCAAAGTTCCCGCGTATGGAGATACCACCAGCCGCCAGGTCTTGAATCGAAAATCACCAGGATTGGTATCTGTTAAATCATTGGGCATCTAGACCCAAATGACTGATTTGGGATTCAGCAAAGCGGCCTTTCTCATTCTTTAGCTTGCGTGAAGCTGGTAGTAACGCTGCGGCCCCGTCGCCTTCAGAACCGCGAGCGTCAGTGCTTCCCGGTCAATGTCACCCTCAGCCGACAGTAGCGTCTGGATGCGGCCCGGCCCAACGTCTTGAGCATGCATTATGCTCGGTGTCAGAACCTCGCCCATGATGGAAACCATGCAACCGCTCGGAGCCACGTTCAGGACCACATCGGTGCCATGTCGAAGTTCGACCAGCGTCTCGCCGATATAGGGTGCGAGTTCACCGATGGGACGGTAGGTGGGCAACAACTCGCGCGACGCCTCGATCATCTGGCTGATCGGCGCCGGCATTTCAAGCCCACTCGCGCGGTATAGCGGTCGAGCAAGAACATTACGCCACATTCCACGGAACAGTCTGAGCATTCGTATTTTGCGCTTCGCACTGCGCCGCCTGGTAGTGTCAGCATCGTTTTTCCCGAGCCGTGCTTGCCTTGCACGGGCGACGTCCAATTCGGTACGGCAGACTTCCTCGGCTTCTTCGAGAATCACTTCCATGTAGGACATCGCTGGCGACACATGCAAATCGAAGCGGCGAAATCCCATTTCCCCCAGCAGGATAAAGAAGATTTCCTCGGCCTGGGCGAGACGCATGTAGCCCTCACCGGTAATCAGGATCTTCAGCCCGTTTTCTGATCGAGGCTTCAGGATTTTCCATTTTGCTACAAAGCGCTTCAGCGGTTTGAGGAACTCCCGGCCGTGCCCACGGTAAGCGAAGTACATGACTGGAATGCTCGGGAGCGTATTCTTGCCCAACAACGCTAACAGCCACCGACTGAAGCGACCCGGACCGCTAAAATCCTCCAGCAGCTGGTAGATTTCACCTTCCAGTGCGCGGAAATCAGCGATGAAGCGCTGGTACTCGGCGTAATCGCGGCAGGCCGCCCCGGCACTGAACAGGATACCCTGCAAAACCCCCTTCAATATGAGTCCCTGGTAAATTCGCAGCATTATCCAGTCCGGAAAGCCGCCCTGGTAACCATCTTTCTCCTCCAGCAGCATGAACTCAAACAGCGTGCCGCCGGGCATGCTGTTGCAGCTGCGGTTGAGTTTTTCGTCCGGCGCAGATTTCTTGAAAAAGAGCCGGTGCAAGCCGGGATACTGACCTTGCCTGCAGGGTCCGGAACCCTGGGTATCGATTAACACCAGGCGCCGCTTGTCGGCGAATTCGGGATCGCCAGCCGCCTTGCGGCGTGCGAATTCGTCTACCCCATTTCTCAGGTCTGAATAAAGTGCCGCCAGGGGAGTACATACCGCCTGGCCCGCCGCTTTGCGTCCGCTTTTTACCAGCGTCTGCAGATCATAGGTTTGCTCGGAATAGTTGTCGAGGCAGGTGTAACCAGCCGCACGAAATACCGCGGTCAGGGCTCGATTATCGCCCAGGGTCGGCAGGCACAGCACGTCGGTATCGCGGTTCACGGGTTCATGTGAAATCAGCTCGTCGAGGGTCCTGATCTCGAAGGGTTGCCTGCTATCCAGTCCCAGCTTGTCGTGCAACCCCTGCTCGAGTTGCATGACGTAGGTATTGACGCGATTCTCGAGATGTGCAAGCTCCTTGAGTACGGCGTCGGACTGAATTAACAGGAACGGCCGCTGCTTCATTATCTCGGCAACGTAATGCGTAATGATGCTATCGGGGCCGCAACTGAAGGTCGATACCTGGACCACCGGCAACATGGCCCCCGAGGGATCCTCCTCGATGCGACGAAACAGGGACTGCAGGCGAGCATGCCGCAGGCGAGTATGCAGATTGCGATGTGCAACCGCGTTCAGCGCTGTCAGGATAAAATGGGGATTACGCCAGTACACATGGGCGAACTCCGGGTCTAGCTCCATGTCCAGCACGTAAGAGGGAATCACTGCCATCTGACGATCACGCAACAGGCGGCGGATGTGGCTGTCGTAAATGCCGGGGTTCAGGACGTATTCGCGCCCCACGACCAATGCCACCTGGTGCCCCTCGGCAAGTGCGTTTTCGGCGAGGTCCGCGGCGAAATCCGCTGCCGCCTGACGCAACTGCAAATGTTCCTCGATGGCCCTGGCAACGATATTTTCTAGGGTTTTTGCATCAGGAGTATTCCCGTAATAGCGAAATACGGGTTCCAGTCCGAGCAGAAACTGGTCGCTTAACAGGCCCGCATCGAGCTCGTCGATGGCGAAATTAAACAGGTGAAAACGGGCATCGGGGTGTGCGTCCATAGCCAGATTACTGGCCACTGCAACCCCGCCCTGGTTGGTACTGCAGGTGAGTCCGCGACTCACTCCACCCGTGGGCAAGGTCTCTATCTGTGGGGCCAGGATCATGCCATGTGGTTCCCTGGCAAGTCGCTGGAACTGCCCAACCGCGCCCATCTGGGGGGCGCAGCAGTCGACGTTGAACTGGGGTTGTGCGTCGGCCAGGTCACTGTCACGCACGTTGTCCACGTGCACCGGGATACCCAGTGGAGCAAAAATACGGGACAGGAAATAGGCCCATTCGGAGACTGCAAAACTGCGCGGGATAACCAGGCGCCGCGGATCATCGCTGCGCGGGTGGTGGCCGTCGATAAAGTCCCATATCTCCTTGTATGAATCACGCGGCCGGTTCTCTTTTTTCTGCCCCTTGCGCGAGATGAGTTCATTTATGGCCGTGCATCCGCCCACCGTGAAGGCGATCTTGCGACCGTCGTCGCCCTGCCAGCGCAACGCACAGCGGTTGCAGCGGGCCTGCGGATCACCGCAAACCTTGCCCTTGCACTGAATCATGCGTTTGGCGAAATGGGCCTCGAGCAAATCGTCGAGGCAAATATTAATAACGCCTGGTACCGCTGCCTGCTGCAGGCTGCGAACAAGGCCAATACAGGCCCGATGCCCGGGATGCGGCGGCAACAGGGCATGAATATCGGCACCGATGTAGGAGCGAAGACGGTGGGTAACCGCCAGCGGCAGCGGGTCCGACAACATGGTCTGGCCGTGCAACAACACCACCGCGTTGGCCGGCAGATCCAGCTGGCTCCACAGCGTGCGTGCCATGTTCTCCACGATCGCCCAGTTCGCTGATGCAAGGATTTCGTCACGCGGCACACCCTGTGCCTGCAATTTGCTGGCGTTTTCCATCAGGAACACGGCACAGGTTGCATTGATACTGAAAGATTGCGGAGCGCTGAAAGCATGTGCCTGCGCATCGGCCACGGATCGAAGGCCGAACATGGTGCTGAGCGTATCCATCAGGCTACCGGTTCCCGCTGAGCACTTGGTGTTCATGGCGTTGTCGAATAGCTCGGCCTCGTTCAGTGCGATGGTGGAAATCTTGGTGTCCTCGCCGCCGATATCAACCAGAACACAGAGATCCTGGTTGACGTTCTCGAAGCCCTGCTGCCCCAGCCATTTAACGTGTTGCCGGGCAAAATCAATCGAACCCCGCGCGTGCGCATAATTTTCCACCAGCACCTGGATCCGTGCCGACAGCTCGGGATAGATGCTCGCCAGCGCCTGCTGAACCTGGTAGCGGGCCGACCCGGTAATGCCGATGCTCTGCAATGGCAATTGCTCGATACCCTGTCGCTGCAGGTCGACGAATACATTCTTGATCGTCTCTATCGTGTCGCCAGCGTTGCTGTAGGCGCCGAGAAACAGCACTGCACCCGAATCGGCATCGGCCATTACCGCCTTGGCCATGGTAGAGCCAACATCCAGCGCCAGAATCAGCTCATGGTTTACCAGATCTTCTGGCGAGCATGCGCCCGGGGGTTCATCCTGCAGCCGGCGGTATTGTCCATCCGCCTCGTAGCGCTTGCGCAGTTCAGCAAAGGATGGAAAGGTTTCCAGCTTGCTCTGCTTATGCAGGCGCGAATCGGGTTGGGCAAGATTTTCGAAGCCGATCTCCATGACCCGTTTCTGCAGTGACCTGAGGAGCTGCGAGTTTTCCGGATCATAGGCAACCTCCGCGACGCCACGCTCGCGTAGCAGGTCTTCTGCACAGTCACGCGCATACTGCCAACGGAAGATACGCCCTGTCAGATAGACTTTGTCGAAGCCGCCTGGCAACTTCTTGACCGTTTTTTCGACCTCGGACTTCAGTGTCGTGGCGAGGGCAGTGTCGAGCGGAATTCCCTGGTTTTTATCTGAAATTGTCGCCGAGGTGCTAAACACACCGCAGCGGTCAACGCGCACGGCAGTGGCCGCACGCCGGGCCCGACCGGCGTCACCCAGGTAGGCTTCGAGCAGCACGTCGACCTGGTCGTGGGCGAGGTCAAGTTTTTGCAGTACGCGATCGAGGTTGATCCCCGAGCCTGCTCCACAGCGCGGGTTTGTCAACAGCAGGTCATCTTTGAGTTCGCCGCTACGATCGACACCAATAATCAGGTAGCCGGAGGCTGACAAATCGATGATTGCGAGTGCCTCTACAGCGGCATTTTCGGGCAGTTCGATGAAGTCCTGAGCCGCCATCCAGAAAGCTGCCGTCGACAGAACCTGCTTGCCATCGCCAAGCCTTTCCCGGACTGCATCTGCCAATTTCCCGGTGATCACCAATCGAGATAAGCCCGACCTGGCGGCGCCTGCGCTGACCAGCCCCGCCAACGACAGTAATTCGCCTAAATCGCTGTTGCTCGGAACCACCCTGTCCTGTCGGACGGTGCCGTCAGCTGCACAGGCCTGAATCCGTATGTGCCTGGTGCCTGCATCGATGTAAATCGTATCTTTAGACGAAAACGAACTATCTGCAATAACCGACTCCATTGCAGAATGTTCCCTCTCAGGCCACCCTGGGCTGCTATTTCCGATGACTTTGAACATGACTCGATTTCCAGAGTGCATTGTAAAACATCCTCGAAGGAATCAGCCTGCGAAACATTGATCTGGATCATACGCAGTGAAACTAGCAAAACGTTGGCTTTTTTAAACGGATGGCTTTCTGGTTGTGCGTATCCACCGTCCCGGGATGTTCGCCTGACGATGCGACTGGTTCGATGTGACGGGGTTCTGCAGGATTGATCTGTGGATTGTCTTACTTTGGGCTGTAGCTGCCATCAATGCGCTCGCGAGTAATTGCGCAAGACGCAAGGCGACTCTAACCATAGCCTGTTGCCGCAATAACCCGGCAGTCAACTAAGAGCCCGATTCGAATAGCCAAATTAGCAGTCGACGCACAATCTTGCTGCGACCCTCGGCCGCAAACTTTTTTGCCCTGGTAACCCGACGGCCTTTATTGTTTATTTGCTAAATACCGGGCAACTTCCGTACAGCAAGTTAGTCGCTACCGAGGCGAAAGTGCAGGTAAAGATAATCGCGTTACACCATTTATCAACCCGTGTTTTGTCAATGTCCCTGCCAAGCAAGTTGTCAGCCAGGTATTTCACGTAGCCACCGCTGCGGCTTTCCAGATCCAGTTCCTTGCGAACCCGCCACTGGATGTCGGTGATAAAACAATAGCCCCAGGCATTAGCCTTGCTGAGCATCGGTCCCAGCCCATACCAGGAAAACAGTATCACCATGAGCACGATCAGGTTCAGCATTCGGGACTCGCAGAACATCCATCCCAGCAGGGCAAACACGATGATAATCTGATGCAACCCATGCAGCACAAGGTTGAGAGTCAGAAGAATATATCGATGAGCAACTGTCATGGAAGGAACTCTACACCAAATCCTGTTTGCTTTAATGACTGTTGACATTCTCCAGCCACCCATAAGGCAGCCGTTGGAAAAGCAATGAAGAATGGTGCCCAGGGGCAAGACCGGAAGATTGCCTCGTGCCAGGGTCCACTTTAGAGAAAATGACCCCGCAGAATTGATCAATCAGCAGTCCCTTTTCAGGAAATTCAAATCCCCGAACCTGCGCAAAAGAGCGGAGCCTGTTCGTCGGTTTACCAGGCGCCGGGGTCTCAATGCTGGCGCTGATCTCGACGGATCCGCCGAACTGGCCTCAGGGTAAGAAGACCTGACGAACGTAAGCCGGTACGGAGATGATTCCAATTAACGTCTCGTTACCATCAAACATCGGGGCGATCTCGGGAATTGTTGATTCGAATGTGATCTCTCCTGCAAGCGTCTTTCCGGCAGGTGAACTCATGACCAGCTCGACGAGCTGATCGTAGCGGTAGATACGGTGAAAGGCGGGGTCGATGTTGGAATATGGGAGTGCCTGTCCTTTGGACCATGAGGGAATACCAGATTTGTATGACAGGGCGAACCTCATCTCGCCGCCACTGTCGGGAGTGACCGTCCACTCCTCGGTGCGGACAGGCGCAGCGTTGTCCGCAGCTTCGTGCGTAGCGCTCCGGCCGATCCGTGCATTTATGGCGTTGCCATACGGATCGTACCCGGGAGGCGTGGCGTACATGCGGGTTACGTAGGTGCGGGTCTGAACCGAGCCTTGCTGTGAACCGGGGCTAACAAGTGCCACGCCGCGATAGGAGGAAGGTGTTGTGGGATTTCCCTCGCCGTCTCGGGCGAGGTGTCGGTCGACGAGCACGACAAGCAGGTTGGCGCCTGCCAGTGGACCTGTAGAGAAGGATTCTATCAACCAGTCGTCGGGCAACCACGCCTGTGCGGCGTTCTCATTCACATGGAAGGCGAGAATGACCCGGCTATCGACATTAGAGCCGACAAATGTCTCGGCCCGTGCCGATGTCAGGGCAGAGGTAAACAAGCTGACCGTGGCTACAGTAAGAAAAGCGAGTCCGCTATGTATTATGATTTGTGAAAATCGGTTCATTTTACAACCTGTCCTGCCGGGCTCATATTTGCCGGGGAGTTAAATTGTCATCGAAAATATCCGGGTATCGGGAGCTTCTCGCAACAATCGCAAATCAAAAGCCATACAGATATTTCTAACAAAGGGTCTGGCATGTTCCGGCACGACTAATTTATCTTTCCCGAGCTCTACCAGTCCATCAGCCTCCATTTCCGCCAGCATCAGAAGACACTCCTTTAACTCGGGAAACTGGCTATCGGGCTGTTCCCATGTCGTCTCAAAATGACACATGATATTTAGAATATGTTGCCGCAGTATACGATCTTCATCAGTCAATAAATGACCTCGAAATAGCGGAAGCTCGCCACTATTGGCGCGGGTTTCGTATTCGGGAACCGTTTTTTCATTTTGCGCGAAAGCGTACCAGGAATCACCAATCGCCGACATACCGAGGCCGATCATTAACCGAGTTTTACTGGCCGTATACCCCATGAAATTACGGTGTAATTGCTTGCGTTGTAATGATTGATATAAGGAATCAGACTTCAAGGCAAAATGATCCATGCCGATTTCCTCGTAACCAAATTCTGATAACAGTTTCTTCCCCGTCTCGTACAGTGCTCTTTTAGTCTCATTTTTAGGTAGGTCCTCCTCGCTAAAACCGCGTTGGCCCGTACCTTTTATCCAGGGGACATGCGCGTAGCTGTAAAATGCCAGTCTATCGGGAGCAATTTCATTTGTTTTATTAATTGTATCGACCACATTTTCCAGGGTTTGATGCGGTAAGCCGAAGATCAGGTCATGACTTACCGAGGTATATCCTGTTTCTCTAGCCCAATCGGTCACCCGCCTAACCTGTTCGAAACTTTGAATCCTGTTTATCGCTTTTTGCACCAGGGGGTCGTAGTCCTGAACTCCAAAACTGCATCTTCTGAACCCCGGGTCATATAAGGTTTTGAGGTGTTCCCGAGTTGTACTGTTGGGGTGTGCTTCAAGGCTGAATTCATATCCTTCTGCTACCCGTGAATGTTCCATGATTCCGTCAATCAACATTTTCAAATGATCAGGACTGAAGAATGTCGGGGTACCCCCTCCAAGGTGTAATTCTTTGATTCTGGGAGTTGCGTCGAATAAGCTCCGGTAGGTCTTCCATTCACTAATGACGGCATCGATATATGGGGATTCGACGCTGTGTCTTTTGGTAATGCGTTTGTGACAGCCACAAAATGTGCATAAGCTTTCGCAAAACGGCAGGTGAATATATAAACTTATGCCTTCGCTTGAATTGCTTTCTGCAAATGCTTTTACAACCGTATCTTTCCATGAGGCTGGCGTAATCGACTCTGCATTCCAATATGGAACGGTTGGATAGCTTGTGTATCGTGGCCCGGGAATGTTGTATTTCTGAATTAAATTGTTATGCATAGTGTCCCTTCAAAAAAATTCTGAAAATTGAGCGTCTGGTATTAGAAGTTAGACTACCAGAATTGTTTCAGGGCCTCCTGCCTAAACCGCACCAGCAGCCGAGATCGGGCCCGCTCAGACCCTTACGCGATATATAAAAAATCGATTGCGTGGAAGTCATCTGTTTCGATGAGAGGTTCCTTCGTTGGGCAATTATTACCAAGTTGAGGTTCGTTTATCCGGTTTTTACTAGACTAAAGGTTCGTTCGAAGGGTATAGTATTTCGAATGAACCATTCACCTGCTAATTCTATGGTCGTTTCCGCTCGATACTCATCTAGCCGTGGATTTAACCAAAATCAAGAATTATGGCTTTATCCTCTCGCCAAAAAAGAATAATGGACGGGCTGCACCAGGCTAATGGCGTGCTCTCAAGTGCTGATATCACGTCATTGTTTGATGTTACTGTGCAAACCATCAGAAAAGATCTGAATGAACTGAGTGAACTGGGCCTTGTAAGGCGGGTACATGGAGGAATCAAGTTACCCAGTAGCAATAAAAATGTTTCGTTTAGTAATCGCACGGTCATGAACCTTGCGGCTAAGCAAAATATTGCGCGCAAGGTTGTCGAGTTGTTACCCGAGAATACCAGCCTGTTCTTGGGGATCGGTACCACCCCGCAGCAAGTTGCGGAAGCCTTGATGGACCACCCGGGATTGACCGTTGTTACCAACAATATCAATGTTGCATTGACGCTCTGTAAAAACACCAAGATTCAAACCTACCTGGCGGGAGGCCAGGTCCGGGCGAATGATCAGGACATGATGGGACCGGAAACTACCGCGTATATGGGCAAGTTTAATATTCAGTATGGTGTTTTTGGCGTCGGGGGTCTCAACCAGAAGGGGCAGCTGCTTGATTTTACACCTGAAGAATCCAGCGTGTCGCGTACCATTATCGAAAATAGCGAGGAGCGGATTCTGGTCGCTGATCATTCCAAGCTAGCCCGGTATGCCCCGGTCATTACCGGCGTGCTGGAAGACGTCGATATGCTGATCATGGATGTCATTTCCAAACCCATTCGAAATTTATGCCTTGAACTGCAAATAGAAATGTTTGAAGTGGGGCCAGTACCGGAGTGTCTACAATGCTGAGAGTAGAGGGCTTATCGCGCATATTTGGCGACAAAAAAGTCGTTGATGATTTAAATTTTACCGTTGAGGATGGCGAGTTCGTCGCCCTGCTCGGTCCATCCGGCTGTGGAAAGTCGACATCGTTGAAGATGATAGCGGGACTTGAAAACCCGGATACCGGCGTCATCGAGCTGGATGGTAAAGACATTACTCACCTCGGACCCGGGCAGCGCCAACTGGGCATGGTTTTTCAGTCATATGCATTATTTCCCCACCTCAGTGTCAAGGAAAATATCCTGTTCGGATTAAAGGCAAGAAAAGTGCAAAAGGATGAACAGCAAAAGCGACTCACTTCAGTAGTTGACCTGGTCGGTCTTGGAGAACACCTGGATAAGAAACCTGGGCAACTATCGGGCGGGCAATGCCAGCGAGTCGCTCTGGCGCGTGCGATCGTGTCGGAGGCAAACCTTTGCCTGATGGACGAACCGCTGTCAAACCTCGATGCCAAGTTGCGCAATGAAATGCGAACTGAAATCCGGGCACTGCAGCAACGCCTCGGTATGTCAGTGATCTACGTTACCCATGACCAGGTCGAAGCCATGAGCATGGCGGATAAAATAGTTTTGATGAATGATGGCAGAATCGAGCAGATCGGCCTGCCGGAAGATTTGTACAACCGGCCAGCGACGGTTTTCGCCGCGCAATTCATCGGTAGCCCGCCGATGAATATCATTCCGGCGGGCGACAAACTGCTCGGTGTGCGTCCTGAACATATTCGCATAGAAGACGGCGGGATGCCCGGCCGCGTCGTCAGCTGTGACTACCATGGTGCCGATACCATCGTGCTGGCCGACATTGGCGGCGAAGGTGTTTCCGAATCACTGGTCAAGCTTCGCTATCCAGGGCATGCGCTGTTTGCCGCCGAGCAAAATATATCGATTCATTGGAAGCCTGAGTTTGAGCACCAATTTTCAAGTTCCACCCGGACTTCAATTGATCCACAACCAACAAACTAAAGAGAGGAGATTTGAAATGAGAACGACCAACAAAAACCTGGCAGCTCTGGCACTCTCCGCAGTGCTGGGATTTACTGGCGCTGTCAGCGCCGCGACAGAACTGACGATGTATTATCCAGTCGCTGTGGGTGGGGCACTCACCAAGATAGTCGACGGTATGATTGAAGAATTCGAGGTGCAAAACCCCGATATCGATGTCACCGCAATCTATGCTGGAAACTACAATGATGCACGGGTTAAAGCGCTGGCGGCATTGCAGAGCGGCAAACCGGCGCAGCTTTCGGTTATGTTTTCGATAGACATACACGAATTGCGTGATCTTGAGGCAATTGACGCCTTTGATGATCTCGTAAAAACCGACGCCGAGCGTGAATGGCTGGATGGCTTTTACCCGGCGTTGATGGAAAACGGCAAAGCCGACGGTAAAACCTGGGGCATTCCGTTTCAGCGTTCCACCATTGTCATGTATTACAACAAGGATGCCTTTCGGGCCGCCGGCCTGGATCCGGAAAAGCCTCCCACCACCTGGGAAGAGTTTGCCGCTGTCGGGAAAAAGCTGGTTAAAAAAGATGCCAATGGAAATGTCGAGCAATGGGGTGCGATGATTCCGTCAACCGGTTATCCGTACTGGATGTTCGCCGCGCTGGCCAAGCAGAATGGCGAAGTGTTGATGAACCAGGCAGGAAACGAGACCTATTTCGATAAACCCGGCGTTATAGCTGCGTTGGAGTATTGGCAGGACCTGGGGAAGAAATATGCCATCATGCCCGAAGGAGTGATTGAGTGGGGAACCTTGCGGCAGAATTTTCTCGAGCAGAAAACCGCAATGATGTGGCATTCAACCGGTAATTTGACTACCGTAAAAAATAACGCAAGCTTTGATTTTGGTGTCGCCAAACTGCCAGGTAAAAAGGAATTAGGTTCGCCCACCGGTGGTGGAAACTTCTATATTTTCAAAAATTCAAGTCCGCAAGAAAAAGCAGCGGCGTTGAAGTTGGTCCAGTTCATGACTTCTCCAAAGCAGGCCGCGCATTGGTCCAAGGCGACTGGCTACATGGGCGTCAGCCCGGCAGCCTACCAGACCGAAATCCTGCAGGATTACGTGAAGACTTTCCCCCCCGCTGCGGTTGCACGGGATCAGCTAACCTATGCTACGGCAGAGCTTGCAACTCACGAGGCAGGTCGTGTGCGTAAATTCCTGGATGATGCATTGCAGGCCGCATTGACTGGGCAGATGAGCGCTAAAAAGGCCATGGAAGATGCGCAGGCTCAGGCCAGGCGAGTCTTACGTCGCTACCAGTAAGCGTTGTAAAGAGGCCAGATTGCCTGGCCTCTTTACCGGTTTTAAACCATTGCCAAGCCCGGTCTCCCTAAATGAATAGACGACTCAATTTGAAAGCCTGGTTGTTGATGTTGCCAGCATTGTCGCTACTGATTGCCTTCACGCACTGGCCCACGCTCAAGACCTTCTGGCGCAGTGCGACCTGGGCGAAATCCGATGTCGCCCCGAGTCAATTTGTTGGACTCGAAAACTACGGACTCCTGATCGAAGATCCGGTTTTCTGGAAGGTAATCGAGAATAATTTCTGGTATGCCCTGGGCACGGTGCCAACATCTATTGCCCTCGCTATTGCGATGGCGCTCTGGGTGAATGGCAAGATTAAGCATAAAGGTCTGCTGCGGCTCGCCTATTTCACGCCTACCATACTACCGATGATCACCGTCGCTAACATATGGCTTTTTTTCTATAGCCCGGACATTGGCCTTTTTGATCAATTGTTACGCGCCGTGGGCATCGATGGTCCCAACTGGCTTGGTGACCCGGATACGGCATTAGGCAGTTTGATGGCAATGACCATCTGGAAGGAAGCTGGATTTTTCATGATTTTTTATCTCGCGGCATTGCAAACCTTAAGCCCCGAGCTTTATGACGCGGCAAAAGTGGAGGGCGCGGGCCCCTGGCGGATATTCAGGAGAATCACCTTCCCCCTGTTAATGCCGACAACACTGTTTGTGCTGATCAATGCACTGCTGAATGCCTTCAAGCTGGTTGACCATTTGTTCATTCTGACCAAGGGTGGCCCCAATAACGCCAGCAATCTGCTGCTTTATTATATTTATGAAACCGCCTTCAGCTTTCTCGACAGTTATTATGCCGCGACTTTAACGGTGGTCATGTTAGTGGCACTGGCCTTGATAGCTCTCGCGCAAATGCTTTTGTTCGATCGCAAGATTCACTATCGATAGGTATATCAATATGTCGACCTGGCTTCAGCATCTTTCAAGATTTTCTGCCTATCTGCTCGGTATCCTCTGGGTGCTACCCCTGCTTTATGCCTTCTGGGCGGCATTTCATCCGCCGGAGTACGCCACCCAATTTTCACTGACCGCACCGTTAACCCTGGAGAATTTTGTATCAGCCTGGGACCAGGCTCCATTTTATCGTTACATGTTGAATACGATTGTTATTACGACGCTGATACTGGTGTCCCAGTTGTTCGTTTGCACACTGGCCGGTTATGCGCTGGCTCGAGAAAACTTTTTCGGCCGGGGCTTTGCGCTGGCACTGGTTTTGACGCAGCTTATGGTTATGCCGGAAGTGCTTATCGTGGAAAACTATAAGACCCTCTCAGACCTCGGGCAAATCGATACCTATCTCGGTGTCGGATTACCTTACCTGGCGAGCGCCTTTGGTATATTTTTGCTGCGCCAGACGTTCAAAACTGTTCCCCAGGAGCTGGAAGATGCGGCTCGCGTCGAGGGTCTTTCGGGCCTTTCGCTGATCTGGAAGGTTTTCGTGCCGCTGGCATTTCCAACCTACCTCGCCTTTAGCCTGGTTTCGATCAGTTATCACTGGAATAACTTTTTATGGCCGCTTGTCGTCACCAATACTGTGGCCAGTCGCCCTTTGACGGTTGGCATGGCGATTTTTGGTGCGCCCGAGTCGGGCGTTGATTGGTCGGTAATTTCTGCCGGTACCCTGATTGCAGTCGGCCCGTTGCTGGCACTATTTCTTGTTTTCCAACGACAGTTTATCCAGTCATTCATGCATGCGGGTATCAAGTGAGTGCGAATTCTGTCGTGGAATATTCAGTGCGGCAAGGCCTGTGACGGCAAGGTTGATCTGGAGCGGACCATCGAATATATCTTTTCCCGCGGAGAATTCGATATTATTTGTCTGCAGGAAATCGCCCGTAATATGAATGAACATTGCGCGCCAGGAAAAGCTGATCAACTGGCGATCTTGCAACAGGCTTTTCCCGAATTTACTCCTGTCTGGGGCTCAGGATTCAGCTGGCCCGGTACGACCCACGATAAATCTGAGCGCAGAGAGTTTGGCAATCTGTCCCTGCTTAAATCCATACCCGTAGATTATAAAGTACATCAATTGCCTAAACCGGCTGTTGCGGGGACAAAGCAAATGCAGCGGGTAGCGATTGAAACCGTTGTAGACTCGAATAGCGGATACCTGAGTGTCATCAACACGCATCTGGCCTTTCATGATGCCAACGAGAATCAACTGCAGCTAGAGCGTCTCCATGCACTGGAAAAGGAGCGCCTGGCGCAACACGACGCGCCCAAGGAGGTTGCCAGTGGATGTTATCAGCAGGACTATTTAGCATCGGCAAGAATCCTCTGCGGCGATTTTAATTTTGGTACCGACTCACCGCAATACAGCTATCAACTCGACAGCGGCTGGTACGATGCCTGGTTGCATTGCAACCGGACTAAAGAACATGCCCCGACCTGTGGCGTGCACGACTCGAAGCAGTGGCCTGAGGGCCCCCATTGCCGCGATTATTTCTGGCTGAGCAGCGAACTCCGATCAATCAGTTCAGGCTTCACAGTCGATACCACCACAAGCCTGTCTGATCATCAGCCGATTGTGCTTGAGCTGGCTATTTGACTCCCGCTCCCCTGCCAGAGCAATTCCCTTTTCGTCCGGCCATCGTTTTCACGGATGTCGATGAAACGCTGACCTGGGAAGGTCGACTGCCGCCGGCAGCATTCAACGCTCTGGTAAAGCTTCAAGCCGCGGGTATCAAGGTAATTCCCGTCACCGGGGCCAGTGCCGGGTGGTGTGACTGCATGATTCGAACCTGGCCTATCGACTCAATTATTGGCGAAAATGGCTCTTTCTTTATCAGCAGAAACGCGCAGGGACAGCTGTCCCATACCTATGCCCTGCCCGAGTCCGATCGCCAACTCAATTGGCAACGGCTGCAGGTTTTAAAACAGGATGTTCTGGCTCGATTTGTGCACGCCCGGGAAACCGCGGATCAATCGTTTCGCAAGACAGATATCGCCTTCGACATCGGTCAGGATTGGCAGGTTGAGCGTAAGCAAGCAGCCATCATAGCCGAGTACTGTAGCGCGGCCGGATTCAATGCAAAGATGAGCTCAATTCATATCAATGTCTGGTGTGGAAACTATAGCAAGTCGGCTATGGCGCTAAGATGGCTCGATCATTACCAGGTCAATAAAAAAGAGGCGATCTTTATTGGTGACTCCCCCAATGATGATTGCATGTTCGCCAGCTTTCCAGTCACGGTCGCTGTCGCAAATATAGCGCCTTATATTGCCGAGATCAGGACACCACCCACCTATCTGACCTCACAGCCTGGCGGCTTCGGTTTCAGCGAAATGTCAGATTCGCTGCTGCGAACCGAGGCCGCTAATGAGTAGATCGAGGGATTAGACTCAGCGTGCCGACACTATATTCCGCATCCGTAATTCATCTTCGTTTCCTCTCCTGATTACTGCTGATAAGCGCCCGCTATCGGGAAAGCAGGTGCAAAGATTCAGGGAATTGGCGGCGAGAAACGGCCATGCCATGAGCCTGGATCCGAAACAGTCATTAATTATCTGGTATTTTGCTTTTCGATATGCCCTGAATAAAAAATTTGCGTCTGCAGTTATCGATCTCGAAATCTGTTGACTAGCCTCGTCTATTTCTCACCTGAGCAAGCAGAAGAAAACTCAGCATCGTTAAAATTTCCAGGCCAGTAACCGCTCCTCCTCCCCCTCCAGAGCCACCACCTCCCGTGGCACCGGTGGTATTGACACTTTTTACGATTTTAACCGTTTCTGGTTTCCGCTTGATTTTCTCTTTTAATTTTTCCAGTTGCGCACCCAGGTTTGAAATCATTTGGGTAGTCGCTTCTTCAATACCTTCCAGACTGTCTTTTCTCAGCTCCTCACTCAAATTTACGATGGTGGAGCTGCCCTTGATCATGCTGGTGCCGGGAGCCCGAAGCAGCATCTTCTTGCTCTCAATATCGTATACGGCAGTATCCAGCATTGTCTGGGTGTCATTTTTCTCCCCTGCCACGACATACGCGCCGATAATCGTCCAGTAAGTAAACGAGAGCATCCCCTCATCGGTAAACTGTATCTGGTCATAGGAAACCAGCGCAATAACATCGATACCGTACATTGTTCTAATTTGCTCAAGATTTGAAAACCCTCCGCCGGGGGTTAAATATGCCGAGGGAATGACTTCAATTTCGTCGACATAGTCAAGATCTCTAAAGTTGTCAGCGACCTTTTGAAGAATTTCTTCCTTGGTCGCCTCTGACAGCACTCCGACGCCCGGCTTGCTCGCCCAGAGGCCGTAGTTACCACGCCTGGCGTCGGTCTGCTCCGGAACAAATGCGATGCCGACATTGAGCGGAATTTTTAGAACGGGCACAGATGGTTGAATTTTTGTGTCGCTCTCATGTGGATAGAGATAATCAACGACACTGCTTTTCAATCTCGTCTGGTACCCGCTCATGCAAGCCGACAGCAATAAGCCAGTGATGACCCCCAGGATTAAGAATTTTGCATGGGTCTTGATCTTCATTTTCCGATCCTCATCATTTAGACGCATTTGCGAGTAGATCGAGATAGCCTAAAAACTGCTTGCAATAAAAAGGCCAACACTATCGGCATCGAGGTTTTCACCATTAGCTTGATAATCGATCAGCGTGTAGCGTACACCGGCCTGATATCCGCCCGTGAAGGTGTAGCTATATCGAACTACAAATCCCAGCGAATCATCAAAATTTATTTTTCTCCGGGCGAAACCATCCAGGTCCTCCTCATATCCGGGATTCAAATGGTAACTGCCGCCAGTACCGATTCGATGGGGCCCGAACAGGCGAAAGTAAATGAACTCCAAAACCATGGCGTCGGTTTCGGTGGTTCCGTTTGAGGCGTCGATCGTGTCGTAGAGATAACCCAGCGATAACAAAATGCCGACGTCATCGAATCCGCCAATATATCTTTGAAAACCCAGTGCAATTTTTATGCCGCCGGCGGTACTCAGGTCTTCTGCAGATGTGCTTGCAAGCGTTTCACCGCCGCTTTCGAAACTTAATTCAGCGTATACCTCGGCGGTGGATATACATGGCATCATTATCAGACATAGCGTGAAGATGATTCTTTTCATTTTTTAATAGAAAACGATATCTGTTTAACACTTATTGCATACTCCTGCCGTGCTCGCGTATTGATTTGAATCAATTCGATCGAATAATCAGGGCTGTGACGTGGCAGCGGATGGTTACACCGATACCTGTTGTTAGCCTGGGCTGGGAGCAAGCTCCCGGGTGCATGGTAAAATATATCCTTCCATTTCGGGCTGAAAAATGGGCGGATTTATCGAGGAAGAGAACTGTTGCCAGCCCGCACTTTTTCCCGCACGGACTGCTCATTATGTCGATGAAGCCAGCGTGACTTAATGGGAGTTTTGACAGAGCCTGGACTCGAGAAGGACGTTATAAAGATTTATTCAGCAAGGACGGTGACCAGTAGATTGCCTTTAAGGCTCCGATACACGCAGGAGTGCAAGCTTTGTAACCGCGCCGCTACAGAAAATTCCTTTACCTGGAGAGCAGCCTCGGCGGTTATTCGAGCGTTATCCAGCTTACCCAAATCAACTAGAGCTCCGGTAAGCCATGTACTCGGCATGTACAAGCCGGGCCTGCGATCGAAGACCTGCCCAGAGGCCTGGATTGCAGCTGCGTATCATCAGTAGCGACGGTAAGTGCATCAAAGACCAAAAACCTGTTATATAGCATGGTTAACTCCATATATATATTTATATAAACTGAAATATCGATAAAGTGGTTTCGGTTTGTGGTCGGCTCCTGGAGCCCATTATCAAATCTTCAATAACGATGGCAGGCGCATCGGAGAACCACGAGAATTTATATAACGTGTTTAAATAGTTATTTTGTTTCATATACATTGATATGTTCAAAATGTCGATCCAGGTTTTTTGATCGGGCTCATAAGCGCATTATGAAATCATCATCACCGATGGTAAGTGAAGCAGAGATAGAAAACGTTTATATATACTGGTTAATCGATTATATACATTTATATAAACACGTATCTTGACATGCATTTAGTTCGTCCGGGGCAAAAAATATGTGCAGGTTGGTGCAATTACATCTATATAAATTGATAAATACCGTTTGACGTATTATATAACTTGTTTGAAATGTGATTCGCACTATGCCGAGAAGCTCATTGTCCTATGCCTTGATCAGCGATGCCGCCCTGGGGTCGTTGGCCGCTCTCGGTGCGCGCTTGAAAGAAGCCCGCTTGCTCAGGAACTGGACCCAGGCCGACGCCGCGGCCAAAGCCGGGCTGTCCGAGAGCTCGATCAGAAAAGTCGAAGCCGGCTCCCCGCACATCACGGTCGGCGCCTACCTTGCGCTGCTCGACGTGCTCGGACTACCGACGGCGTTTGATCGGGTCATCGCGCGCGGCGATGATACCCTGGGTGAGGCGCTCGGCCGTAACGCCATGCGTAAGCGCGCCCGCGCACCTGGCGCGCCGGATGCCGACGAGTTCGACATCTGATGCCGGAGAAACTTTTTGTCCATGTTGAATTCGGCGACGGCACGATCTTGCTCGCCGGGCAGTTGATTGTCGACGACAAGCGCGGCCGCTTCAAATATGCGAAAGCCTATATCAACCATCCCCGGGCCTTTGCCCTGGACCCGATCAACCTGCCTTTGAACGACGAAATCCACGTCAAACATCGTACCCGCGATACACCCGCGATGTTCGGCGTTCTGATCGACGCCGGACCCGATGAGTGGGGCCGGCGCTGTCTCACCAAAACCCGCCGGCCCCCGCCGGTCACACAGGTCGAATTCCTGCTCGCGGCCTCGGGCGAGGGCGTGGGCGCATTGCACTTCACAGCGAATCTCGGCGACCCGGTGCGGCCACCGCCTGAGCGACCATTCGAGAACCTGGTGCATTTGCAGCACATTGCCGGTGATATCGAGGCCGGCAAGGAAGTGGATCGCGCGCTGGAGCCCTACTTCTTCCACGGCAGCGGCCTCGGCGGTGCGCGGCCCAAGTCACTCATCGAAAACGACGGCCGCGAGTGGATCGCGAAATTCAACCGCGACTCTGACCTGGTCGATATGTGCCGGGTCGAGCTCGCGTCGATGCGCATGGCGCGCGCAGCCGGTATCGAGGTGCCCGATGTGGATCTCACGGAAACCGATCGCGGACCGGTGATACTGGTAGAACGTTTCGACCAGGCGCCCAACGAGCAGCATCACCTGGTTTCGGTAGCCAGCCTCATCAACAAATTCGACATCACCGAGATCGACGAATCGACGATGTCGTATCCCGGCATTACCCAGCTCGGCAAACGTATCGGGCATCTGACCAGCGACCTCGGCGCGGACGTGTTTCGCCGCATGCTATTCAATATCGCGATCGGCAACACCGATGACCATCTGCGCAATCACGCCTTCATGAAGCGAGCGGCCGCTTCTGACTACTCACTCTCTCCGGGCTATGACATCGTGCCCCAAATCAGCCTGCAGGGGTCGCATGCCATCGCGATCGGTCCTTTCGGGGCCACTCCGACTGTCGACAATATCCAGGCCGCGGCGCGCCGCATGGGTGTGGCTGACGAGCTCGCTCACGAAATCGCCGGTGCGGTGCTCGGGGTGACGTCTACCTGGCGTGACCACATGACCGATGCGGGTGTCGGAGCTTCCGATCTGGTCTTGCTTGATCGCTGCTTTGCGATGCACAGTGTCGTCGAGCGCTGGCATGCCTCGGCTTCAGGGCCCGGGACGATTAGCTAGCCTCGTTCCGAATACTCTGAATAGCGGACAGACAGCGTCCTTTTTCGTCTTTTGTTTCTTTTGCGCTCGGTGCCAGGATTGGCGACAATACCGCGCGTTCGTTGCGTCGATGATCGTCTTGCTGTTTGCCAGGGCTGTCTCCATTGTTTCCACTCAATAAAAAGGCTGTTTGGCTTGAACTGGTTCCATCGTCTGTCCGATAACCTGAAGGGCGTCGTATTCCTGATGCTGGCCTCGATGGTGTTTTCAGTGATGGCCTTGCTGATCAAGCTGCTCGGGCAACACCTGCACATCACGCAGATTTTGCTGGTGCGCCAAATCTGCATGACCGTCATGGTGGCGCCGGCGATACTGCGCAATTTCCCCGGCTCGCTACGCAGTGCGCGGCCCGGATTGCAGCTGCTGCGCGTCCTTTGCGCCCTGGTGGCGATGCTCTGCGGATTTACCGCGGTCATTTATTTGCCACTGGCGGATGCCACGGCGATCTTCTTCGCCAAGAGCTTTTTCGTCACCATACTCGCGGTCATTTTTCTCGGTGAAACCGTTGGTGTATACCGCTGGAGCGCGGTGCTGATGGGTTTCGTCGGTGTAATGATCATGTTGCAGCCGGGCACCGAAAATTTTTCTGTCTATGGCCTGTTATCGCTGGCGGGTGCGGCGGGTGCCGCTGGCGTGATGATATTGCTGCGCCTGTTATCACGCAGCGACAGCTCCGATACGATTTTGACTTACGGTGCGCTCGGTGTCGGAGTGGTGATGATACTGCCCGGCATATTTTTCTGGCAGCCACCGACTACCCTGGAATGGCTGTTACTCGTTGGCGTGGGTGTGGTGTCCTATTTTGCCCAGAAGTGCAATATCTTTGCCTACAAACACGGCGAGGCATCATTGCTCGCATCGCTCGACTATGTGCGCCTGTTGTGGGCGACCTTACTCGGTTTCCTGATCTTCGATCAGTTTCCCGGCGGGTCCATCTGGCTCGGTGCGGCGATCGTCATCGCTGCCGCGATTTTCATGATTTACCGCGAGACGCGGCGCAAACCAGACTGGAATCCGGCAGCGTCCAGGCACGATCTGGAGGTTTGACGGATCCCCTTTAGTATCTTCGGCTAACACACCTGAAAGACGCTTTGAACCACACCCACGGTTTTTTCACCGCCAATAAAAAAGGCCGGGTTGCCCCGGCCTCTCGAACCGATAGTCAAATCGGGGTGTTTAAGCGAACCACCAGCGTTCGGCATTCTTCATGCCGTCCAACTCCCAGGCGTTGCCGATTTTTTCAGGGAGCCCGAGCTTGTCGTTCACCGCCATCACGTCGCTGAGGAACAGCGGTATGATCGCACCGCCGTCGTCGTTTACGATGCGTTGCATTTCGACGTAGATTTCGCGTCGTTTAGCCTGATTCAGTTCAGCGCGGCCCTGGATGAGCAATTTGTTGAAGCGCTCGTTCTTCCAGTAAGTTTCGTTCCACTTGGCATCCGCGGAGTAAACCTGGGAAAACATCCAGTTCTCCGTGGGCCGGCCGCTCCAGTAGGAGCCACACCAGGGCTTTTTCAACCACACATCGGACCAGTAGCCATCATTCGGCTCGCGTTTCACATCGATGTTGATCCCGGCGGGCTTGGCCGATTCGCGCATCAGTGCCCCGGCGTCCACGGCACCGGCAAATGCGGTATCCGCGGCGTGGAAGGTCACCGACAGGTTTTCCATCTTGGCCTGCTTCAGGTGCCACTTCGCCTTGTCGGGATCGTATTCCCGCTGCGGCAACTCGTCCGCAGTTGCGCGATAGATGTTGGCCGGGCCGATCGGATTGTCGTTGCCGAGTTCACCGTAGCCAAAGGCGATCTTGTTCAGCCACTCTTTACGCTGGATGATCAGCTTGAGCGCCATGCGCACGTGATTGTTGTCATAGGGCGCCATGTCCGCTCGCATCGGCAGCGTGATCTGCTTGTTGCCAGTGGTGGCGATAACCTTTATCCCCGGCAATTTGGCAAGCCGGGAGGCGGTTTTCAGTTCCACTTTCTGGATGCAGTCCACTGCATCCGTGCGCAGGGCGGTGGTACGCGCCGACGGATCTTCGAGTCCCAGCGATTCGATTTCATCGAAATGCGCCTTGCCTTCTTTCCAGTAGTTCGGATTGCGCTTGGTAAAGGTGCGAATTCCGGGCTCGTGGTCCACCAGGGAGTAGCCACCGGTGCCGATGCCGGATTGCCAGTCGATGCTGCCGTCGCCGTTGGAGGGACAGATCAATACATGATAGTCACTGAGGATGAACGGAAAGTCGGCATCGCCGCCTTTCAGACTAATAATCACGCTATTCTTGCCATCCGCCTTGACATTGTCGACCCCGGTGAGGATGCCGGCTGCGCCCGATGTCGATTGCTCGCCGAAGTGATGCCGCAGTGAATCCACCACGTCCTGCGAATCCAGGGTTTTGCCGTTGTGGAATTCCACGCCCTTGCGAATCTTGAAAACCCACTGGGTGGCATTGGCATTCGCTTCCCAGCTTTCAGCCAATTCACCGACCAGTTCGCCGCTGGCCGAGACTTCGGTCAGGTTGTTGCGTAACTGACCGAACTGGATGTTGATCATGTAGGAGTCCAGGATCTGGCCCGGGTCGAGCACGTCGCTGGTCGCGCCACCGGTGAGTCCCTGCCTGAGCCTGCCGCCTGATTTCGGGGCGGCCCGCGCCGCTTCGCTGTAAAGCATCGGTGCCATAGCGCCCACGCCCAGGGCCATTGCCGCGGACAGGAATTTACGCCGGCTCAGGCTGTTTTCCACAACCAGTCGTTGCAGAAATTTAATTTCGTCGTCTTGGTTCATTTGCTTCTCCGGTTATCGTTTTATTACGGATATTGACAGGCTTTTTATTATCGATTCTCAGCCAGTCAAAAGTCAGGTGACTGATTAGCCTCGCGATTATAACTCCGAAAAGCCTGCAGATAAAAAGGATATATTGCTCGAAGTCGAGTTGTTTTGCGCGGCGGGATACGGAAAATCATAGTGCCCCCGCATAATTCGAATGGACGCAAACGGACCTGTGACCGCATACCTGGCGCAAAATGCGGAGCCTTTGCCGCGGACATATGCGGTGGTGACGAGGAGTCGACACTGTTTACCCTGCGTCGCCGTTTTAGACGCTAAGAGTAGAAACTCGGGTCAGATACCAATTTTGAATTCAATATCGGGATTTCACCGAGTTAAGGCGACAGTTAACCTGAATCTAAAAGTAGAGATTAAGTTAGCTACCGCCATTATTGACCAGGATCAGCCCTCAACCTGAGCACATCTCGATGGATCCCGCGGTCAGGCCCTGGAATGACAATGATCGGCTCGTTCCCCAGGCTGGATTCCCCCGCGCTCGCGCAATCACTCAGGATCGAGGCAGCAGGTTTTCCGGGTCGTAGAGCGGCTTGTAGCCGACTGCCTCGACTTTCATCGGAAATTGCTCGCCGAGGTATTCCATGATCATCTCGCGGCCTTCCTGGCAATACTCGTAGGGCAGATAACCCAACCCGATGTTTTTGCCGATGCTCGGGCCATAGGCGATGCTCGTCAGGTAGGAGCGGCGCCCCCTGGCATCGATCGGCACCTCGCCGGTCTGTGGATCGATGAGTGGCGCGCTGCCGACGGGATAACGGGCGATGCCCTGTGAATCGACATTGTCCGTCATCGACAGGGTGCAGAGGTAGGCCACCTGATGGTCGAGCGCGCGCTGCTCGAGGTAGGGTGCCTTACCGTGGAAATCCGCCTGTTTGACTACCGGGCGCGACAAACCTGCCTCGTACAGGTTGTACTCGGTCAGCAGGTCGGCGTTTTGCAGGCGCAGGCTTTTTTCCATGCGCCGGCTGTTGGCATAGGTTTCGACGCCGACCGGT
>JAJDOF010000112.1 GCA_022340305.1 Gammaproteobacteria bacterium
ACAGATAATTTGGTCGGCAAACCCAATTCGGTGTTGTCGATGACGAGTCGATCAGATAGAGTCGCCTCGACTTGCACCAAAACGGCGCAATGTCCCGAATCAAACCTCCAGGGGCTGAGGATATGAATAAGTGGTACGGGCAGTTATTCGAACAGATTAACGCCAATCCTGATCTCGGCAAGCTAAAAGTCAGCGAAGATACTTTCTCCGAGAATTACCAGGGCGATTTTTCCGTTGCCGACGCGATACCCGATCTTGCGGTGCTGGCGACCATCAATGCGCACAACCGGGCCCAGGCGCGACTGGTGAAAATCTCCCGGGATCCGAAGAATTATTCGATCAAGTTGTTCTCGCAAAAAGACTCGATACCGCTATCGCAATCCATGCCGATATTCGAATCGATGGGGCTCGAAGTGCTCATCGGTCGACCCTATCGCATTCGCCTGGGCAATCGTAACTACTGGATCAATCACTTCACGCTGGAACACGGCAATAATATCTGCTCCGTGGACCCGCAAAATATACCGCTTCATTTCAGTGAATTATTCGAAAGCATCTGGCGACGACGCAGCGAAAACGACGCGTTTAACTGCCTGTTATTCAACGCCTGTATCAAAGCCGAGAATATCCAGATACTGCGTGCCTATACCGCCTACCTGCAGCAGATACGCTTCCCGCACAGTCGCGAATACATTATCGAGACCCTGAACAGTTATCCTGAAATTACGCTATTGCTGGTGCAGGGTTTTCTCGCCAAGTTTGATCCGCTGGCCGCGAACCAGATTGCGTATCTCGATATATTCAAGCAGGTTCGGCAACGCCTGCATACCATCGCTTCGCTGGACCACGATCTCATTTACAAGCATCTGCTCAACCTGATCGAAGCCACGGTGCGTACCAACTACTTTCAACCGCATCGTGGTGACAGCGGCCATATCAGCTTCAAGCTCGATTCCCAGCTTATCGAGGACCTCCCCAAACCGTCGCCACTTTGCGAGATCTATGTGTACGCCACGCGTTTCGAGGGCATACACCTGCGCGGTGGGCGAGTCGCCCGCGGCGGGATCCGCTGGTCGGACCGGCGCGAGGATTACCGTACCGAGGTGCTCGGCCTGATGAAGGCCCAAATGGTCAAGAATGCGGTCATCGTGCCCTCGGGTTCCAAGGGCGGATTTATCACCAAACAAATATCACAGGTGCCCGCCGGCGATGTTTATGCCGAGGTGCAGGCCTGCTATTCGCTTTATATCAGGGCATTGCTGGAACTGACCGACAATCGCACTGCCGAAGGCATCGAATCACCGAAACACACGCGTCTGCACGATCAGCCCGATCCCTACCTGGTAGTGGCCGCGGACAAGGGCACCGCGGCGTTTTCAGACGTCGCCAATGCCATTGCCAGGGAATACGATTTCTGGCTCGACGATGCCTTCGCATCGGGAGGATCGCAGGGCTATGACCACAAGAAAATGGGGATAACTGCGCGCGGTGGCTGGGAATCGGTCAAGCGCCATTTCCGTGGCCTGGGTCGTAACATTCAAAAGGAACCGTTTACCGTGGTCGGCATCGGCGACATGTCCGGCGATGTTTTCGGTAACGGCATGCTGTTGTCACCCTGTATCCAGCTGGTGGCCGCGTTCAATCACCTGCACATTTTTATCGATCCAAATCCCCACATAAAGAAAAGTGAGCAGGAGCGCCGACGCCTGTTCGAGCTCGACCGATCATCCTGGGGTGACTACAAAAAGAAGGTGATCAGCAAGGGCGGCGGCGTATTTTTACGCTCGGCCAAGCAGATCAACCTGACCCCGGAAATCAGGCAGTTGCTGGGTTGCAAGGAAGAGCACCTGACCCCCAACGAATTAATCGTATACATACTGAAGGCCCAGGTGGACCTGATCTGGAACGGTGGTATCGGTACTTACTTCAAGGCCAGCGCCGAAACCGACAGCGATGTCGCCGACAAGCACAATGACGCGATTCGCATCAACGGCCGGCAGATTCGCGCGAAGGCCCTGGGCGAAGGCGGTAACCTCGGCATTACCCAGCGGGGTCGTGTTGAATACGCCCAGGCGGGCGGATTACTGTATACCGATTCGATCGACAATTCGGCAGGCGTCAACTGTTCGGACAAGGAAGTCAATATCAAGATACTGTTGTCGCAACTGGTCAAATCCGGTCAGCTCTCTGCCGATGAACGCAATCAACTGCTGGTCGACATGACCGATGAAGTGGCGCAGAAATGCCTGTTCAATAATTACCGGCAAACGCAGATTATTGACGTGATCGAACATCATGCCGCGCAGCGCATGTACCAGCACGCCCGCTTCATGCGCCACCTGGAAGCCGGGAAGATATTGAATCGTCGGCTTGAGCACCTGCCGAGCGACAAGCAGATTACCGATCGCATCGCCAAGAACAACGGCTTGACCCGACCCGAACTTTCGATCTTGTTGTCGTATAGCAAACTGACTTATAAGAATGCCCTGCTCGGCTCCTCATCGTTGACGGAGGACTGTTACGACGCAATGTTGCTGGGTTATTTTCCGCGCTTGATCCGCAAGCGCTTCGCCAGCGAAATTCTGCAACATCCGCTGCGCAAGGAAATCATCGCCACCATCTTGAGTAACCAGATCGCCAATAATATCGGTATCGGCTTTGGCTCCCGAATCCGTGAGGAAACCGGCTCGACTATCGAAGATATCGCCAAGGCCTATGTCGTCTGCGTCGAGGTGTTCGGACTCTACGATACCTGGCGCAAGCTCGAGCAACTGGATAACGTCGTCCACGAAGCTGACCGTTACGAGAGTTTCCGTGCTGTCAGTGGACTACTGGAGCGTTCGATAAGCTGGTTGCTGCGTCACCAGCCATCGGATTTCAATGTCAGCGATGTGATTAAACGTTACAAGTCCGACACCCAGGGTTTGATCAGTGTCATTTCGCGTTCAATCATTGGTAAATCGCGTAAAAATTACCTGGCCAGCAAACGTCTTTTTATCAAGTATCGCCTGCCACCGGCGCTGGCGCAGGAACTGGTCGACACCACGACGCTGGCTTCTGCCTTCGATATCATCGAGGTCAAGGTGAAACTCGATCTCGAAATCGAAACCGTGGCGAAGTTGTTCTACGCCATCTCCGAGCGTCTGCAACTGCACTGGATTCGCGATGCCATTTCAAAAACCATCGTGCGAAATCACTGGAACAACCTGGCGATTCTCAACCTGCGCAACGATTTGCATGCCAACCAGCACAACCTGACGGAACTGGTATTGCAAACCGTGGAAAACAAGCGCCAAACCGGTAAGGCAATGGCGATCTGGGAAGCGCAAAATGCGGTAGCACTGGAACGCTACGACGGCATGTTGAATGAATTCGGTGCAATGCGCACCGTCGACTTCCCCACCATCAGCGTGGCGGTGGCGGAAGTCCGCCGCCTGGTACTGCTCGGGCAGCGCGAACATCACTAGCCGGGATTTTTCGAAGGACCTGCAGCGGGTGATATGGAATCCGTTTGCTTGGATCTATCGGAAGATATAAGTTATTAATATTCAGATAGTTAAGATATATAGTTAAAGTAATTTGAGATTATATTATCTTACCTCCAGGTCGAGCAACCGATCGATATATTCCTGCTCGTAGTGTCGCAGTTACCTGACGTTCAGACAGGCGGTAGGTGTTATTTCCCACGAATTCCGGCGGCTGACAGCGTGTCTTATTCCAGCGTAGCGGCCTGCTATGCAGCGACTCCGAGCAATAGTAGACTTCGGTCATGAGTCGTTTTCGTGACAAGTTCGATCACCGCGTCTGGAACGTGGTTGCAGCGATACCCTCGGGCCAGGTAATGGGCTATGGCGAAGTGGCGAAAGCGGCAGGATTTCCGCGCTACTCGCGTATGGTGAGCGCGGCGCTCGGACGTTCACCCGAACCGCTACCGTGGTTTCGCGTGGTGCGCTCCAACCGCACACTGGCATTCGACCCCGGATCCGATAGCTACCGCGAACAGGCACAGTTATTGAAGCAGGAAGGCGTTCGCTTCGACGGCGTGAAAATCATCGAGGCCGAAACCGACAACAGTCTCGATCGTATCCTGTGGGGCCCACAAGAATAACGAATGCGAGTTAAAGCCAATTACACCAGTCATCGATTGACGTGGCTTTGGCTGTGTTGTGTGTTTGTCCCGGGGCTTGCGCAGGCCTCGCTTGACGGAATCAGCGCGGATGCCATCGGCCTGCCGATCGATCGATTTCGAGTCACTGGCAACATCAAGACCCAGGAGAAATACATACTCAAGTGGAGCGAGTTGTCTATCGGGCAGACGCTCACCCTTCCCGCCCTCGACAAGGCACTGCAAGAATTACGTGATACCGATTTGTTTCGCAGTATTCAGTTACAGACCGAGCGCTATGAAAATGGCGAGCTCATATTACATATCATCGTGGAAGAACGACGCTACTGGCTGCTGTTACCGCGTGTCAGCCGCAATTCCGAGGGTGATATCAAGAGCGGATTTCGCCTGCGCATGTATAACCTGCAAGGCGCTGATCAGGCACTGGACGTACTCGCCCAGCAGGAACAGGAAGCAGACGGAAACGATTCCGAAGAACTGCGCTTCAAATACGAGTTACCGTTGTTCGACAAGCCCTATGACCTGACCTGGCAGCTCAGGCGAATAATCGCATACAGGGAAGAGGATGGCTTCGATAATGTCGAAACCGTCAATTCCCTTTCCTTCGGAGTAGCACGCGACTGGAATCTTGACCTGTTCGCTATTCCGTTAACGGTGGAATCCACGATCTCCCTGGAAGATCGCGGTCTGAGGGAACCCTATCCACCATCGATCGAAGCCAGGGAGGCTGGTATGTTCAATCACCTGCGGCTGGGATTGATCCTTGACGATGTGCATCGCGAGCCCTACCGACGCTTTGGCAGCTACTATGCGATCACCCTGGACCAGGGTTTTGAATGGCTGGGCTCGGATTACGAGTCGACCATTATCGAACTCGAAATCACTAATTTCCTGCGCCTGAACCGCTATGACAACTTTAATTCCCGCTTCGTATTCGAAGTCGCCAACGACAGTCCGTTTGATTATTTACACTACGATATCGGCGGTGGATCCAGTATCCGCGGGCTGGAGGATGTCGATGAGCGGGGCGATGCCAGGTGGTTTGCAAATCTTGAATATATCTTCGCCTACAGGAAGCACCCGGGGCTGGCGCATACCCTGTTTGTCGATCTCGGCAATGTCTACGATGATCTGCAGAGCATCGATTTCGGCGACCTGCGCTATACCGTGGGTACCGGTTTTCGCTGGAAAATTGAGTCCTTCGTCAAGACCGACCTGTTTCTGGACTACGGTTATGATGTCGAGAAACAGCAGGGCAAGCTCTATGGCGGCACCTCGCTGAATTTCTGATTCCTTATTTATAGGCCGCGGCGGTAATAAATTCGCCAAAGGATTCACACCACACCACCGCCGCGCTATACCTGGCCGGGTCGATATTTTCAGGAACAACGAGAATGAAATTATCGAAGCTATCGATGTTACCGATGTATGCCGATTCATCCTTCATCGCGAGAAATTCCTCTTCGTCGAATGCCATTCGTGGTGTCAGGTACAATCGATAATCCGGCCCGGGTGAGAGCTCGCCATCGAAACTGATACGCCGTGCAGAAATCGATAACTCACCCTCCCCCCAGTGCAGGAAATCGCTGCCGGGGAGATCCCTGCTGAATTGCGCGCTAAATATCGCCCGGTCGGAAACTTTTGCGACATCGGCATCGCTGGGTCCATCGGGTGCAATCAGAATGGGTAGCAGGTAAATGCCGAGCGCGACTCCAGCGGTCATCGCGAGGCCGTGTGATATCAGGAATACGATTATTCTGAACATTTTTATGGGTGCCTGTGCTTTGCTACGAATTATGTGGTCCGGGGGGTAAAAAATCCATCATAAAACTGCTACAGTGCAGGACGAAAAAATGGAAAACCGCATGGCTCACGAATTTGATTACGACCTGATATCCCTGGGCGCCGGTAGTGGCGGCCTCTCGGTGGTAGAACGCGCCGCGAGCTACGGTCAGCGTTGCGCCGTGATCGAGCGCGGCAAGATTGGTGGCACCTGCGTCAACGTCGGCTGCGTGCCGAAAAAAATCATGTGGTTCGGGGCTAACCTCGCCGAAATGATCAAAGATGCCGAGGGTTATGGCTACGACCTGACCTGTAACGGTTTCGACTGGCCGAAACTGATCGACAGGCGCGAAAAATACATCGACGCTATCAATACCTGGTACCACGGCTACCTGAAGGAACTCGGCATCGATGAAATCGACGGCGAAGCGCGCTTTGTCGATGCCAATACCGTCGAGGTAAATGGCACCCACGTCAGCGCGAGGGATATCGTCATTGCTACCGGCACGGTACCGAGCCTTCCCGATATTCCGGGGATAGAGCACGCAATCACGTCGGACGGATTTTTTGCCCTGCAAAAGCAACCCGAGCGCGTTGCTATCGTCGGCTCCGGTTATATCGCTGTCGAGTTGGCCGGCGTATTGAATGCCCTGGGCAGCAAGGTAAGCCTGTTTCTGCGCAAGGAGCATGTGCTGGGTGAATTTGACAGCCTGATGCAGACAACCCTGATGGAGCGCCTGGGTCAATCCGGTATCGAGCTGCGCCTGCGCTGCCAGGTGATGGAGATCAAACGCAATAAGGCCGGCAAGCTTGAACTGCAGGATACCCATGGCGTTGGCATGGACGATGTCGACCAGGTTATCTATGCCATTGGTCGCCATGCCGAGCTCGATACATTGAAGCTGGAAAATGCGGGTGTGGCGGTCACCGACAGCGGTTTCATTGAATCGGATCTTTACCAGCGCACCAACCAGGCCAACATTTTTGCCCTCGGCGACATCACCGGGCGCGCGGCGCTGACACCGGTGGCGATTGCCGCCGGCAGGCGTCTCGCCGATCGCCTCTATGACGCGCAAAGCGATCGCCACCTCGATTATGAGTTGATCCCGACCGTGGTCTTCTCGCACCCGCCAATTGCCACCATCGGTGCCACCGAGGAAGCCGCGCGGGCGGAGTTTGGCGATCGGGTGCGGGTTTACCAGACCCGCTTTACCGCAATGTTCAATTCGATCAGCGGCCACGATGTGCCGACCGCGATGAAGCTGGTGTGTCTCGATGAAGAGGAAAAAATCATCGGTTGCCACATGATTGGACCGACCGTGGACGAGATGTTACAGGGGTTCGCCGTTGCCATTCGCATGGGCGCCTGCAAGAAGGACTTTGACGACACCGTTGCCATCCACCCCACCAGTGCCGAAGAGCTGGTCACCATGCGTTAACCGCGCCAGCGACTGTGTCGCAAGGGCGCCCGTAAATCAGTTCTTGCGCGCGATCAGCTGGAATTGACGAGCCATCAGATTGTAGGGATGGCGCTCGGTTAACTCGATTTCCAGCCGTTTGAGCTTTTCCTGCACGGCCGAACTCTGTTTCAGCTCGTTGGTACCCCAGTAGTTATACAGGCAGCGTATGCCATAGTGTTTCTCGAGGCTGAACCCTAACGAGGATAACCAGTCGATGACTTCGTCGGGACGAAACTCATGGGCCTGGATGTCGAATACGGCATTATACTGGTCACTTGGCTCCAGCAGTTCAAAGGCCTTGTCCAGATCCTGTTCCAGGAAGGCCGCCTGGTAGGGCAAGGAATACTGGTTAGTGCTGATCAGCGACAGAAATCCCCCCGGTTTCAAAACCCGGTACAGTGCTTCCAGCACCGCTTTAACCTCATCGATAAACTGAATGACGTTGTGGCAGAGTACGATGTCAAATTCGTTCGCCGCAAACTCGTCGTCAATATTGAAAATATCGACCGCATGCGTGTTCAGACGCTCACTGACGCCGGCGAGCGCTGCACTGGCGCTCGCGTCGTTCAGCATTTGCCGGGAAATATCAATCAGCTCGACGTGGTGATTCATCCGCGCCAGGCGCAGACTGTCGAGCCCGTTACCACCGCCGGCATCCAGTATGTGCAAAGGCGGGGAATCGACCGGG
>JAJDOF010000115.1 GCA_022340305.1 Gammaproteobacteria bacterium
CTTGCCCTGCAGGTAGACGTCGCCCTCGGTGGGTTGCTCGAAACCGGCGATCATGCGCAGCATCGTGGTCTTGCCGCATCCGGATGGGCCAAGAAAGGAAAGAAATTCCCCGCTGTGAACATCGAAATTCAAATTCCTGGCTGCGACGATTTCGCCGAAGCGTTTCCAGGCCTGCTGAAAAGATGCGACCGGAGCCGATGAATCGGGCACTGCCAAATAAATTCTCCTGCCGGGAAAGTGGCGCGGTTTGCCACCGTCCGATGATATAACGAGTTCCGGTGACAGTTAACCCTGTCCGTTGCGGAGCCCACCCGGGCCCGACAGTATCCCAGTTGTTCTCGATTCTGTCGATTGCGAATGATGTGGCAGCGTTTTCAACCGGCAAATTCGGCAATCGGCACGCCCTGCACGCCCGTATCGAGTGCAAACAGGGCACCCGCGTGCGGGCCCTGCGCCAGGGACTCGGCCGGTAAATCGGCGGCCGAGGAAGTCAGGTACAGTGTGCTCAGCCCGGATCCACCGAAAATCGGGCAGGTTGGCCGCTGTACGGGTACCTCCAGGGTTTGCAAACGGTGTCCTTCGGGTGACCAGCGCGAAATACACCAGCCATCCCAATGCGCCACCCAGATGCCCCCCTCGCTATCGACACAAAGGCCGTCCGGCATGCCCTCGGAGCCCGGAATACTGAAAAGTGTGCGGCGATTGCGAGCTGTTCCGCTAGCCGGGTCGAAATCGTAAGCCAGCACACGGCCCGGCATCATATCGACAAGGTAAAACGTTTTGCCGTCGGGGCTCCAGCCCATGCCGTTGGCGCAGATAAATCCCTGGTCGACCTTGACCACTGCGGCGCCGTCGAAGCGATAGAGTGCGCCGGTAGCCTCGCTCTCCGCGGCGTGCATGGTGCCGAACCAGAATCTTCCGGCGGGATCGCATTTGCCGTCGTTGACGAGGTTATCGGCCATATTTTCTTCGACCCCTGCCAGGCGTCGCGGCGTGGCGGAACCGGCGTCGAGCGCCCACAGGGCCTTTCCCGCCAGAATCAGCAGGCCGCCTTCGGCGCGCAGTGAAATAGCCCCCAGGTAGCCCTCGATTTCGACCGGTATGACCACATCCTCGGCGGCGGTGGGATCATAGCTGTGAATCGCGCCGGCCATGCAGTCGATCCAGTACAGCCGGTTATCGGCCGCGCTCCATACCGGGGTTTCCCCCAGTGCGGCTTTGGCATTGACCACGCAGCGTGCGATTGGCATGTGAATCTCCCATTTGATGGACAACGAAAATTTAACCAATTTCGGGGACAGTATACTTATTTCGGTTGAAAATCCGACGTTTGAAAACGAGCGGAAAAAGAGGGCTATCCCCTGATCTACCGGGTTCCGGTGTCAGGGTAGAAACCCGCCCCTGTCCTCGAGTTTGCGTGGCAGGTATTCTTCGATTACATAGTTGAGCCCCCACTTTGCCAGGGCCTGCTGTTCGGCGCGTACGCCCATCTCGAGCAGCTGTTTGATGGCGGCAAGCCACTGCGGGTGGGCGCTGAAAAACGGATCGTTGTCGATGGCGTCGGTGGCGCGCTTGATATCGGTTTTGGTCAGCGGATGGGTGGCATCGGCCAGGCCGTAGTCGATGATGTCCTGCGGTGTTACGCCGAGGAACTGTGCCCGTGGCACACAAAAGAAGCGGTTGATGTGCGCCGCGTTGCCGGAACCGGCCTTCAGGGTGCGGTAGATATTGGCGAAGCCATAGGGGTCGCAATCCACGAAACAATACACCGGAATGTCGACCTCGTCCGAGAGTCGCCGGATAAAGCGGCGCGTGGCGCGTGTCGGCACACCGCCCATCTCCACCAGGATGCAGTTGGCCTTTTTCCAGAAGCGGTGGTTGTTGAGTCGCTGGAACATGCCGCCGGTTTCGATCGCCAGGATAAATGCCGCGTCGGTGCTGAACCGGAGGCGTTCCACCGAGCGCGGCACGCTATAGGCGCCGCTGCCGAGCCTGGCGCAGTCGATCTCGATCGCCTCGCCGGTTTCGGGATCGGTGTCCATGACGGTCAGGAGGCCGGCCACCGAGCCGCCGTGGGACTCCGGATAGAAGCGTAACTGTTCCCGCGAGAGCCCATGCATCGAGGCCAGCGCTTCGATGTCGTCCATGATGGCATCGGACTCGGCCTGTTCGTCGAAGCGGCAGTCGCCCCAGTTCTTGCTGATGTAGTAGGCCTCGCGTTTGGTGGCGAAGTCATCGCTCTCGACCATCTGTCGCGAGGCCGCCATCAGGCGCAGGGTCTGCGCAAACGAGCGCACGGTGTTGACCGTGAGCGTGCGTGTTTTGGTCGCATCGCCGAGTTCGAGATAGCCTTTGGCGGCGTCATAGTTGACGTTCGCCAGGCCGCGCACGGGCAACTCGATGTCGGGCAGTTCGCCGCGTTCGATGCTGTCGCGAATGGAGCCCGCCGTAGCGTCGATCAGCTCGATCGTTTTAAGGTCGAGCGCCTGTTGCATGCGGGATCTCTTGGCGGAGCGGGTGTCTGTCATTTGATTTTCCGGGATTTGTGCAGGGTGTCGTCGAGTTTGCTGACGGCCTGGTCGCGTTGCGCGTCGCTTAAATGAAGAATGTCCTGCAACGCGATGCCGACGTGCGGCAGATACTTTTCGATGTGCGTGCGTTTTTCATATTCGTTTTGCATACGGTTTTCGCGGCGCAGGTGTTCCGCCAGGCGGCGGGCGCATTCCTGCAAACCCAGCTTCAGCTCCTTGATGATCTCCGGGTATTGCGCGATCGCTTCCTTGGCCTCGGAGGTAAACGGCACCCACACCGATGCCAGGTGCACCAGGATCACCATCGGCGCGATCGGCAGGGCGCCCCTGGGTTGCTTGAGGCCGTAATTGCGCCAGTTGGTCTGCAGCACGGCATGGGTGATGGCGCAGCCGCCCTGCTCGTACAGCAATGGCACGCGATTGGCAAAACGCAGCACATGCGCCGGCTCGTCGGCGTGCAGCAGCAGCGCCTCGGTAGCATCGCGCTTGTGCTGCACGACCTTTTTGATGTGGCCGGTTTTGTCCACCGTGAGATTCGCGCCGCCGGCATGACCCCAGGCGATACCGACTTCGATCTGGAACGGGTTGCCGCGGTAGACCGCCGGCGGTCTTGTCTTGACGATATAGAAATCCGCGTCGATTTCCTTTTTCATGCCATCGAGTAGCCGTTGCTCGCCAATGGGGACAACGCAGTCCGTGCGTGGCGCCGATACCGGTACTTTCTTGATCGCGCGATAGAGGGCATTCGCCTGCGCGTGGGCGATGCGTTTCGGTAACGAACGTTCGGTCAGGCCTCGCTTTGCGGTGTCGACGATCTTGCGTGCGGTCTTCGCGCCGACGCGGGAGAATTCGTTTTGCAGAAACTGCAGCAGGTGGCGGCTGTCGGTTGAATTCAGCATCTGAATCAGCCGGCCCAGTTCCACGCCGCGCGGATGAGGCTTGATCTCTACCGCCGGGGGTGGCAGCTCCTGGCTGCTGCGCTGGTAGGTGATGTCTTCGCCATGAGGACCCTCGAAATGAAAGCTGGCGTGGGGATTGGCGATGGCGGTTTGCTTGAGATACATGTCGACGGAATGCGTGCCTTTCTGGTAGCGGCCCTCCATCTCGGCCTCGACCCGGGTGCCGTGCGGCCGATCCCACTTGATCTGCTTTTTGCCATGCATCTGCGGTTTGTTGCGGGTGGTGTCGACCGAGACATAGAGCTCGGAGGCCATGCGCTCACCCTTGACGCGGCTGATGACGTGTAGCGACTTGCCGGTAGTGAGCTGGGCGTACATGCCCGCCGCCGAGATGCCCATGCCCTGTTGACCACGCGATTGGGCGAGCTTGTGGAACTTGGAGCCGTACAGCAGTTTGCCGAAGATGCGTGCAATCTGGTTTTCGAGGATACCGGGACCGTTGTCTTCGACGATGACCCGATACACGTTCTGGTCTCGCTCGATGACCTGCACGCGGATGTCCGGCAGAATGCCGGCTTCTTCGCAGGCATCGAGCGCGTTATCGACGGCTTCCTTGACGGTGGTGAGCAGTGCTTTGGCCTGCGAATCGAACCCCAGTAGATGGCGATTCTTCAGAAAGAATTCCGCGACCGAGATATCCCGCTGGCGGCCGGCCATTTCCGTTGCGGTAATGTAGGTGGGATCGTTTTCGGTCATAAATAACTCCGTGACCAATGTAGCGCCAGTGCGATCCGGGTGGTTTGATCCCGGTCAAACAAAAAACGGGTCAAAAAACGGGGTCAGGCCTTACATTTGACATTTCTTTTCGTGGCGTTTAAGCGCTCGGCTGACAGTTGCGTAGCTGACACCAAAGGTCTTGCCTACTTCCTCGAGGGTATAGTGCTGACTTAGATAGGCCCTCGCCATCGCTTCGGTGCGATCGCTGAATTTCCGGGCAAAGTATTCGATGGGTTTGGGTGGTGCAAGTTTCTGTTTCCTGGGGATGTCATTTAATGGCTGGTCCGGATCGAGTTTGCATTGCATGGCTTCGACGAATTCGTCATCACCGAGATAGATCTGATTTTTGAGCTGTTCCCACGGTGATGGTTGATTCCTGCCAGCCTGCACAAAACGACGATATCGCTGCTGCGCCTGATTTTTCTTGTCTGCGAAACAGGATAGAATCCAGTCTGTCGTTAGTAGCGCTGCTCTTTCTGCCAGGCCGGTGGTTGCTCGATAGCTGCTCCATTCCCATTGGGCCGGTGCTCTCACCATCCGTGCTCTGACCGGATTCAGCACGATGTACCGCGCCAGTTCCAGCAGATAGCTTTCCTTGTCTACCAATATCGCCTCGTATCTCCCTTGAAACAGGTGCCCCACTTTTCGGTGTTTACGATTAAAAAACTGGGTATAACTCCCGTTTAAAAGTTTCATTCCTTTGGCTAAGGTTGACGTGCCCGTTTCGATCAGCAGATGGTAGTGATTGCCCATCAGGCAGTAAGCATGAACCTGCCAGTCGAAACGAGTGTTGGTTTTGTCCATCAATCCGAGAAAGGTTGCCCGGTCATGGTTATCGGTATAGATATCCTGCTGCGCGTTTCCGCGCGAGGTGATGTGATAAAGCCCGCCCGCAAATTCGATCCTTAAAGGTCTTGCCATCACACGCTCCCTATGTGATCTACAACAGAAATGAATTCTAAGCAGGGAAGCGATCACCTGTCAAATGTGGGATGTAAGGCCTGACCCCGCTGATTGACCCCGCAGATTTCACTCGCGCTTTTGATCGGAGTAGTGAGTTCGGCCACTGGAATCGATCCACTGGTAGATTTCGGTTGGCTCTTTTGGAGGGCTGACCGCGCTTGTTACTGTTGTCGACTGGTCCGACGTCGCCGTGGTGGCTTCGTCGGCAAAAATGATGTCGGCCAGCTCTAGCAATTGGTGGTTGGTTAGCAGGTCTACTGGGTTGCCCGAGTTGAGCGCGGTTCCAAACTCAGGATCGGCGAGTATGGCTTGCACGCGTGGATCGTTTTTGACTTGCTGGGCGCGCCCCCAGATATCGGTCAGCTGTCGCGCGAGTTCCGCCTCGGTGTCGTCGCCGCCGGCAAGCCCGGACATCTCCACCAGCGCCAACAGATCCGGGTTGACAGCGAGTGCGCGAAATGCCGGCAGTTTTTGTACCAATTTGGGGTCTCCGCTGTCGAGCACGCGGTGATTGCGCGGGTCATGTATCAGTGCCAGAAATTCAATGCTCTTCATCAATCGCTGGGTGTGTTCCATGACTTCGGCCGGTGCTGCCGCCAACACGCTACTCAAGTGCGCCACTTCGGGTGTTACCGAGCCCGCGTTCATCGCCGCGCTGACCGCGCTTCCGGCCAGCCGGTTGGCAAGTGTCTCGACGCCGCTCGAGTGCTCACCCGCCGTCGTCTCGGTGGTATCGGACGATCTCATGTCGCGCACCAGGGAGAAACTCCAGACGATGGCGAAGGCCAGCAATACACCGACCAGCGCACCGATGAATCCGCCGCCGAGCGCGGACGTGGTCGAGATGTCATCGCCAGGAAACAGGTAACGCCGCAGCAGCGCGAATATCAGCATCATCACGAGACCGGCGGCGAGGAACAGGGTCAGCGAAGTGCCGATGAAGGCCACCACCCCCTGCCAGCCAAATTGCATCTCGATCCAGGACGACAGTGGTCCGCTGTACAGGATGGCCACGGCATACCCGGCGAGCACGGTAAATACCCGTCCTAGCGACTTGATGAACCCGCCGCGAAAGCCACGCCACGCAAATAGCAGGATCACGACGGCGAAAATGATTAGCGACCAGTCCATATCGGTTCCATCGAAAGTTGCACTGAGTTTAGGCGTTTCTCGGTTAAAATCAGTGTTTTACCAGTACTCCTCCACTTCACATTCGCAGGGACACATATTCTCGCTACATGTTCGATCTAAAAGCCGGATTGAGCGCAAATATCCAGTTGTAAGGATGCCGGGTGTGCTACAACAATAAAACGCAATAAATCGTAAATCGGGGTCAGGCCTTACAATTGACAGTAAATCGTAAATCGGGGTCATAAAACGGGGTCAGGCCTTACAATTGACATCGCTGTTCCGGACGGTTGTGGGATGTAAGGCCTGACCCCGGTCGTGTGGACCCCGGTCGTGCTAGTATCATGTGCTTTAGAAATAATCAGGGCATTGCGCAACTTTGCCCCCTGTTGACGATCAAACCGAGTGACTTGTTAACTGCCGGAGCAACGAATGCAGGATATATTTTCAGTCGAAGGCAAGCACATTCTCATTACCGGCGCCTCGAGTGGCCTGGGCGCGCACATGGCCTCCATGCTGGCCGGGCGAGGCGCGCGCGTCAGTGTCACTGCCCGCCGTTTCGATCGTTTGCAGTCATTGGTCGAGGCCATTCAGAATAAAGGCGGTGAGGCCGTGGCAATGGCCATGGATGTTGTCGACCAGGATTCCGTTGCCGCGGGTTTCGACGAGGCCAGGGAGCGCTTCGGCCCGGTCGAGGTGGTAATCAACAATGCGGGTACCGCCGCACGCAATCCCGCGGAAGACACCCCCGCAGCTGAGTGGCGCCGTGTGATCGACGCCAATCTCAACGGCGCCTGGTATGTCGCGCAATGCGCCGGGCGGCAAATGATCGACTCCGGTAACGGTGGCAGCATTATCAACCTGGCGTCCATCATGGCCTACCGCCAAAGCCAGGGG
>JAJDOF010000032.1 GCA_022340305.1 Gammaproteobacteria bacterium
GCTGACAAAATCGTGGCCTTGCCCGAAAGCCTGTGTTAGATTCCGGCGTCTAAATCAGGAAAATGTTCGAAATGACTCAAAAACGCAGACTGAAGACTGAAGGTGTACACAGCTGGCGATGGTGATCGCGAGCCGTTTTTCACCCTTTTCTTTTTTCTGTCCAGTTTTTAAGAGTCATCCATGAATCTCAAGCAATTCAATAAAATCAGGCATGATTACAACCGCATTCCGTTGGTTCGCGAAGTATTTGCCGATCTCGATACCCCGCTAAGTATTTACCTCAAGCTCGCCGACGAGCCCTACACCTACTTGTTTGAATCGGTGCAGGGTGGTGAGAAGTGGGGACGCTACTCGATGATCGGCATGGCCTGCCATACGCGTATCAAGGTGTATGGAAAGCAGGTACAGGTCGAGGCTGAAGGAGAACCGGTCGATGAGGTCAGTTGCGATGATCCGTTGCGCTTTATCGAGGAGTATCTGCAGCGCTTTAAAGTAGCCGAAGCCGATGGTCTGCCCAAGTTCCACGGTGGGCTGGTCGGTTATTTTGGCTATGACACGATTCGTTACATCGAACCCAAACTGGCGCATTGTCCCAATCCCGATAAACACCAGACACCCGACATCCTGTTGATGCTGAGTGACCGGCTGGTGGTGTTCGACAACCTCGCATCGAGCATGTTTCTGGTAGTCCATGTCGACGCCGACAGCGAACAGAACTGGCACGATGGTCAACGGCAACTCGACGAGCTGGAACAGAAGTTGCTCCACGCGCAGCTGGATACTCGCCGGGATACGGTGAAAAATACAGTCACCGAGCAGGACTTCACTTCCGAGTTCAGTCAACAGGGATTCGAGGCCGCGGTCGAGAAAGCGCGGCAGTACATCATCGATGGCGATGCCATGCAGATCGTATTGTCACAACGCCTGTCGATCCCGTACCGATCGGCGCCGATCGACCTCTATCGGGCTTTGCGCAGCCTCAACCCGTCGCCCTATATGTATTACCTCAACCTCGGTGATCACCACGTGGTCGGGTCGTCGCCTGAAATTCTGGTTCGACTCGAGAATGAAACCGTTACGGTACGGCCGATTGCCGGTACGCGCCCGCGCGGCCGCAGTGCCGAGCAGGATCTTGAGCTGGAGCAGGATTTGCTCAGCGACCCCAAGGAGTTGGCGGAACATTTGATGTTGATCGATCTCGGGCGCAACGATGCCGGTCGGGTCAGCCAGGTGGGCAGCGTCAGCCTGACCGAGAAGATGATTATCGAGCGCTACTCGCACGTAATGCACATCGTCTCCAATGTCGAAGGTCGCATCAAGCCGGAACTATCGGCCTTCGACGTATTGCGTGCGACCTTTCCGGCGGGCACTGTTTCTGGCGCGCCCAAGATTCGCGCGATGGAAATCATCGATGAACTGGAGCCGGTAAAACGTGGTATCTATTCCGGTGCTGTCGGTTACATCTCCTGGAGCGGCAACATGGACACGGCAATCGCCATCCGCACCGCGGTGATCAAGGATGAACAGCTGTATATCCAGGCCGGTGCTGGCATCGTTTATGATTCTGTACCAGCCAATGAATGGGCGGAGACCATGAACAAGGGACGTGCGATATTTCGTGCGGTGACGCTGGCCGAGGCGGGCCTGCCCTCGCGCGACCCCTGCGCCGATGCGGCTGCGGGAGAGTCGTGATGAAGGTATTGATGATCGATAATTACGACTCGTTTACCTACAACCTGGTGCAGTATCTCGGTGAACTCGGAGCCGATGTCGAAGTGGTGCGCAACGATCAGATCAGTGTCGATGCCATTGTCAACTCCGATGCGAGCCACGTCATGCTGTCGCCGGGCCCGGGTACGCCAGATCAGGCCGGGGTATCAATGGCGACGATTGAGGCGCTCGCCGGGATCAAGCCGATTTTCGGCGTCTGCCTCGGACAGCAGAGCATCGGCCAGGTGTATGGTGGGAAAATTATCCATGCACGCGAAATCATGCACGGCAAGACCTCGGCGATCGTGCACAAGGCTGTCGGCGTATTCGCCGGTATCGACAATCCATTCACCGCAACCCGTTATCATTCACTGGTAGTTGAGCGCGAAAGTCTGCCCGAATGTCTCGAGATTACCGCGTGGACCGAAGACGCAGACGGTGAAATTGACGAAATCATGGGGTTACGCCACCGCGAATATGCCGTCGAGGGAGTGCAGTTTCATCCGGAATCGATTCTGACTGAACACGGCTATAGCCTGTTGCAGAATTTTCTTGAACAAACGAGTGCTGGTCGCAGCCAGCCGGGGGAATGATGGAGATACAGGCCGCAATCAAGTCGGTGATGGCAAGGCGTGATCTTAGCGTTGACGAGATGGGTGAGGTGATGCAGCAAATAATGACCGGCGAATGTACCCCGTCGCAGATCGGCGGATTCCTGGTCGGTTTGCGCATGAAGGGTGAAACCGTGGACGAGTTAGCGGCCGCAGCACGGGTCATGCGCGAGCTCTCCACGCGCGTGGTGGTCGACTGTGATTACCTCGTCGACACGGCGGGTACGGGCGGTGATTCGTCCGGCAGTTTCAATATCTCGACCGCCAGCGCCATCGTCGCAGCAGCTGCCGGCGCCCATGTCGCCAAGCATGGAAATCGGTCGATGACCAGTAATTCGGGTAGTGCGGACGTGTTGGAGGCTGCCGGCGTCAAGCTCGACGTCGACCCGGCGCAGATCGCCGAATGCATCGAGCAGGTCGGGGTCGGTTTCATGTTTGCGCCGGCACACCACGGTGCAATGAAACACGCGATCGCCCCGCGTCGAGAAATGGCCGTGCGTACCGTGTTTAATGTCCTTGGTCCGCTGACTAATCCGGCGGGTGCTCCTAACCAGATCATCGGGGTTTTCGATGGTGATTTGGTCGAGTTGCTGGCGCACGTGTTGCAGCAACTGGGTAGTCGCCACGTGATGGTAGTCCATGCCGATGACGGTATGGATGAAATCAGCATCTCCGCGCCGACCCGGGTTGCCGAGTTGAAAGATGGTGAGGTCAACTGCTATACCCTGTCACCTGCCGACTTTGGCATGGAAATGGCCGATATTGCAACACTCAAGGTCGATTCGGCCGAGCAAAGCCTGGCGCTGATTCGTACGGTGTTAGCCGACCAGGCCGGTCCCGCGCGTGACATTGTCTGCCTCAATGCCGGCGCTGCGATATATGTATCCGGTTGTGCCGAAACGCTTGCCGCCGGTGTCGAGGCGGCGCGGGCTGCGATCAAAAGCGGAAAGGCAGCGCGCGTGCTGGAGAACCTGGTGGTGCGGACCAATGCCGGGGACTGATCAACGACCCGATATCCTGCAGCGAATCCTGGCGACCAAGCAGCAGGAACTGGCCGAGCGTCGCCGGCACAAGTCTGTCCATCAGCTGCAGCAGCAGGCGCATCATGTATCGCCACCTCGCGGCTTTGTTGCTGCGCTGCGCCGTCGTGTTGAGCAGGGCAGGTCGGCAGTGATTGCTGAAATCAAGAAAGCTTCACCAAGCAAGGGCGTCATCCGTGCAGATTTCGATCCAGTAGCTATCGCCAGGTCTTACCAGGAAGGTGGCGCCAGCTGTCTTTCGGTGCTGACCGACCACGAGTATTTCCAGGGCAAAGAGGAATATCTGACGAGCGCCCGCGGGGCCTGTAATCTGCCGGTGATTCGCAAGGATTTTATCATCGATAGCTACCAGGTGATGGAAGCGCGCGCGATTGGTGCGGATTGCATTCTGTTAATTGTAGCGGCGCTTGACGATGCGACACTGGCGAGCCTGTATGCCGAGGCGCGGGCGCAGGGTATGGATGTACTGGTAGAGGTGCATGATCGTGCAGAGCTCGAGCGAGCGCTGATACTCGATCTCGAACTCATCGGTATTAATAACCGCAATTTGCGTAGTTTCGATACCAGCCTGGAAACCACGATCGATTTGTTACCGCTGGTGCCAGACGGCTGCCTGGTCGTCACCGAAAGCGGGATACATTCGCGCGCTGACGTCGCCCTGATGCACGATCATGATGTGCATGCTTTTCTTGTCGGTGAAGCCTTCATGCGCGCCCCCGATCCCGGCCAGGCGCTCGCAGACCTTTTTGCCGATTAACCTGCCCCGATTTATCGTCGTCCCGTTTGCGCGGGGAGGATTAGTTGGGACAGCTATCCAGGGTGAAACTAACGCGTGCCGAAGACGACGATGGTCTTGCCGTGCGCGGTGATCAAGCCATCTTCCTCGAGTATCTTCATCACGCGCCCGGCCATTTCACGTGAGCAGCCGACAATCTTGGCGATTTCCTGGCGCGTGATCCTGATCTGCATACCGTCAGGATGGGTGATTGCATCGGGCTCGCGGGCGAGATCGAGCAGCGCGCGCGCGACCCGGCCGGTAACATCCATGAAGGCCAAATTGCTGACCTTGCGGCTGGTGTGACGCAATCTGCTAGCCAGTTGCGAGGACAGTTGAAACAGGATTTCAGGAGTTTCCCTGGCGAGTTGCATGAACTGGTTGTAGTGAATCTCGGCCACGTCGCAGTTGGTGCGGGTAATGACCCAGGCGCTGCGCTTGGTATGTTCCTGGAACAGGCCCATTTCGCCGAAAAAATCGCCCGGGTTGAGATAAGCGAGCACGATTTCATTACAATCCTCGTCCTCGATTACTACGCTCACCGAACCCTCGATGATATAGTACAGCGTCTCCGATTCATCGCCAGCATGAATAATAGTGCTGCGCGGTCCATATTTCTTGCTGTGACAGTGATGCAGGAAATTGTCGAGCGCAGCGTTCTTTCGAGGTACTACTTTTGTGATCGGGTTAACTGACATAGTTGTATATTTCTGAACGAACTAACAGATAACATAGCACAAAAATAGTATTTCAACAGCAACGGGGTTTGACGATGAAGTGTAGAATCAAATGGCTCGATCACATGTCTTTTGTTGGCGAGTCCGGCAGTGGTCACTCGGTCGTGATGGACGGTGCGCCGGAGGCCGGTGGGCGTAATCTCGGAATACGACCGATGGAAATGCTATTGCTCGGACTGGGCGGCTGCACTGCTTTTGACGTCGTCTCCATATTGCACAAATCACGACAGCGGATCAGCGATTGCGAAGTTGAAATCGCGGCCGAGCGCGCTGCCGAAGTTCCCAAGGTGTTCACCAGTATCCACGTTCATTTTATTGTCAGTGGTCGTGATCTCGATACAACAAAAGTGTCCAAGGCGGTTTCGTTGTCGGCCGACAAGTATTGCTCGGCTTCCCGGATGCTGGAAAAGGCAGCGACCATTACCCACGATTTTGAAATCGTCAACCTCGACTGACCCGGTATAAGTTCCCTGCCTAACACCAGCCGTAGAGCCGGGCACCTGGGTAACGGTCGAAACCGGTCAGATGGGCAATCATTGCAGGGTTCCCGCAGCTGCGGGAATGGCATTCAAACTGCGTCATCCCCGCAAAGGCCGCGGTCCGACGCATCGGGATCATGCAATGCAGCCAGGGTCCCGGGTATTCCCCCGGATTTTCTGCTGACAGCTAAATACGGTAAGCGGTGAAAGTCATGACCTTGCTGACCAGGGTCATGACCGCTTTGACGGCTGCCGGTAACTCCGCCGCTCCAGCCTTTGCCGCGTTTTCAGCGTGTCGCAATTCATCTTCACACATGCTGCCAAGGATGGCGCGGCTGCGCCGATCCGCGTCGGGTAGTTGTTGCAGATGGCGCTGCAGGTGGGCACCGACCTGTTGTTCGGTTTCCTTGACGAAGCCGAGGCTCCATTTGTCGCCGGCGGCAGCGGCGAGCGCACCAATGCCAAACGATCCCCAGTACCAGACGCCGTCGAACCGGCTGCGCCGCTGATTGAGTTCGACAAGGCGCTGCTGACACCAGTTCAGGTGCTCGTTTTCCTCCTCTGCAGCCTGTTGCATGGCCGCACCGAGCGCACTGGAGCGTGCGCCCAGCGCCTGCCCGCGATAGAGACCCTGTGCGGCAACCTCGCCGGCATTATTGACGCGCATCAGGCCGGCGCTGTGGGCGATATCCATTTCGTCCAGCGCATCGTCTTCGATGCCCTTCGCCGGGTAACCGCGAGCGCCCATTGCCGGCCGTTGGTGGCTGGTATTGAGGCCATGTTGCAGTTCGTCGATTAGACGATCGCTAAAACTCAGCTTGCGCATTTGATCTCCCTGGTATAGTTATATCCGGCTGCTACCGGGCCTGCTATTATCGGCTACCGCGAATTATTTTTCCAAGGGCTTAAATAGCTCGTGAATTGGCGGCTTTTCATCTTGTCAAGCGCCGACTTATCCGTTAGTATTCGCGCCCTTTGTGATTGAAGTCAACGCCCTAAAAGGCAGTTTATCAGGAACTAGTATGAAAACCTTCAGCGCCAAATCCGAGACGGTAAAACGCGACTGGTATGTAATCGATGCCACCGACCAGGTATTGGGTCGTTTGTCGACCGAAGTTGCGCGTCGTCTGCGCGGCAAGCACAAGCCAGA
>JAJDOF010000083.1 GCA_022340305.1 Gammaproteobacteria bacterium
GACCCTATAACTCATGACCCTATAACTCACTGGTTATCAATCGCCGCTTGCCCCATGGCCCCGGGCAAGTTTATTGATGCTGATTCGGGGCTGATCCCAGGCGGTCAAAGAATAGTCGCTTTTCTTTCAGCACGATGAAGATCGCCACCATTATTAACAGGGCCGTTTGAATCACCTTGCTATCGGGATGGGTAGCGAATATTTCGTTAAAGTAGCCCGCGGTTATGTGAAAGATTACGGCGCACAAAATACTCCTTCCGGTTTTGAAATACAGCCAGTTCATGATGATCACAAAGGGAAACATGCTCAGCAGAAAGTTGACACTATAAACCCAGCCGCCTTCAACCAGGTTGCTGTGGTAATAATCATTGATAAATGACAGCGGAATGTGCCATATCCCCCAATATAAGGCGAACAGCATGGAAGCCTTCATCAGGTTGAATCGATTAAGCAAACAGTCGGTGCCGTAGCTGTGCCAGGCCAACTCCTCGATCATCGGCGCGGCGATTAATAAAAACCAGACAGGAAACACCCCCGAGGTAAAGCTGTAGTGTTCGCTGATAGCAAACTGCGATGCGGGATAGCCCAGCATCAGGGAAACGAGTTGTGCCAGCAGGATGCTAGCCGGCATGAGCAGCAGGGTCAGCACCCAGTAAACCGGTTTACCGGAACGCAGGTTTACCAATCGTTGCAGCAAGTCGCTCATCAATCGCTTGTCCCGATAGATAAGGATAAAGGCAACTATCGGCGCGCAAAGCAAACCGGCAAAGGCCAGCAAGCTCGCCAGTTGGCCCGGGTACTGGTAATCAGTCGAATGACTGATGTATGCGGCGCCCCCCCAGAACGACCAGGGAAGGACGGTTGCCAAAAAATAGAATAACCCGGGGTGCCTGTAGTCTTGTATTACTCGATTCATTTCTGTCTCTCTGTGCAATAGTGCCCCCCGAAGGGAACGCATGGTTAAGTACGGGTAGCGCCATGATGGCCAAAGAGTCACGCTTTTTCGTCCTGCCTTATAAGGCGGGATACTAAACTGTTTTGCGGTACTGGGTAGGCGTCATCGAGGTTGCCTTTTTGAAAGCCGTATAAAATGCGGATTTTGAATTGAATCCCGAATCAAGCGCTATGTTCAGGATGTTGGTGTTTTTCGGCCCGGCATTACGGATCAAGCCCTTGGCTTCCTCCACCCTGTAGCCGTTGATAAAGTCATAGAAGTTGACATGCAATTGTTCATTGATGACCTGTGACAGGTAATTGGCTGAGATTCCGAGTTGTTGCGCCAGCTGCGGTAATACCAGGTCACCTTCCAGGTAAGGTTTGTTCGCTTCCATATGACCGGTTAGCTCATTGAGAAACACACGGCTGGTTTCCTTGTCCAGTCCGGAGCGGCGATACTTCTCTTCCGCCGGGTCGACACCTGCCTCCACCGCTGCTGGTTGCGCTATAGAAGCCCGCGTGAAGATGGCCGGTTGGCGCAGCCCGAAGTAACCCATTGAATAAATCAGTATGACGGCCATCACGGTGACCATGTCACCCAGGATATTCATCCCCATCAGATCGGGGAAGAACTGGTCCCCGAGGTAGAGCAAATAGATGCAGCCCAGTCCCAGCAGCAGGTTCCTCAACCATGCCAGATTAATCCTGTCGATATCGGAAAACTCGTTTTTGATGCTGCTGGAATGCCTGATCAATCTTTTGATCGAGAACAACAGATACAATCCGAGTTGCACAATGGTACCCAGCATAAACAGCGTGACCCCAAGCTCGATAAGCATCACATTCGCCGTGCCCTTCTCCATGGCATCACCTGTGCGCAGAGCCTCCGTAAGTGCTAACTTTTGCGGCCCATCCAACAGGAAAAAGGGAAGCAGCAGTACGATGCCAATCAGCACCGGCAGGAAATGCCAGTAGTTTCTGGTTACAGTTCCATGGTTTACCGGTTTGGTTAACTGCAGTACGTAAAGGTATACCAGTGGGCCATAGAGCAGGTCGATGGGCGCCAGCACCTGGAGCAGCTCAGGCACTGCTTCGAAAAAACCGGTTTGATACAGAAACTCCTCACCCAGATCCAGCGAAAAAATGAAGGTCAGCAGCGCCAGCAAGCGATGAGCCCTGATATCGCCGCTTTGGGTGTTTACCAGCGCCAGGGCCAGGAACACGCCCTGGGCTGCCCCCAGCAAGGTGAGCGTAGATAACAGGTTGAAATCACTGTCCATTCGGTAACTTCAGCACCCCATTTTATTGAGTCATCAAAAAACTTTGAGCCCTGGTCGTTCTGCAGATGGGCGAGCAGACTCCGCAGTACTGTGACAGGGAAAAGAGGCCACTACTGAATAACCCCTGCCATCCATACCAACAACACAACGACAATCAGGATACCAATACTATTTGCAATGAACAGCCAAAATCTAGCCATGATCCAATCCTGTAATTTTTACATAAAGTAAGCTCAGGACGCCAAAGAATCATCCTGACCTGTAAGTCAGGAAAACAGGTTCGCTAGTCACTTCAAGCATTCCTTACTCTTTTATATCCACTCTTTCACGTCAGGACGACCCTCCGGGCCAGGCTCGCGATAGTAGCTGCACCTATCAAACAAACGGGCAGAAACATGAGCCACAAAACGATGCATGCAGGGCTTGGCCTTGTACTTACACTTCTCACAACGACAGTCCATGCAGAAACCTGGCAGCTTGGATTTCTGGCTGAAAACAGTCGATCGCCGTTTCTCGATGACCGGAAGGAAACCAACGGCTTGCCCGAGATCAGCTATATCGGTGAACGCTTCAGTTACAGTGGCGGGGAAATCCAGTATGGGCTGAGCTCAGGAGAAAGCAGTAACACTTACATAGTAGGTCAAATACGCCAGCGACAGTTCTATTCAGCGAGCACGGATTTCAGCGGAGATTTGGGGATTACAGGGATGCAAGATCGAGACCCGGCATTGGAGCTGGGCCTGGGTTTGGTGAATCAGTTGACCTGGGGACAGTATACCCTGGAGGGGACATTCGACGTGTCAGGCAAGCACGAGGGCTATGAAATTTCCGCTACCTACAGTTACCCGAAACAATCTGGGCGTTGGGTAATCGAGCCCGCTATAGGCTTGCAGCTGCAAAGTAGCGATCTCGTGGACTATTATCACGGCGTTATGGATTCCGAGGCCCAGATCGGACGACCCGCTTACAAGGGCGACCAGGCAATCAACACGCTTGCCTCCCTGACGGTGGGTTATTTAATCAATGCCCGCTTGCTCGCGATTGCCGGTATGGAGCAGATAGCGTTAGACACAAGCATTACAGACAGTCCCATCGTAGAAGAAGAGCAGATTCGAAAGGTCTATCTCGGCATAATTTACACGTTCTAATCGAGTGTCAGTGGGGTCTGTCAGTGTGTCAGTGGGGTCAGGCCTTACATCTCACATACGTTATAAGTAGCTGAGTCAAATGTAAGGCCTGACCCTGTAACCCTGTAACCCTGTAACCCTTGACCCTGCAACCCTGTAACGCCGTTTAAAGCTTCAGCAAGGCTGACCCAGGATTTTCAAGCTACCGTCCGGCTTCGAGAAAATCCGCCAGTATGGCGTTGAACAGTTGCGGCTTTTCCAGATGCACCGCGTGCGCGCACCCCGGAATCACGGCGAGACTGGCCCCGTCGATACCCCGCCATAATTTTTGTTGTTGATCCCACATGTAAGTCCGGTCGCAATCCCCCCACAGCACCAGCGTCGGCGACGCGATATTCTCGAGCGCCGCCTCGCCAGACCAGCTTTCCATCGCCGACAGTCCGGCCAGTGCCGCCTGGGGTGAGGCCAGCACCGCGAGTCCGGCGCACACCGGGTAGTTTGCCGCCTGCTCGCGTTGCAGGAACCAGGTGGCGGAAATCCGCCGCCCGGTAGCCTCCGGGCCGTGTTCGACGACGCGGCGCTTCGACTCGTCGATGGTTTCGAACCGCCCCGGCAGGAGGCCGACGGGACCGGTGCCGTAAAGCACCAGGCGATCGACGCGTTGCGGCGCGCGTGCGACCATTTCCTGCACGATCATACCGCCCATCGAGTGGCCGACGAGGTCGAAGCGCTCGACACCCATGCCCCGTACCTGCTCGAGCACGTAATCGGCGAAGGCACCGATCTCCGCCGGCGCCTGCATCGCGCAGTTGCAGCCATAACCCGGCAGATCCGGTGTGATTACACGAAAGGAAGGAGAGAATGCAGCGACCTGCGCGGCCCACTGGGCGCTGCCGCCGAGATAGCCGTGGACGAAAACCAGCGCCCGCATCGCCCGCTTACTTGCGGTCGCCCTGCACGATGCGGTCGAGGATCATCGCGCAGAACAGGATAGCGAAGCCGGCGAGTATGCCCTGGCCGACGTTGGCGTACTGCAGTGCCTCGAGCACGTCCTCGCCGAGTCCCTTGGCACCGATTAGCGACGCGACCACGACCATCGCCAGGCTCAGCATGATCGTCTGGTTGATACCGGCACGGATCGACGGACTCGCCAGCGGCAGGTCGACCCGGGTCAACAGGTACCATTTGCTTGCACCGAAGGAGATCGCCGCCTCGCGCACGTGCTCGGGCACGCCGCGCAATCCGAGTACGGTCAGGCGCACGACGGGGGTGCCGCCGAAGATCATCGTCGTCACCACCGCGGCCGGCTTGCCGGTGCCGAAGAACGCGATCACCGGGATCATGAACACGAACGCGGGCATGGTTTGCATGAAGTCCATGATCGGCCGAATAAAGGAGTAAAACCGTTCGCGGCGCGCGCAGTACATGCCGAGCGGAATGCCGATGATGATCGACAGGCAGGCCGCGGTGCCGAGCAGCGCCAGCGTCGTCATGGCTTTTTCCCAGAACCCCAGCAGCCCCATGTAGAGCAGAAAGGCGCCCGAGAAAACAGCCGCTCGAGGTCCCGCGGACAGCCAGGTCAGTAGAATGATGAAACTCGCGATCACCATCCACGGGGTCTGCACGAAAATCACTTCCAGCGCGTCCAGCACGCTGCGGATCGCGTAGGTGACGGCGTCGAAAAAGACTTCGCCGTTGGACACGCAAAAGGCGAAGAAATCCTCGACCCCGCGGATACTGCCCAGGCGAATGCCGTGTTCGGTCGGAAACTCGATCAACCACGGGTAGAGGCCGGGGAAACTGTAGTGAATCACTGTCGCCACCATGATCACCGCGACGAAACCGCAACTTAAAGCCATATCGCGCGGCGTCATGCCGGTCGAGATGCCCGGATCAGAGAGCCAGTCGGAAAAACGCTTTTCCAGCAGCGTGTTGGCGATAACCGCCTGCCCGGCCTTGAACGCCAGCAGCGTGACGAATCCGACCAGTGCGAGTGTCAGGCCGGTGCCTTCCAGCTGCTCGGCCTCCAGCCGAATGCCGCCGATCGCGTCTTCCAGCGACTCTACCGTGCGCCGGTAGACGTCGATCTTGTCGGTATTGTTTTCGATCGCGGCGGCCAACTGCTGACGCCTGAGATCGAGCGTGCCTTCGATCTTACCGATTCGCTCCCAGGCTTCGGCGGCGAGGTCGCCGAACAGTCCGCGCACGATTTGCACCGCCGCCAGGGTTTCCAGTATCAGGAAGGCCAGCCCCCAGTTCCACATGCCACGGGCGCCGAACCAGATCGGGCCGAAGACGCCCGCCCAGAGATTGAAGGTCCAGACGAACTTCGCATCGTTGCCGATCCTGGCGAACTGACTGCGATAGTAACCGGGATTGGTTTTTACGAAACCCTCGACCTGCGCCGAACGCTCGGCGGCGAAATCTTCGCTTTCGCGCACGGCGGCGGCCTTCATTTCCTCGGCTGCCATTTCGGTTGCGCTAGCATTCATGACGTTTCGGCCCCCTCGATGACGGTTTGCAAAATATCGGGGCGCGTGATTACACCGACGTCGACACCGGCGTCACGCACCACGATCGGTGCGTCGCTGTCGATGGCGAGCTGGATCAATTCGCTTAGCGAAGCGTTCTCCTGCACGCGCGGTGCGTCGTCTGGCGGCGCGCCCAACGCGGCGCGGTATTTTTCTAGCGGCTGCATCACCGCGTGAGCACGCACGATAGCCAGGCGCGAAATGCCGGCGACGAAATCGGCGACGTAATCGTCGGCGGGATGCATGACGATATCCTCGGCGGTGCCGACCTGTACCACGCGGCCATCGCGCATTATCGCGATCCGATCGCCAATGCGTACCGCCTCGTCGAGGTCGTGCGTGATGAACATGGTGGTTTTTTTCATCACCGCCGACAGTTTGATGAACTCGTCCTGCAGCTGGCGCCGGATCAGCGGATCGAGCGCGCTGAAGGGCTCGTCCATCAGCAGCACCTCCGGGTCGGCGGCCAGCGCGCGCGCCAGGCCGACGCGCTGCTGCATGCCACCCGACAGTTCGTGCGCGTACTTGTTGCCCCAGGCGTCGAGTTCCACCGTTTTCAGCATCTTGGCCGCGCGGCGCATGCGTTCGTTCTTGTTGATGTTGCGGATCTCGAGCGGCATCGCGACGTTGTCCAGCACCGAGCGGTGCGGCAGCAACGCGAAGTTCTGGAACACCATGCCGATCTTACGGTTGCGAAATTCCATCAACCCGGCAGGGTCGAGCGCCATCACGTCGGTGCCGTGGATCTCGATCTTGCCATCGGTGGGTTCGAGCAGGCGGTTAAAATGCCGCACCAGGGTGGACTTGCCACTGCCCGACAGGCCCATGACGCAGAATATCTCGCCCTTGTTGACCTCGAGGCTGACATCTGCCACGCCGACCACCGCGTTGTAGGTTTCCAGCACCTGCGACTTGCTCAAACCCTGCTCGCGAATGGCCCGCAACGCCTCGTCGGCCCGATCGCCGAATATCTTCCACACGTTGGAGATGCGGATGGCGGCTTCGCCCGCCGGCTGTTCGCTCTCGATAGACACGGTCGTCCCCCCGGATTGCGTGAAAGATTTGCCTGCCGGCCTGCCGATTCCAGTTCCCCGGGTCGGCAGACCGGTCAGTGACTCACACCGCTCTTACAGGCCCAACCAGGCATCGACGCGGTCGGGATTTTTGGCGATCCATTCGCGCGCGACTTCGGAAGCGTCGCGTCCCTTGCCGGAAATCTCATAGGCGAAGTTGCTGACGTCGTCCGCGGTCAGCGAGAAGCGCTCGAAGAATTCGACGATCGCCGGCGAACGCTCGCGCAGCGACTTGGACCAGGCGATCTGCACCTTCTTCAGCGCATCCTTGGTAGCCACCTTCGATTCCTGGTACCAGTCCGGCGAATCGGAAGGCTGCACCATCACGTACTTGGCCGGGTCATACTTCGGCTCGGTGAGCATGTAAACGTCGAACATGTACCAGATCGCGTGCGGCTTGTAGCAGTAAAAGGCATAACCTTCGTTCTTGGCGATCGCGTCCTTGACGCGCGCGGTCTTGACGCTTTCCTCAGCGCGGACCGGCTCGATGAAGGCCAGCAGGTCGTAGTCGCGTACCTTGACCTCGTTGACATTGGCCGAGGCCCAGCCCGGCGCGCCGATCCACATTTCGCCCTTACCATTGCCGTCGCTGTCCATCTTTATCGCGACGTCGGGACGGCCGAGATCGGCGATATCGGTGATCTTGTTTTCCTTGCCGAACTTCTCAGGCACGCAAAAACCCTGGTTGCCCTCGTAGGGGTTGTTGCTCAGTTCCACGGTGCCCGCGCCATCGACATATTTCTTGGTGAAGCTCTCCTGGTTCGGCAACCAGACGTCGGGATGCACGTCGATGTCACCCTTGCCCTGGTCCATGCCCTGGAAGATGGTGGCGTTGTTACCCGGCACCATGCCGGCCTCGCCGCCGATACGCTCCTCCACCACGGCCTGCAGCAGCGCCGCTATCGCCTGCGCCCCGGTCCACGCGGGCACGCCGATATTGACTTTTTCCGCGCTCATCGCGGCCGACGACAACCCAATGCCTGCCGCCAGGATCAAGCTTGATATGGTTTTTTTCATAATTTGACTCCTCGGTCTTTGTTTATGCCAGTAGATTTGTTTTCATCCGGTCTGCAGGCGTCACGAATCCGCTCCGGCCTGCCGTGCGTCCTGCGGAAACAGTGCCTCCTCGTAGGCGAACAATGCAGCCGAGCCGCCGGTGTGCAGGAAAAGCACGTTATCCGTCGGCTTGAAAAAATTGGCGCGCGCAAGCCCGACCAGACCGGCGAAGCCCTTGCCCGAGTAAACCGGGTCGAGCAGCAGCCCCTCGAATTTTGCCGCCAGGTCGATGGCTTCCAGGGTCGATGCCGCCGGCATCCCGTATCCTTCACCGACATAGCCGTCGTCGACGACGACGGCACTGCCCGGCAGCGTGCCACCATCGATGTGCTCGAGGGTTCGTGCGGTCAGATCGTGGACCGCCCTGATCTGCTTATCGCGCGGCTGGCGCACGCTGATACCCATAACCGGCATCGGCCGCTCGAGCGCCTGCAGACCCGCAACCAGGCCGGCCTGCGTGCCGGTACTGCCGGTCGCCATGACGATCCAGTCGAACTCGACGTCGAGGTCTGCGCTTTGCTCGACGATTTCCTGTGCGCAGACGACGTAGCCAAGCGCGCCGACAACGTTGGAGCCGCCACCCGGTATGAAATAGGGCCGCCGACCCTGCGCGCGCAGACGCTCGGTGACTGCCATGGCCTCCGCGTTCATGTCGAGCCCACCTTCGCGAAACTCGAGCGCGGCGCCGAACAGGCGATCGAAGAATACATTGCCCGTGTGCTCGTAAATCGGCCCGACGCCTGCGACGCGTCGCTCCAGCAACGCATGGCAGCCGAGCCCGTAACGGCATGCGGCGGCAGCGGTCTGGCGCACGTGGTTCGATTGCACCGCACCCTGGGTCACCAGCATGTCGGCATTCTGGCTGAGTGCCTCGCCGACCAGGAACTCCAGCTTGCGCGTCTTGTTGCCCCCGGTCGCGAGGCCGGTGCAATCGTCACGCTTCACGAACAGCTTGGGCCCGCCCAGATGCCCGCTCAGTCTCGGCATACTTTCGATCGGCGTCGGACGATGGCAGAAATGCACCCGTGGAAACCTGCCCAGATCGATTTTTTGCCCTTTGTAGTTTGTTTTATCCGCCGGCTGCACCTGTCATGTCCTCCCTCCCAGAAGTGGATCGATTTTGCGCTTTCCACATTCGCGAGTACAATTTTATTATTTCCTAACATAATGCAAAATATGCATAGAAGGCTGTGGAGTGGATATCCTCTGGTTCAAAGATCTCGCCAATCTCTCCCGGACGGGCAATTTTTCCCAGGCTGCGGTGCTGGGCAACGTCAGCCAGCCAGCGTTCAGCCGGCGTATCAAGACGCTCGAAGCCTGGGTAGGCACCATACTGGTTGACCGTACCCGCCACCCGGTGCGGCTCACAGCCCCGGGGCAGCAGATGCTCGAAGCCGGGATGCAGGCACTCTCGCGGCTCGAATCCGAGCGCGAACATATCCGCGAAGCGATGGCGCAGCCCGACAAGTACATCGTCACCTTCGCCGCGCAGCACTCCATAGGCTGGCGGTTTTACCCGTTGTGGCTGCAGGCATTCGAGAATGCCTACGGCTCGATTATTTCGCGCCTGCGCGCGGACAACCTGCCGAACTGCATCGACGACCTCGGCAACGGCCTGGCCGATTTCGTCATTTCCTACCGCAGCCGCTATTCCCCGGGTGTCCCCTCCCTCGATTCGCTGCAATCGCTGACGATCGGCAAGGACCTGCTGCTCCCGGTTTGCAAAAGCACGGCAGAAGGCGCGCCGATGTTCAACCTCGACGACTCGCTCGCCGGCCCTATTCCCTACCTGCGCTTCGGTTCCGACGCACCCATCGGGCTCCATATCGAGCCCCTGATTCGGGATCGCGGCATTGAGTCGCGACTCAAGGTCGGCTACGAAAACTGGATGGTCGGTGCGCTTCGAATTCGGACCCAGGACGGCGGCGGCATTGCCTGGCTGCCGCGCTCGGTGGTGCAACCGGATCTCGATGCGGGCCTGCTGGCGATCGCGGGCAATCCCGACTGGTTCATCGACCTTGACATCCGCCTGCACCGGCTCGCCAGGCATACCAACGCGCTGACACGAAAAATCTGGGCATTTCTCGCAGTACGCGAAGACGTGCCGCTGATCTCTGGTTAGCCCGATAAGGTCAGGTCTTTGATTTTGAAACCTGGATCAAAAATCAAAGACCTGACCCCGTGACCTCTTTTGAATGGCGGAAGGAATGCCGGATCAGTATGCTGCTCCGCTGCGCGCCCGAATGGCGGTTTCAGATCTCGATATCCTGCGCGAAGCCGATGTATTCCATCAGCGGCATCGCGGCTTTCAAGGTTTTTTCGACCTCGCGCACAAAACCGCCATCGAGAATTATCTCGGGCGGCTCGCGGCGCATCAGGAAAAAACTTTTACGCTTTAGGTCCTCGATGTGTTCGTGGTCGGCATCGAATCCGCGCGGCGGGCGTTTCAAGCCATCGCCGCCGATACCGCCGAAATATTTCTTCACCGAACGGCTCGACTTGATCTGCCGCCATGCGTTCGGGTTGCCGACGATGGTATTGCGTATTTTCTGCAACTCCTCGCTGGGTGGCATCCAGATCCCGCCACCGAACACGGCCTCTTCGGTGGAGATATGCACGTAGAAACCCACCGTGTGCGCATCCTTGCCCAGTTCATGGCGAAACTGGCAGGCCGCGTGCAGCTTGTAGGGGCTCTTGTCTTTCGAAAATCGCACATCGCGGTAAATGCGAAACATCGAGCCGCCGTGCGGGCGCGAATCGGCAATAAAATGCGGCGATATCTTGTTCAGCCGGGGTGCCATCGCATCGATGAACGCGCACATCGGCTGCACCACCGCCTGCTGATAGTCCGATTTGTGTTCGTTAAACCATTCCCGGTTGTTGTTTTCCGCAAGCCCGTTGAAGAATTCGAAGAATTTCGGTGTGAACATATTCATTTCTCACAAAGTTGCTCCGCGATGCTACAGATCGATGAACGGCGCAGCACCGAAATCGGAGACTGAAATCGGGGGACAGTATACCCAACTCCCACACTAACCGGGCCGCGGCGCCGAAAGGTAACGATCAGGGTGACAGTGTACTTATCTTCCAATTAAGTAAACTGTCACCATATCTCACGTTTCCGAGGCATGCAGGCCGTCAGTGGGGTCAGGCCTTACATCTCACAAACGTTATGAATAGCTGGGTCAAATGTAAGGCCTGACCCCGAATTTCGTGACCCCGTATTTCGCAGCCGGCATCAGTGGGGAGAGAGTTGCAGTTTGCGTTCGTTCTGATCAATAAAAAACTCAAAATGTCGCAGGAAATTCATACCCAACAATCCATCAAACGAGTTGTTATCAAATTCTCCAATAACACCCACCTCTATATTTTCAACGACCACTCCGTCGAGCGCGAGGCTAGCCAGTGTAATGACAGGCGCCTTGATTCGACCACCGGCAGTACTGAACCAGGCGGTTCTGCCAGTCGACTGATAAGGTAGACCCAACATCCGCAATAACTCCGGGCTAATGATCGAGAGTGATGCGCCGGTGTCTAACAGCAAAACGGCATTTTGCGCGTTGTTCAATACTGCATCGACTAAAAATTGATTGCCGAGCGCCCGTAATGAAACCTCGGCGGCGTATTGCTTATCCGCTGCCATGTCCGTTTCGATGCGACGATTGATGTCGTTCGCCAGTTCTGACACGGAAGAATCATGCTCAGTCAAGGCAAGTGCTTGACGCGCATCGACGGCATTTCCCAGAGCAAGGTAGGTTTCGGCAAGCCTAATAAAATGCAATGTGTATTCGGGCTCAAGTTCCGTTAATCGCTCATACAGGTTCAACTGCGCGATGTAATCTTTCCGACCCAATAATTGTGCACTGTAATGCTTCACCGCCGACCGGATGGCACTATCGGCTTGCTCGATTAATGGGGGGGTATAAGCATACGATCTGGCTTGAAACAGGATTTCAATTGCTTCCATTTCATTGTCGGCATCCTGGTGAATTTCGGCCATGAGTAGCAGCGCCGAAATGTCGCGATATTCATATTTCAGATAGAGACTTAGCAAAGCATACGCGTTCACCGGTTGACCCGATTCAAGCAAGGATCGTGCGTGGTCTACGATGATTCTTTTATGCCGAACGGCATCGCTTGCGGAGAGCGTGCTATGCAGACCAGGGTACTGTGCCATGACGGCCTCGAATTCACCGCGTTGCAAGCGCTCAAGCATGACATCAAACATTGAAGCCGATGTTATCGTTTGGTTCGCCTTGCCGGGCTGGCGCAATACGTGCTCGGCATGCGCAGGAGAAATCGATGGTGAAGCCGCGTTCGACGTCTGCGGTAGCGCAGTAGAACCAGCCGAATCAGAATTGGCTATAGTCGTCGACGTGTCGTAATACATCCAGCTGAATATCCAGCCCAGCGTAAACGCGCAGCCAAGTAAGGCCAGTAACCTCATAATCAATCAACAGGTTCCAAATAGATGCATTGGCATTTGATGGCTATTGCGGGCATTCAGTTCCTTTGAAATATGGTGACAGTTAACTTATCTCCAGAATAGCCGCTGGTTCTGCGGTTTCTTTACAGCGAGGTCTGCATATGCCCGCCATCGACCACGATGGTCGCGCCGTTGATAAAACTTGAAGCCCCCGAGGCGAGTAATAAAACCGTGCCGTCGAGTTCCTCGGGCGCACCTGCGCGTTGTAGCGGCGTGTTGGCGATCATGGCCTGTCCACGCTCACTGGCGAGCACGGTTTCCGTCATTTCGGAATGGATGTAGCCCGGCGCAATGGCGTTTACGCGAATTCCATGCGGCGCCCACTCGAGCGCCAGCACATGGGTCAGGTGATTGACCGCGGCCTTGCTGCTGCAATAGGCCGCCAGCCCCTGGCTTTGGCGGTAGGCCATGATGGACGCCAGGTTGATAATGCTGCCACCGTTACCGGAGTCGATCATTTGCCGCCCGGCGCATTGCGCGACATACCAGGCGCCGTTGAGATTGGCGTCGATCACACGGCGCCACTC
>JAJDOF010000088.1 GCA_022340305.1 Gammaproteobacteria bacterium
ACACCAGGTTTCGATCCTGGGAATGCCGCTGGGCAGCAATCGGGCGCAAGACTGGGCCAGTTTCGCGCGCGCGGCGGCGGATCATCCGCAGATGCTGTTCATCGTCTCAGCCGGTAACAACGGGCGCGATATCGATGCTGAACCGGTGTTCCCGGCAGCACTCGATCTCGAAAACATGTTGGTGGTAACCTCGGCGGACGATTTTGTGCGGCCGGCTGAGCGCACCAACTGGGGCAGGATAGCGGTCGATTTTATGGTGCCCGCCGAACGCCGTCGCGCGCTCGATTACTCGGGCACCGAAACCCGGGTTTCCGGCTCGAGTTATGCCGTGTCGCGGGTGGTGGCGCTGGCGGCACGACTCAAAAGTGAGCATCGCGACTGGACCGCGGTCGAAATCATCGCTGCGTTACGCCAGCGCTATAGCGACAGCAGCCCCGCTGTATTCGACTGGGTCAACGGCGGTTACATCGCCGATCCACTGGCCGATCCAGCGGCGCCGATAACTAAAACGCCAATCATTGATTTCGAACCCGGGCTGGTTACCGATAACCCTGGATTTCGCCTGTCGCTCGACCTGTTGCAGCTCGATCCAGGATGGCCCACCGGCCGTATCCGCGAGGCGCTACAGCAGGCTTACCGGGTTCTCGCACAGTGCGATATCGGGCCGCGCGATGTCGCTGCCTTCGCCATTCAGGCCGAGGATTACCTGCTCGACCTGGCTACCGGCAGTGCGCGCAGCCTGCTCGAAGCGACTGGCGCACGACGGCCCGTCGTGGTGTTCGCGCGCGATACGCTGATGCAGGCAGCCTACCTGGGCGAGGCGTTCGGACTCGGCAATACCCGGCGACGTCCGTGGCTCGCCAACAGTGTCTGGCTGATGCACGATGTCGATGATGCCGGCATAGCCCTCGCACATGAGCTGTTCCACGTGCTGGCCAACAGTGGCGCACATGTCGAAGGCCGGCCCAATTTAATGCAACCGGATACTCATCCGGAAAGTACCGAGCTCAGCGCGGAGCAGTGCCAGCAGGCACATAGCAACGGCGTGGCAAATGGTCTGCTGACGCGCGCGCGGTGAGTCGGCGGTCAGGCCGCTAAGTGAACTCCGGGCGCAATAATGGATCAAAGCCGGATGCGCAAACAGGAGACGCGGGTGAATCTGCCACAACAATCACCGAAAGCCCGGGGTGCACCGGGCGGGGTCGTGCTCGCTGACAGCAAGCGCATCCTGGTAGTCGAAGACGATCCCGATATCAGCCATTTGCTGAAAATCAACCTGCGCGACAACGCCTTCGAAGTGGATGTTGCCAACAATGGGCCGGACGGTCTCGAACTGGCTTGCGCCGGGGATTATCAACTCATCGTGCTGGACTTGATGCTGCCCGGGCTCGATGGTCTCGAGATCTGCAAGCGGCTGCGCGGCCAGGCGATCACCGTGCCCATTTTGATGCTGACTGCCAAAACTTCCGAGCTTGACCGCGTGCTCGGACTTGAGCTCGGCGCCGACGATTATCTCAGCAAACCTTTCTCGATCATGGAACTGCAGGCCCGGGTCAAGGCGATTTTGCGGCGCGTGGAGCTTTCCTCGCAGCCTGCAACGAGCGCAGCCGGCGAAGCGCTCGAGAGCGGTGGATTGCGCATCGATGTTCTGCGTCGACAGGTCAGTGTCGATGGTCAGGCACTCGAACTCACCGCCAAGGAGTTCGACCTGTTGGCGCACTTCGCGCGCCATCCCGGTCGGGTTTACACCCGCGCTCAGCTGCTCGATCAGATCTGGGGCTATAGCCACAGCGGTTATGAGCACACCGTCAACACCCACATCAACCGCCTGCGCAAGAAGATTGACAGCCCCGAACAGGCGAAATACATCGAGACCGTCTGGGGTGTGGGCTATCGTTTCCGTGAGCCCGGCGATGATCACCAGGCGCCAGACCGTGTTGCATAGCCTCTATATCAAGCTGGTACTGGTGTTGTTTTTCCTGTTTTGCCTGATCGGCAGCGTGTTCCTGGCGGTTGCGCTGTACACCGCGCCGATGTATCAGCAGGAACTGAGCCAGCAACTCAATCACGATCTGGCCAACTACATCGTCAAGGAACATGTGCTGATCGAGAACGGACAGGTACGCCAGGACAACCTGGCGAAGCTGTTTCACGATGTGATGATTATTAATCCCAGTCTCGAACTTTACCTGCTAGATCCCGCGGGGCGGGTTGTCGCCCATTCGATGTCACCGCAAAAGGTCAAGCGCAACCGGGTCTCGCTGGAACCGATAAACAGGTTCCTGGCGAACGATGCGCATGGCCTGATTATGGGTGATGACCCGGGTGGTGAGGATAGCCTGAACAGCTTTACCGTGGCGCCGATCGACTTCCAGGACCATCGCCAGGGTTATATTTACGCCGTACTCGGCAGTGAGAAGAGCAGCAATATTACCGACATGCTGCAACGCAGCCTGATCATGAAGTGGAGCGCCAGCGCGGTACTCGCGGCACTTGCCTTTGCCTTTGTCGCCGGCCTGTTGCTGTTCTTTTTCCTGATGCGAAAACTGCGCGTACTCAGCCAGGCCATGCTCGAATTCAGAAACAGCAACCTGCAGGAAGCGCTAGCCGGCAACGACCAGCAAAGGCGCCCCGGGGATGAGATCGAGGTCATGGCCACTACCTTCCAGGAAATGGCGGGTCGTATCGAATCGCAGATGAATCACCTGCAGGAGGTCGAGTCGCTGCGCCGCGAGCTGGTTGCCAATGTGTCGCATGACCTGCGGACACCACTGGCGTCGCTGAGCGGCTTTCTGGAAACGCTGCAACTCAAGTCGGATGATCTCAGCGATGCCGAAAAGCAGGCATATCTGAAGATTGCCTGGGATAATGCGCAACGCCTTACCCTGCTGGTCGAGGAACTGTTCGAACTCGCCAAGCTCGACGCCAACGAAATTCAGCCGCAGTGGGAGCCGTTCTCACTGGCGGAGCTTGCTTTCGATTTATCGCATCAATTTTTTTTACGAGCCCGCGAAACAGGCATCAGTTTCGAGGTGGTGGCGGACGAGACTGTTCCACAGGTCTCGGCCGATGTCGGCATGATCGAGCGGGCTCTGGAAAACCTCATTGATAATTCGTTTAAACACACACCCGCACAGGGCCAGATACGACTGCAATTAACGGCCGCGCTAGGCCGCGTTGACGTCTCTGTCAGCGACACCGGTTGTGGTATATCCGGCGATGAATTGCCCCATATTCTGAAACGCTATTATCGCCGCAACGACAAGCGTATCGATGGCAGTTCCGAGTCGGGACTTGGGCTCGGGCTTGCGATCGCGGCACGCATCGTCGAATTGCACGGCAGTCGCCTGACGGTTGCCAGCGAGCTGCAGCAGGGCACAGAATTTCGCTTCTCGTTGCCGGTCGGCTAACCGAGTTGATGAAAATGTTACAGATTGGTGATGGCAGCGTGATAGTGATTCAGCATAGTCGTACTTCACATTAGATAAGGAGAAACGACCATGCTAAATCGCGTAAAACCCGCCGGCAGGCTGGCCCTGGCGGCACTGCTGCTGTTCACTGCATCGCAGGCCGTTGCCAGCGGTGAGCCTGGCTACCATGTCACCATTACCAATCTGACCCATTCGATCACTTTCACACCCATCCTGGTGGCGAGTCATCGTCGTCCGCTATCTGTTTTTGACCTCGGCGCAGCCGCTAGCGACGACTTGCGTGCCATTGCCGAAGCCGGCAACATCGCGCCAATGGCGGCCCGCTTAAGAGACGATTCGCAGGTCATCGATGTACAGGATTCGGGTGGATTGCTGAAGCCCGGCGAATCGGTCACTGTTGTCGTCAGTGGCGCGCGCGGCGCCAGATTCATCAGTGCTGCGTCGATGATGTTACCGACTAACGATGGCTTCATCGGGCTCGACAGCGCCGAGGTTGCAAAGCGTGGTAGCGTTACCCTTTACTCGCCGGGATACGATGCCGGCAGTGAAGTCAATGATGAACTCTGCGCCAATATTCCGGGACCGACCTGTGGCGGTGCTGGACCATCGCCGGGCGACGATCCAGTGGAGGAGGGTTACGTGCAGATTCATCGCGGCACGCAGGGTATCGGTAATCTCTCCGCGGCACTCTACGACTGGCGTAACCCGGTTGCGCGCATCACCATCACCCGGGTAAGGGGTAACGACGATGACTGAGCTGGCATTTTGACCGGTAACCGGGCGTGGCAGGATGCCCCCCGGGGCCAGTCACCCGGCGATTCCTGTGCTTCCCTCCCTGACGCGTCGATATCGCCTGCGTCTGCCGGCCCGTTGCACAGCAGAAACGGGTGTTGCAACTGATGCAGGCCCGTGCAGGCCAGGCACCGCAAGTGATTCCCCTGCCGGGGCTTGATTGCAGTAGAATAGAGCCCTGTCAATCAATACCATCACAGTGGAGCTATGACCGAATCCAGCCGCAATAACCCCCCGGCCGATGCCGCCGAACGCCGCGCGGCGCCCGCGCTGGTTTGTTACGAAGTCGATCGCCTGCCGCTTGCCAGCCTTGATTTGTACCAGCAGGCCCGCAGCACGATGAACAAGGTCGCTGAAGTCACTGTGCCGCCGCGTGATGGTCGTTGTTTCGAGGTGCCGGCGGGTTCATTTTTTCGTATCAGCAGCGTCGAGGGGCCGCAGGTGGGTGATCTCAACCTGTGGAACCAGCATGACCTCGGCGAACGTTTCTTCAGCGGCAAGACGCGGCAGTTGCACGCAACCCACGTCAGCACTGGCGATCGTTTGTGGAGCAGCTTGCCCGGCTTGCGACCGCTGGCGACAATCACCCACGATACCCTTGACTGGTATGGCTGGGACGAGGATGGCGGCAGTGTTCACGATGTCATCGGCACACGCTGTGACCCGTACACCAATTACCTGCTGAAACAGGTCGATTACCACTATTGTTGCCATTCCAACCTGACACGAGCCCTGGCCGCGCAGACCGGACTTAGCCTCGGCGAAGCTGAATTGCATGTGCACGACGTGCTCAACGTCTTCATGTGTACCGGATTTACCCTCGACACGCACCAGTACTTCATGAAAGCGAGTCCGGTGCGACCGGGTGATTACATCGAGTTTTTCGCCGAGATTGATTTGCTCGGTGCACTGTCGGCCTGCCCCGGAGGCGATTGCGGCAGCAGTAACTCCGATGACAGTGCGGCCTGTTACCCGCTCAAGGTGGAAGTTTTCGAGCCCGCCGCGGGTAGCCTGTCAGGCTGGAAGTCACCCGCACGCAGCGGTTATTCGGGTACCCACGGCCGCTAAACGGGTGGCAGGCGGGGTATTCCCCTCGCGAAACCAGTAACCATTAAATCACAGGGATTGCATGAGTAAAGACAAAACGAGTTTGCCGGGCGCCGATGCGGTGCGTGAATTCATGCAGCTGGAGTCGGCGGGAGGTATACTGCTGCTCGCCGCGGCCGTGGTGGCGATGCTGATCGCCAATTCACCACTACAGGGCTTATACGGTGCCCTGCTGGATACGCCGGTGGCGGTGCAGGTTGGCCAGTTGATCATCGCCAAGCCACTGCTGCTGTGGATCAATGACGGCTTGATGGCGATATTCTTTTTTCTTGTCGGCCTCGAAATCAAGCGCGAAGTCATGGAGGGTGAATTGTGCTCTATCAAGCAGGTCGTGCTGCCGGGCATGGGCGCGATCGGTGGTATGCTGGTGCCGGCATTGATTTATGCCTGGTTCAACTGGCATGACCCGGTTGCGCTGGATGGCTGGGCCATGCCGGTAGCGACCGATATCGCATTTGCCCTGGCCTTGCTCGGTGTGTTCGGGGCGCGGGTACCCACGACGCTTAAACTATTTTTGTTGACCCTGGCGATATTCGACGACCTGGCTGCGATCGTTATCATTGCGCTGTTTTACTCCGGGGATTTGTCTGCGTCTGCGCTGATGATTGGCGCCGCTGCGCTCGCGCTCGGCATCATTATGAATCGCCTGGGGGTAACACGCACATCCAGCTATATCCTGCTGGGGGTCGTTCTGTGGGTTGCGGTACTCAAATCGGGGGTGCATGCCACTCTGGCGGGGGTACTGATTGCCTTTTGCGTGCCGATGCGCGATCAGCAGGATCATTCGCCGCTGCGTTCCCTGGAACACGATTTGCACGGACCGGTCGCATTCGTGATTCTGCCGATCTTTGCCTTCGCCAATGCCGGGTTGTCATTTCAGGGTATGTCGGTTGCGGACCTGGCCCATCCGGTGACGCTGGGTGTCATCCTGGGATTATTGTTAGGTAAGCCACTCGGTATCCTGCTGTTTGTCGGTCTCGCGGTTGGACTGCGCATGGTACAGCTACCCGACAAGGTCAGCTGGATGCAAATTATCGGAGTGGCCTGCGCCTGCGGCATTGGTTTTACCATGAGCCTGTTTATCGCCGGGCTGGCCTTCCAGCACGGCGGGGGTGAAAGTTTTGCCGGTGATCGGCTCGGGATATTGCTGGGCTCGATTCTATCGGCCCTGCTCGCCTGCCTCATCCTGCACATCAGCCTGCCGCGTGATAAAAACGTGGCGCAGGAGCAGATCGCAGCCGACTAGTAAAGTGAATCGACGGCCATCGGCGGTTAGCCGCGGTTGACGCTTATCGTTTTGGTAAAGCGGATAAATCCTGTGCCCAGTGTTGCGCAGAGCGGCAATAGTATTGATGACGTGGCGGCAACTGATCGCGCTGCGCAATCGCCCCGACCCGTATACCCAGCTCCCGCTTTGTCCGTCTATCGGCCCGGCGTAAATGGGAGTGCCACAGCGCGGGCAGAATGTCTGCTCACGCGGCGTGTCATCCTCGGCGATTTTGATGTAGACGCTGAGTTTGCCGGAGAGCAAGCGGAAACTGCCGGGAATGGCAGGCGCCACACTGCGGAAGGCCGATCCCGACAGGGTTTGACAGTCCGTGCAATGACACAGCAACACCTGTTGGGGGTCGACTTCGGCTGCGAAGGTGATATCGCCACAATGGCAGGCACCGTTAATTTTCATTTTCTATTCCATTCAAACTTAGTGTTCAAATCGTCCTATATAGTGATCAGCCGCAACCTGGCAGCGCGATCCAGCACAATAACCCAGCGAAAGATATTTCGAAAGCTAATAGATTCCGCGTTTACCGGGCTGCCGAACGACTTTTCCTGCCGTCCCCAGACCTGATACCATGGCGGACCGCAAAAAAGTAGCGCACCATGTCCAGTCACGAAAAATACCAGTCATCGAACGCCGACGCCACCAGGCTGCAGCTCATTGACCCGGAAGTCAAAGAACTCGGCGGTTTCAGCGTGCGCCGGCTGTTACCTGCCGATGCGTGCAACATGGTCGGGCCATTTATTTTTTTCGATCACTTCGGCCCGACGGAATTTCCACCGGGCGAGGGCGTGCAGGTGCGTCCTCATCCGCACATCGGGCTGTCTACCGTTACTTATTTATTCGAGGGGGAAATCATTCACCGCGACAGCCTGGGTTACGTGCAGGCGATTCAGGCCGGGGCGGTTAACCTGATGACTGCGGGTCGTGGAATCGTACATTCAGAGCGAGCCGGCGACGATCTCGACCGCGTGTCGCGGCTGCACGGTCTGCAGGTCTGGATGGCGTTGCCGCTGGCTGAGGAAGAATGTGCCCCGGAATTTACGCATTACCCGGCGAGTGAATTGCCGGGTTTTGACCGGGACGGTGTTGCGATTCGCGTCATCATCGGTGCAGCATTTGGTCATGAGTCGCCGGTCACCCAGTACGCGCCGACGCTTTATCTCGAATGCAAATTTCCGGCGGCAACGGTGCTGGCGTTACCCAACAGCCACGATGAGATTGCCGCCTACGTGGTATCGGGCGAAATGGGTATCGGTGAGTCAATCGTCACTGCCGGTCGCATGGCGGTGGCGCCAGCGGGAGAAACCCTGCGACTGCAGGCAGCAAGGGACAGCCATGTCATAATTATAGGTGGCGCCAGGTTTGGCGAACGCCATATCTGGTGGAACTATGTTTCCAGCTCGCGGCAACGTATCGAACAGGCGAAGCAGGACTGGCGCAACAAGCGTTTCGACGAGGTGCCGGGGGAGAACGAGTTTATCCCCCTGCCCGATTGAAGTTGCGCGAGCGCAGTACTCAAAATAGCAACACGAGGATCAACAAATGACGGAATTAAGTGAACAGGGTTGTGAAGCCTGCCGTGCGGATGCGCCACTCATCAGCGAGGACGAATTGCGTCGCTTGATGCCGGCGATTCCGGACTGGCAAGTGGTGGTCGTGGACGGTGTCATGCAACTGAGGCGTGAATTCGGTTTTAAAAACTTTGCCCAGGCGATGGCGTTTTCCAACCAGGTTGGCGACATCGCCGAAGCCGAGGATCACCATCCGGCGATCCTCACCGAATGGGGCAAGGTGACGATTACCTGGTGGAGTCACAAGATCAGGGGATTGCACAAGAACGATTTGATCATGGCGGCGCGCACGGACCAGGTCTATGCGGCTTGACGTCAAGGCCCTGGTTTCAGTGCTGATCATCGTCCTGGTCACACTGTCGAGTACCCGCGTGCTCGATGACTATGTCGATGACTATACCAATGAATCGATCCGTAACGCGGCGCTGACCTATGCCAGCGCGAGGGGTATCAATGCCCTGGTATCGGTGCTGCAGAGTACCCAGGTGGAGGCCGGAGTCATTGTCACCGGATCGATGACCATCGGCGAAGTGCTCGATCCGTTGAACGACATGATCGAGCGGTTTTCGTCGGTGATGATGTGGGTGCTGGCATCGCTTGCCGCGCAAAAGTTGCTGCTGTTACTGGCGTCGCATGTCCTGTTTCTTTACCTGGTTGCGGTGCTGGGCGTGGTGTCTCTGTTATTGATTTACTTCGGCCGTTCAGGTGCGCAAAGCCTGGTGTTTCGCTGTTTTCTGGTGGTCGTATTCGTGCGCTTCGCACTTGGGCTTGCGGTCGCGCTGAACAGTGCTGCCGACATCCTGTTTCTGGATCAGCAGCTACGTGAAAATGACCAGGAGATGGGGCAATTCCAGTCGAATATCATGCGCCTCGATACCACAGCCGCTACCGACAGTGACGATATTCGCGATTCGGTAATCGACTTCTGGCGCAGTCTGAGCCTGGCCGAGCTCGACCAGAAAATCAGCCGCGGGATTGAAAACTTCATCAACCTGGTGGCGATCTATCTGCTCAAGACCATCCTGTTTCCGCTCGGGTTTTTTTATATGGCAATCTTTGTCATCCGCAGCCTGTGGCGAATCGATCTGCAACCAGCCGCGGTCGCCTGAAACGCGTCATTGTGCTCCTGTTCAGTTGTCGGTATCTGTCGCGCTAACCAGCAGACAGGTTTTCGAATCGGCTTATCGGCGCGGCCAGTTTCTGCTATTCTGCCAGGTCAATGGGTATTATCCCGGGTCCAACTACAATGATGTCCGCTCGCAGCCTTCTGTTTCTCGTCCTCGTGGCACTTGTTTCGCAGGGTTGTGCCAGCAGTATGCATTCACGTAGCAATCACCGCTTGCCCCCCGGCACCGGGTCGAGCGGGGGTAGTTCGCTCGACACCGGCCTGCTTGAGCCCAGTGTCGGCTACCGGGGTGACCGACTCGGTGCAGAGGTCGTCAACTCGGAGATTTCCGGGGAATTGCAGTCGATCGAAATCAACGTGCCGATCGAGCCGGGCGCGGTGGATCGGATTGAGGTAATGACGCAGTCGGGAGAGTCGATGCCCATGTCCCGGCAGGCGACGATAGTGCACAACTATGAAACCAATAACGTGGGCATATCGATCCAGGTGCCGAAATCCGAGAATCTGAGGTTTCGCCTCAAATTGATCGATGATCCCAGGGACGAGTGGTATCCCGTGCGCGACAGGTAAAGAACCGCTACCCCCGAATCAATGCCGCCTGCGGCGAAACGCGATACTGTAAAACAGCATGCCGATGATAAAGCCGATGCCCAGCAGGATGAGGATCAGCAGGGCTCGCGGAGTCGAGAAACTCCATACCAGGAACTGTATTTCAACCGCGGCAACGTTTTGAAGCGCAAAGATCAACACCGCGATGATCAACAACAAACTGATAATGGACTTGATGCTCTGCATGGCTCACCCCGCGGCTAACATTCCCGAGAGCAGGGTAGCAATTCCGAGAAACGACATAAAGCCGGCGATATCGGTGACCGTCGTCAGGATGATCGACGACGACAGTGCCGGGTCCTGACCCAGGCGTTTCAGCATGATCGGTACCAGTGCCCCGGCAACCGCGGCGATGAGCATGGAACTGATCATCGCCAGCGCAATGATTAGCGAAAGCCCGGTGCTGCGACTCCACAGGTAAACACCGCCGCCGCAGGTTATCGCCACGGCGACGCCATTGACCAGCGCGGCGCCGGCTTCCTTCATTGTCACCTGCAGCCAATGGCGCACGGTAATCTCGCGCAGTGTTAGCCCGCGCATGGTGACCGCCAGCGCCTGTGCGCCGGTGTTACCCGACTGCCCGGCGGCGATGGGTAACAGGATGGCGAGCGCCGTGTACTGAGCAATCGTCGATTCGAACATGCCGACCACGGCGGCGGCGAGAAAAGCCGTCAGCAGGTTGATCTGCAACCATGGCAGACGTTTCTTGACCGCGAACCAGCTACTCGATAGTGCGCGCTCGTCCTTGCTGACACCGACCATGGTTTGCATATCGGTCGCCATGTCCTGTTTCAACACGCTGAGGATGTTTCTGCCACGAATCACGCCGACGAAGTGGTCGTTGCCATCGATGACCGGCAGCACGTCGATCTTGAATTTTTCCAGGATTTCGACGATTTCGCTTTTTGGATCCAGTGCGTTGGCCACGGCAATCAGCGGTGTCGATAGTGATTCGAGGGTTTGCGTTCCTTCGGCGAGGGCGAGGCGCTGTATCGGCACCTGACCCTGCAGGTAGAGGTCGTCATTCAACAGGAACAGGTAGCGCAGCTCAGCCCGCTTCTGATTCCTTAACTGGGTGAGCGCCTCGGCCGCGGTCATATTGGCGTTAAAGGCGACAATATTCGTCTCCATCAAGGCGCCCGCGGTGTCCGCGGGATACTCCAGCAATTCGCGCAATTCAGCGGCGATTGTCTTGTCCAGCAGGCCGAGAAAGCGCTCCCGTCGTTGCAGGTCGAAACGGCTCAACAGGCTGGCACATTGACCCGCGGCGAGTGCGGTCAGCAAAGCGGCGACGGTTTCGTCGGGAAGCTGCAGCAGCAGATCGTCGGCGACCCCGGGCGACAGGTTCGCCCACACCGGTAACAGCACATAAGTGGGCTGGTCGCGCAACAGCAGCGCCGACTTTTCTGCCACCATGGTCTCGATCTTGCGCGCCGCGTCGCGTGGATAATTCAACAGGAATGCCCGGGTTAATGCATCGAGGGGAGTAACCGCCTGGATTGATTCGGCCATCTTATCTTCTCTGCCGTGATTTGCTGCTGACGATATCGCTGAACGTGGCGAATAAAATCAGCAGGCTGCTGCCGTACACCTCGAAGATTCCAGCAATGGGATCGGAGTTCTGTGGCTGGCCAATCTGGTTCGAAATTTGCGCCAGTCCTTTGCGAAAATCCTGGTGGCGCAATATCCCGACCAGTTTCTGGTTGCGGTTGGTCACCGGAATGCTGTCGCGATCGGCCCACAAAGGATTGTCGATAGCCGACTTGAGTGCCGTGCGCGCCGATATCGACTCACTGGAACGCAGCATTATCGATGTGATCGGTGTGGTCGTCGGGGCGCGCAGCAGCGCGACCTGCGTGACCGTGCCTTTGAGGTGGCGCTGGCGATCGACGACCAGCGACATGCCGTTATCGATCGCCTGCCGATCTTCGGCGATCCGTGTCAGTGCCTGTTCGACGTTACATTCGTCGGGCAGGGTGGATACGTTTGCACTCATCCAGGCGCCTACGGCATCTTCCGAGTAATTCAATAATAGCCGACAGGCCAGTCGGGTTTTATCCGGCAACAATTCAAGCAGTTGCCGGCAGAGGTCAGTGCGGCAATGCCGCATGATCGTGGCAACCAGGCTGATGTCCATTTCGGAGAGCAGGCCAGCAGCTATGGTGGGTTTGAAAATCCGGCAAAGTCTCGCCGTGTATTGCGGCAGCATTTTGGCCAGTACCAGCGCGCCATAAGTATGCGGCAGGCCACTCAGAAACTCGGCGACCTGCGCCATCGGCTGTTGCTCGAGGATGGCCGCCGCTGCACCGGGTTGCGATTGCAGAAAAGCCAGCGCCAGATCGACCCTTTGCTCATCCATCCATCAATCCTCGCGCTTCACGATTTCATCCAGAATTTCATCGTGCTCCTCGGTGCGCGACTTGAAACTGCTGGCCTGCTCCTGGAATAACTTCGCCGGGATCACGGCGCGCCCATATTCGGTATCCAGAACGATGCAGGTCTGGGTAACCTCGACAATACTGCCCTCGATATCACCCAGGCGCATCTGTTCGCCGATACGGCAATGCTTGCGCAGGTATTGCGCACCGATGATATTGGCGATTAGCGTGTTGGCGCCGAGGCCGAAGGCGAGCGCGGCGCCCGCCAGCAACACGCCGACGATGACGATGAGCACATTGGTGAGAAAATCGACATTGATGCCGATCTGCTCGATACCGATTAACAGGGTGGTGAAGATGACCACGGTCTGGGCGATGCGGGCGAGCACAGTACCCTGGGTCATACCGGCGGAATCGGCGCCGCTGACGACGCCTTTTCTGACGACATTGCTGAGCAGAAATCCCGCGAGGATAATCAGCAGGCCGGAGACCAGGTTGGGCAGGTAGATGACCACGCTGTCCATCCAGTTGGACAGCATGTGCCAGCCGGCCAGGTTGGCCGCGGTGGCGATGAAAAAAATCAACACGATCCAGAAAACAACGTTGCCGGCGATGATCGCCTGGGTGCGTTTTGCGCGCAGTTGACCGGCATTGTCCTCGCCGACCCTGCTTGACCACAGGTTGTCGAGCCCGCGCACCAGCTTACGCGTCGATACCCGTAGCAGTTGGGCTACGAACCAGCCTACCAGCAGTACCGCAACCGCACCCAGCAACTGGGGTACGGATTCGATGAGCTGTGCGACAAACGCATCGTAGGATTCGACGATCGAAGCCTGCCAGCTAAAGTTATCGCCATTAGTCATCATCGATCTCCTTGCGCAAGCGGTCATTATAAGCGCTGGAGTCGAATTCAGAAATCGATTGCATCGCATCGAGCCAGTGTTCTGACGAGTAAACGGTCAGCCTGGCGGTATTATCAGCGGCGCTATAATTGGCGAATTCGGCCAGCCAGATTATGCCCTCGGCCTCGGCAAATTGATGTGCGGCCAGCTGTTCATCGAACAAACGCTCGAGAATGCTATGCGCGTCCATGGCGTCCGCCAGCATGCGCGTAACGAATGCGGCCTGCGGCGGCTGTGCGAGTATTTTGCCTGCCTCGGGGGTGCTTGCCTGAACCTCGAGGATAAGCTGCATCATGTCGGGTCGGGCGAAGATTTTCGGGAAGGCTTTTTGCAACAGCACGGCCGCGGCAAAAATCCGCGAATGCAGGCGAATATCCGCGGCATCTTCCCAGGGTCGTTGTTCCCCGAGCAAATCGTCGACGACGTTACGCCGTGCGCCGCTAGTCAGGTCGTGCTGGAGCTTGCAGGCCAGCACGGCGTCAGCCGCATCATCGGGTTCCATGTCCTGCAGGGCCATCAGCGTGATATCGAGCAGATCGTTGCCGGAAACATCGTCGACGCCATCAACTTCCAGCTGTGCCAGCAGTCTGCGATAGTCTGCATCCAGCCAGCTACCTGGCATGTCGTGTATAACTTTTACACTTGATACTTGAACGTGAAACAGAGGTTTTGTCATTTGATCAGGCCTATTCCAGGCGAGGTTAATCACACCCAGGCGAATTTAAACACACCCGAAACCAGGTCAACGAGGTTTTGCCGAATATGGGCCTGCGTTTTCCCGCTGTCATATTAACGTATCCCTTGCGCCGATGGCTTAATTTTATGATACCGCAGCTCGGTTTGTAAGCGCTGCCGCGGGGTTGCTTTGGCAGGGCTAGCGCTCGATGCTGAATAACACGTCGGCGCCCTGGTATTCGCCACTTTCAGCCTCCAGGTGCCAGCGCTGAGATAACTGGTAGCGCAGGTTGATCGAGTTGATTGATTCAATCAGGCCGACACCATAGCTGACGTACAAGTCTGGTGACAGGTAGCGCCCGACCACCAGTGATGCCTGGTCGCCGGTATCATTGCTTTCGACACGCATCTCGTCAAACCCGAAACGGTCGCCCAGTCGGCGGGCGATGTTATCGCCACCGGCGAGACCTAGTGCCAGGGCTGCCTGTGCCATGGCGGCGCCCTCGGTACCCGATGCCTCATTCATCGGTCGCCCGAATAAAAGATACGACAGCATATCGGTTTCACCCAATGTTGGAATCGAAAACAGCTCGACCTCCGGTTGTTGCAGCCGACCTAGTACTTTAAGTCCTACCGTGACCTCATTTACCTGGCGTACTGCGCGTAAGTCGAGGCCCGGATTATCCAGGGCGCCACCGGTAAACAGCACCCGGCCGTCGTTAATATCGAGCCGTTGCCCATAGGCCCGGTAGCGTCCCTCGCGGATGGTAATTTCGCCGGTACCACGGCTCAGTTGACCAGGAGAATCTTCAACCAGCAGGCGTCCTCCAATTCGACCCTCGAAGCCGAAACCGTAAAAGGTAACCCGTTCGCCCAGCACCAGGTTCACTCGAGTCGTAATTTTCCAGGGCTCCTCTTTTGCCGGCTCGCTACCGATGATGACGGTGTCATTGGAGACCTTTGTTGCGGTACTGATATCCTTGGGCTGCAGCTTGGCGTACGGGATGAGCAGGTCTCCTTCGATCAGGATAGTTCGCTTTGCGATGCTGATTTTAAGCTCGGGCGATGCCGTGACCACGGCCTCGGGAATGCGCGATACTTCAAAGTTCTCACCCTTGATGGTAACGCTGCTTGGCCAGCCACGGGCAGCATCGAGCTGACTGCTGCCCGCGATTGATAATTGTCCCTCGCCCGAATGTGCCGATAACTTGAAATCAAAACGATTCTGTTCATCGCTGCTGCCCAGCAGGCTGATCTGATCAATATTGAGGCCTAGGCGCGGAACTCTGAAAGCTGCCTGTTGAATCTCGGCGTTGACAAACACTTGCGGTTGCGCCAGGTTACCAGCCACCGTGGCATCGAGCGCAAGTTGCCCGGTGACCTTGTCGATATCGGGAATCAGGTACTGGATCAAATCGAGTTCCTTGAAATTGACGCGTACATTTGCTTTTAGAGGTTGCTGTTCAGGGTCCAGCGTTAACAGCTTTGCTGCGGGCAAGCTGACCTCGGCCTTCATGTCGCTGTTGTTACCCATGACAAATCCGGAACTCGCGCTGATGCCCTGTTCACCAAGCGTTACGGTGGCAAAGGCATCCTGGTAATCCCAGCGATCGACCTCGTCGGCCACTAACGGATAGGTCAGTTTGCCGCGAGCCGCTGAAAAGCGCACTTCGCCAAGCAGTTGATCGGGAGCGCGGAATTTGAGTTCGGCGCTGGCATCCAGTTCACCCTCGATTGCCAGCGGTTCTGCAAGCCACGGGGCGAGCAGTACTGCCAGATCGAAACCCTTGCCGCTGAGTGATATGTCGCTGGGCCAACCGGCGTTTTGATCCAGCAGGGTTTCTCCTTTGAGGGATATTTTACCCGCAGCAGCCACGGCATCGATGCTGAATTCCAGGCTTTCCGAACCATCGCCTTGCAGGGAAAGATGAATCTGTTCGACCTTCAGCTTTTGCGCGGGTAGCCGGAATGCGCCATCGTTAATGCGTGCACTGCCTTGCAGGCGCGGTGTGGCGATGCTTCCGCTTACGCTTATGTCGATCCCCAGCTCACCGCTGATGTCGTCAATTTGCGGGAGCATTTTGCCAAGTACCGCCCAGTTGCGCGCTGCGACACTGATCTTTGCCTGTATCGGCTGTGCGGCCGTGTCGAATTGTAGAATATCGGCTCCGGGCATCAGCAGCGATCCCTCGAGGTGATCTCCATTTTCCAGCGTCAGGCGTGTCGTCGTACTGATCTGGTCTCGCTCGAGCGACACAGCCAACTCGCCCTGCCGGTAGTCGAAGCGTTCTACTTTGCCTTCCTGTAATGGATAACTGACGCCGGCAGCCGGGAACGTCGCCTGCAACTTGCCGAGTAACTGGCCCGTAGGGTTGTATTGCAGTGCCGCGGTGGCGTTAATAATACCGTCGAGCTCGAGTTCCGGTGGAATCCATTTTCCAATCATGCGCAACGGCAAACTCGCCAGCTCAAGGCCGATATCCCAGCTTTCACCTGCTTGCCGGAGTGAACTGCAGACTTTGCCATTTTTCGCGGATACGAGGCACAGAGGCTCGCTCGATAGCGACTCGCGCTCGAGGCTAATCGCTACCGGCGTTTGCAGGCGCCAGGTGGAAAAATCGGAAGTGTCGATGTCGGCGTTTAGCAGTTTTCCGCGCCATCCCTGTTCGTCGAGTTTACCGGCAAGTTCGACCCTTGCCTTGACGCCGGTGGTGATCAGGCTGGCCTTTATCTGCTTCTGGTCGGCAGTGACGTCGACCGACTGCAGGCGTTGACCTTGAATGTCCAGGTTGCTGGCGGTGAGACGCACATCCAGTTGCCGCCAGTGCAACAGGTCCACGGCTATATCGCCATCGACGGTTTCCACCGCGTAATCGCTGAAGTGAAGCGCCGCGCCATTGAAAATGGCTTTCACCTCCGGGGCCTGCAATGCGCCGCCGAGATGGCCGCTTGCCTTGAGTCGTCCCCCTGCGCCGGGGTAAAGCTCGGCAAGGTCCTGGCTGTCGAGCGACCAGTCCAGGTCGAGATCATTGCCGATTTTGCCCGTGGCGGTAATATGGGTATTGCCGGAGACCAGATTGGCTGTTTTGATTGCGAGCGTATCATCGCCCCAGTGCAGTTTACCCTGAAGTGAAATCGGGTAGTCCCTGAGCGTACCACTCAACTCGGTGATGGTGGCGCTGGCGCTCAGTTGGCCGTCATCTATCTGCCCTGCGATTTGCATACGACTACTGAGCTGGCCCGGCCAGTCGGGCAGCAGGCTGGCCGGGTTTATATCGCTAGCGGTCACTTCGCTGGTCCAGCTCAGGGTCGGTGACCAGTAGAGTTGCCCGCGAGTCGCCAGCTTGCCGGCGAAAATGCCGAGTTTTAACGATTCGATGTTGACGCCGTCCCAGGGGCGGGCCTGATCGAGGCTGTGCAAATCAAATTCTGCATCAAACTTGCCGAGATCGCTGGAATCGGCATCGAGTCGTCCACTGACCTGCGCCGTGGTTAAATCGCCTTTTGCCGTGAGCGTCAGGGCACCACGCAAAACCGGCAAACTGGAGTCCAGCAGGCTGGTGTCGAAACTGGCCAGGTCCAGGCTCGCCTGCCAATTCAGGCTGTCGAGCAAGTCGTTCAATTGTAGTGACAGGTTTGCCGCCAGCACGCCGCGTGTTTCCTGCAACAACCGGGTGCTCTCGAGATCACCGCTGATGTGCAGGCTGTTGTCGATGGCCGCGCCCGAGGGTAAGCTGGTTTGCCAGTCGATGCGCAAGTCGTGCGCAAAGTTCTGCGCCATATCGATATCACCCGCCAGACTGATTTCAAAGTCATAGAAGTCCCTGTCGACGGCAATATCGACCACGCGGACATCAAGGCCTTCGACGCTGATCTGGTTGCCGCGGGCCGCGGCCCGCAGCTGCAGTTGCTGTAGCTTGACTGGCTTGCCTGCCCGGGTCAGCGTGATCTGGTCGATCGCCAGATCGCGTATCTGCACATCCAAAGGCAGACCAGGCGCTGGCAGCCCGGCGGCAGTGGGGGGCTTGTCTGCGGGATCATTCGTTTGCGCCAGGCGGATATCGAGCTGTTGAATGTGAAGGCTGGTGACGTCGACGCGCATCGACAGCAGGGCCCAGAAATCCCAGTACAGAACGACCTGTTCGACATTCAGCCCGATATCGGGGTTTTTAAATTCGATACCCTGCAGGGTAATGCGATCGTCCAGACTGCCTGAAACCTGCCGGACCTGCAGTGTGCCTGCGAGCGCAGTCTCGGCCTGTTGGAAGATCCAGCGCAAGCCGCTTTCACTGGTCAATAACCAGCTGAGGGCAAGCGCCAGGGTCAGCACCACCAGCAATACTCCGGTCAGCAGGGCACGCTTCACAGGTCGGGTCCGATGCTGACATGCAAGCGCCAGCTCTGATCAGTGCTGATCGCGTTGGCGAGATCGATGCGCACCGGGCCTACCGGCGATTTCCAGCGAAAACCGAAACCGGCGCCCTGTTCGAGATCGTCGTTAAGGTTGTCGATTGCGTTACCGGCGTCGAGGAATACAGCCGCGCCCCAGCTGTCGTTGAAAAAGTGCTCGAACTCGATGCTGCCGGTAAGCAAGTGTTTGCCACCGACAACGTCACCATTGTCATTGGTTGGTCCCAGGTCTTCGTAACCGTAACCGCGAACGCTTTGTGAGCCACCGGCAAAGAAACGCAGCGACGACGGTAGCAGGTCGAAGTCGGGCGTTTCGGTCGTACCGAAGCTGCCCCGTACTAGCAGCCGGTTACGCGAACCGAGGGAGGTGATGAACTTGATGCTGCCGCGCAGCTGCAGAAAATCCGTATCCGAAGCAAGGCTTGCACTGGCGCCGCGCACGCCGATGTCGAAACGCAGGCCGTCGAGCACATTGATGAATTCCTGGCCCCAGGTCCGGGTCCAGCTGACGCCTGGAATCAGCAGGTCGGAGTCACCGGAGTCATCCGCCACTTCGAAAGCTTCCCTCTCGTAAGACAGCGTCAGGACTTCACGCCATTTGCCACGGTTGTGGTTGAGGCTGATGCCGACGCTGCTCAGGGTGCTGTCGTTGCTATCGGTCTTCTCCCTTTCTTTGCTGATGCTGTAAACCAGCTGGTCGGTACGCGGGTTTAACACCGGAACACGGTAATTGGCGCCGAGGTTATAGCCGATTTCCGAAACCTCGATTTCGCTGTCGATGCGATGCCCCCGGCGGTTGACTCGCGGCATTTTCCAGCCAAATTTGGCGCGTGCGCCGGTGTCGGTGCCATAACCCAGTCCAAAGTTGTATCGATGATTTTTACGCGGCGTCAAAGACACATTGATGGGAATTTCCTGGCTGTCCGCCAATGGTTGTGCCGGGAATACTTCGGCGACCTCGAAGTAGTTGCTGTCGTTGAGGGCCTGTTGCAAGCGGATAACCTGCCCGAGACTGAAAGGATCACCCCTTTGGAAGGGAATATAACGCTGGAGTAATTCGGGCTCGAGAACATCCTGATCCAGGGACACCTCGCCGAAACTGTAACGCGGCCCGCTATCGAAATCGAGATACACGCGGGCCCCGTAAGCCTTGAGATCGATTTCCACCCGTGTGGTGGTAAAGCCTGCTTGCACGTAGCCCCGCTCACTTGCGAGACCGCTTAATTTTGACTTGACGCTTTCGTACACCGGGTGCACAAAAATATCACCCGGTTTCATCGCAATCTTCCCAATCAGCTCTTTGAATGCGGGATCTTCGCCTGCTTCGCCGCCGACGTTCAGGTTGAACTCGGTAATGGGTATACCCGGCCCTGTATCTATGACGTAACTGGCCAGCCAGCTGTGCGCTTCCTGCTCGGTCAGGGTAGAGGTAATCTCGGGTTGATAAAATCCGTAGGGTTGCAGCGCCGCGGCAATTTCGGCGTTGGCTTTTTGATGCAATCGACGTATGCGACTATCGCTCATCAGCGGATGTGCTCTTTGCTGCTCGATGCTCAGAAACAGGCGCACATTGGTTTCGAGCTCCGTATCGATGCCTTTGATATCTACCTTGACAACGGGTTGTGCCCAGGATTGAGTTGAAATAAAGGTGCCCAGTAACAGCAGCAGAAGCAGCGGGTATCTAGGGGTGCTCATGGATTGTAAGGTTGCAAGGTATTTCCGCGGGATACAAGGTCAGAGTGATCGATAGCGTAACGGCGACAGATTAACAGAAATTGACTGAACACTTTATGAATCGATCACTCATTGGGGTCGCCCGGTGCGACCTCGCGCCGCGATGGGCCAGTGCCATGCGCCAGCATCAGCAATGTCATCGCCTTCCCCTGTCGCCGCACTGTTTACAGGCGCAGACCTCCATCCAGTTCGAGAATACGCCCGCTGTAGTAGTCGTTCTCGATAATGAAACGAATCGCATGCGCCAGTTCCTCTACGGCCCCGGTGCGTTGCAACGGCACGGCACTGGTGATGCGTTCATGTGCCTCCGGTTTCATCGACGCCACCATTTCGGTTTCGAAGACGCCCGGGGCGATCGCCGCGCAGCGAACCTGGTAGCGCGCCAGTTCACGCGCCCAGGTGGTGGTTAGCGCCGCCACACCGGACTTGGCGGCGGCGTAGTTCGACTGACCGATATTGCCGGCGCGACTGATGCTCGAGATATTGATGATGACGCCCTGCTGCTGGTTGCGGATCATGCTGCTTGCTGCTTCGCGACCGCATAGAAAAACACCGGTCAGGTTGATGTCGATGACCTGCTGCCATTGCTCCAGAGACAGGCGATCGACGATTTCACCCTCTTTTACCTTCACCAGCAGGCCATCGCGTAAAATACCGGCATTGTTCACCAGGCCGGCAATCGCACCGAGGCGTTCCTCGATCGCGGCGAAACTGCGCACGACGCTGATTTCGGAGGCGACGTCGCAGGTGAAAGCGAAGCACTCGGCGGCGCCAACCTCCGTGCAGCGTGCCAGCACCTGGTCGAGCTGTTCCGCATTGACGTCGAGCAGGGCCAGTTTCGCACCCCGTTTGGCAAGCGAGATCGCGATTGCCTCGCCGAGCCCCTGGGCGGCTCCGGTAATGACAAAAGTATTGTTTTTAATTTCCAAGTCTGTGCTCCTCGAGTTTGTGTTGGTGCGCTAATCCCATTGCTGAAAAGCTGATTCTATGCGACCGGCAGGTGTAACTCACGATCAATTTGATATGGATCAAGCTTGCGGCTGCAGGACGGGCGTAGCATTTTGGCATGATATCGACAGGCCAAGCCAATAAGCGAGTGCTCGTGGTCAATGGCTCCTACCGCGAAGGCGGGGTAACTGACCAGTTGATAGCGCTTGTTATCGAGCAGTTAGACAGCGGCGGTGCCGAGACCGAAGTCATCAACCTGCGTGACTACCCGCTCGAGTTTTGTCTGAACTGTCGTGAATGCATGCAACTTCCCGGCAGCGCGCCGGGGAAATGTGTCCTCGACGACGGCATGGCGGCGCTGGTTGAGCGGATCGAGGCGGCCGATGCCTATATTCTCGCGGCGCCGACCAACTTTGGCTCGGTAAGCGCCTTGTTCAAGCGTTTCATGGAGCGCCTCGCAGTCTATGGATACTGGCCCTGGGGCCAGCCAGCGCCGAAGTTTCGCAAGGCCGGGGGCGTCGCTAAAAAAGCGCTGTTGATATCGTCGAGCGCGGCGCCGGGATTGATAGGGCGATGGTTGTATGCCTCGGGCAAACAGTTGCGCACGGCGGCCAAAACCATTGGCGCAAAGCCGGTTGGCCTGCTGTTCAGTGGCATGTCAAGCCAGCAGGCGCAGCCACGACTGTCACCGCGTACCATCAGCGCTGCTTCGTCGATGGTGCACAAGCTGCTATCCCGGTAGTCGCTAATAGTCGTCTTCCTGCCGTGTTCTCCGACACTGTCAGCGGCGCCAAAATCCGGTAAAATAGCTAGCCGATTGTCTTTTATCAGGTCGAGATGCTGTCCTTCAGGTTACTTTCCATGTGTGTTGTCATTGCCGCGCTGCTGACGGGCTGCACACAGCGCGGTGACTGGTATAGTGCGAGCCGCGAATCAGCCGGGATTGCCCCCGATCCGGCGCTCACCCGTGAGGCGGTGTTACACGTCTACGGTGCTGATACCTGGGGATGGCGCGGCTGGTTCGCGATTCATACCTGGATTGCCGCCAAGCGCAAGGATGAAGACTTCTATACCATTTACGACGTGGTCGGATGGCGCGGCTCCTACGGTCAGAGCGTGCTCGCGATTCGCCCCGATGTTCCCGACCGCTATTGGTACGGCGCCAGGCCTGAGTTGTTGCAGGCGCATCAGGGCCCGGCGGCAGAAGCACTGATCGGCGCGGTTGATGCGGCCGCGAGGAGCTACCCGTGGATAGATCAGTACGAGGCGTTCCCCGGACCGAACAGTAATACCTTTACCGCCTGGGTCGCGCAGCAGGTGCCGGCACTCGGACTGGATCTGCCGTGGTCGGCAATTGGCAGCGGTTATGTCGAGCGCGGCGAGTAATGTCACGCGCTAGTTGATTTCCACTCCTGCTATCGTGTTTCCCTCGATCACTTGCAGGGTCTGGATCCTGTGGCTTAGTCGGATTTTACTTCCAGCCTTTTTATCAGACCCTGATCGTCGAATTCGATACGCTCGATACCGCTGCGCTGCAACTGTGCGCCGCTTTGGTTATCGCTAGCCTGCAGGCTGAAGTCAAAGATGACGCGGTTGGCCTGGCAGCGAAAGTGTTCGCACAACCAGAAGGCGTCGGCATAGCGCGCAAAAAAGCTGCGCATCATGTCGGCGATGGCATCCACACCGTGGAATTCACCGACGACGCTGGAGTGGTAGACCGCGTCGGCGGCAAACATCGGACTGATCAGTTCGGCGCGGTGTGCGTTCGATAGTGCTATATAGGCGCGCGCGAGTTCGCAGGTTTCGGTTTCAGTCATAACAGGCTCCTCCCGATCGGTCGGGAACAAGGCCGAGGCCAACTAGTAGTGCGAGTTGCAGGACGTTAAGCAGTACGCTTTGCAGGTGCAGACGGCGAAACGCCAGTGCTGCTGCCGGATCGCCGTCGAGCTTGTGATCGCGGGCGCGATTGATCAACGGTAGCAACACCAGGCGGGCATAGACGAACATCGAGGCCACCAGGGCACAGATTATGGCGGCAGTCATATTGGTGCCGAAATATGCCGCGATCGTGCACAAAACGGATAGCCCCAGGCCCCACAGGTAATAGCGCGGAAATAGTCGACGCAGAAATGTGCCGGCTGCCTCGGCGGGGAGGGCGCGAAACACCGTGGGTGCAACGGTGGTGGCAAAGAACAGCATGCTGCCGGCGAGTGCGCCGAGCAGCCAACTTAGCAACAACGGCCAATTCATTTGCCTGAGCCACGTGTTGATAGCGGTGCTACGCTTCTGAAAGTCAGATTGATGCGTGGGCCGCAGCGAGACCTTTCGGCGTTGATCCCATGGCGCCAGTGCTGCTGTGTATGACCCCGCATCACCAGCAGGCTGCCAGCGGGCAGCGGCAGCTTGACCGTTTTCAGGTCCTTGCGCGTTTTATGCCTGAGCTGCAGGGTACGGGTTTCGCCGAGACTGAGCGAGGCGATTACCGGCTGTCGACCGAGTTCACGTTCGTCGTCGCTGTGCATGCCCATCTTGTCATTCTGGTCGCGATAGTAATTCAGTAGTACGCTGTTGAAATCCTGCCCAACCAGCCGTTGCACAGTTTGCCGAATGTCGAGCAAGTTGCGTGTCCATGGCTCTGGTTGAAGCTGGATGCCCGAGTAGCTGTAACCCAGATCGCCATACCAGGCGCTCAGCCGCGGTTGTCGATAAGCTTTACCATAGACAGTGATTACTTCCTGGCGCCAGGCGCTTTCGCGAATCAACCTGACGAGCAGGTGATCGTGATCCAGGCCAAGATCAACCTGTGGCCAGAACCATAACTCGGCGTCGACCAGCGACAGGCATTCGCAGCCTGTGTCTGCAAGCAGGGAGGTGGTCATTCCGCGCACAGTTCTACGGGCGGCTGTTGCGCCTGGGCGATCAGTTGCTGCTTGGCGCGGCGCGACAGTTTCTTGATTTCTGCCTCGCGGCGACTGGCGCTGACACGATCGTGACCATCTTCACGATAAAGGATCTTCAGCGGCTTGCGCCCGTTAAAATAACGGGCACCTCGCGGCCCCTGCAGATGTTCGCCGAAACGGCGCTCGACATCGGTGGTAATACCCGTGTATAGCGAGGCGTCGTTCGCTTCGATGATGTACAGCGACCAGTTGTCAGCAAGTTTCGTCATGAGAGGTCTGCGGATTAATCCGTGATATTGTAACCGGATTGCCGAATCCTTTCAGGGTCATATGGCGCTGCTCGGGCACATGGGCTTGCAGTATTGCATTGTGCAGCCGGGCGGGATTGCTAGGGCCGGGTGAGGGTGATTTGCAGTTGCTCGGACTGCCCGGGCAGCGAGTGCGTGCTTTGCAGTTTATTGAAGCCGTTGGCGTATACCGAGAGCCGGTGATCGCCATGAGCGATGTTGGTAAAGCTGAATCTGCCTTCGCTGTCGGTGCTTAGCGAGCGATAGGAGGAAAATTCGACACCATCCCGGGTAATCGTTGCGTCCAGGGTGACCATCGCCTTTTCCACCGTGATGCCGTTTTCATCGCTCACCCAGCCACTCAGGTAGCTATCGCCCCGGTCGACTATCAGCACCAGGTTGGCATAGTCGAGTTCGGTCAGGTCCAGCCCTGATATTTTGAAAAATTCGGGGCCGCGAGTCGACAGGCTGACTTCTCCCAACGGGAATCGCTCCAGGGTAAAGAAACCGGATGAGTCGCTGACGATTTTTCGGCTGTGGACACCGGTACTCAGGTTATTGATATAAATTTCGAAGTCCGCGATCGGTGCCGATTCGGGATTTTGTATCATCCCGGCGACGTTGACGAACTTTAGCGATTTCAGCTCGATCTGGAGTTGTTGTGGACCCGACCCGAGGTAATAGTCATCGTCGCTGTAAACCGGGTACTCGGGAGCCAGTGCAGCGCTCAGGCGGTAGTGGGCCATGGCGGGAACGCCTTCAAGGACGAAATTGCCACGTTCATCGCTGAATACGGTTAAATAAAAGTTATCTTCCGCGGCGGACTTCAGTGTGCTGATATCGATGCGTACCCCCTCGAGTGCGACGCCGATGTCATTGGCCACCCAGCCACTAAGCTGCAAGGTATCGGTACTATCGGCAAGCGTCACATCGAGCTCGATAAGCGGATTTTCCAGCAACTGTGCTCGCGTCAGTTTTATGCGTTTACCCGCGAATCCGGCGCGCAGAAAATTGAGGGTTGGCAAGCGGTTGCGTGGCAGATCGAGCCGAACACGGTATTGACCCGAGGAGTCGCTGCTGGCAGTGAAAAAGTAACGCTCCTCGGTTATCAGCACACCTTCGACAGGCTGACCGATGGAATCGGTGACGCTGCCGAAGACTTCGATGAACCGGGAACCGGCAGCAACCGGGGGCTGGCTTGCTGCCGCAATGGCACTGGTCGTACTTGTCGCAGGAGCAGTTACCGCCGGTTTTGCGGCGCTCGCCGTAGCGAGTTTGCCGCTGGTTTCACCGGGGCGCGATTTCACCTCGCTTTGCCTGTCCTCTAGCAAGGGCAAGGCGATCGACAGGTAGAGTGATAGCGCTAGAAATGCAACGACTAAGCTCGACAAGGTGATCCGCAGTAATGTCATGGCCGATCGAATTATTCGCTTAACTGATCTGTTTGACAGGAATCTACCTTAGCATGAGGCCGGATTTTGCGATACGACCGGTGCTTATACCCGTTGATCTTTGCTGCAGCCGCGAATATGCAATATTCTGCCAACGAGGTAATATACTGGCATTTTTGGTGCGCCTGTCGTGCCCGGTATTTTTCAATTCTGGCGGGCAGCTTTCCATTCTTGCCGGACAGTGGCTTGAGGTAGATGATGACGCAGCAGAATGCATACGGCCAGGGCGACAGCACATACAGGGCCGCCGGTGGCCAGCCTGGAATTCGCCAGTTGGTGGATTGCTTTTTCGATATCATGGGCAGCGAACCCCGCTACCAGGTTATTTATGGCTGGCATCCCGCTGATAAAGATGAGTCCCGTGATAAGTTGGCACTGTTTCTTTGTGGCTGGATGGGTGGCCCCAAGCCCTTTATCGACAAGTATGGACCGATCCGCATCCCCGCTGCGCACAGTCACTTACAGGTGACCGAAGTCGAACGCGATCTGTGGCTTGAGTGCATGGGTCGTGCATTGCATCAGCAGAATTATCCCGTGGCACTGATAGATTACCTGCAGCAGCAACTGTTTATCCCCGCGGAGCGGATACGCCAGGCCTGCATGAGCCAGTAAACAGTGATGCAAACTGCGCTTCGATTACCTTGAGGATTGGCCTGAATTCCTGATCTGACAGGCGCTTAATTTACCAGGCTAATATTACCAGCAGGAGCCGGAACCCGGGGCATGGAAAATGCATCTCTCACGCCGCCCTCACCGGGCTCACCCGTGAGGTCGCGAAATTGCGGCGCAGGGCACCATCGGTGCAGATTGCTGTATCCCTGTTGCGCCATGGCTCGGCAGTCGCCGCGCTGCGAAAGCTGGTGAGAATCAAGGGCTAGCGCAGGCGATCGAGCAGATAGTCGGCAATCCAGCTGCCCAGTCTCGGTTGTGCCAGATAACCAAAGGATTTATGCGGATTGCGCTTTTCGCGCTTGCGATTGCCGGCGTGGGTCACCACTTCGAATGGATTGTGCAAGCCAACATAATCGATGCTGCGAAACTTTTTGTTGGCCGGAAATAGCTTCAGCTCACGCATCGGCGCATAGAATATATCGTGAAAATTCTTATGATGCGCTACCACGTCGCCAAGGCAGGCGTAGTTATGCCAGAAATCAATATTGGTCGGATACTGACGTTGGCGCAGGCTGTGGCCTTCGTGGTGGCGCGCAAACAACAGGTTGCGCACCGACTCATCGCCCAGTGGTGAGCCCATGGTGATGAACATTTTGACGCGGCGTTTATTGTAGTTGCCGAAGCCGACCGTGCGCCGGTGGGAAAATCGCCACAACACATCGTAGCCGATGAAAGTACCCATGCTGTGCCCCAGCACAATGGGTTCACGGCCCTCGTCCCAGGCGCGACGCAACGCATTTTCCAGCGGTGCGCGCATCTGGTCGGCGATATACTGATCCTTATCGTAGAGTTCGGTTTCGCGCAGGAAGCGGGTCATTACGTCATCTTTAACGGTGAGCGCGCCGGCCAGTAACTTGACCAGGTCTAGCCCCCGATCCTTGAAAAAGCCGCTCACTTTTTCGCCGGTGCCGACGTGGAAGCGATCCTTGATCTCGCGGCGCTCGGCGATCACCTTGTCGACCTGTTGGCCCAGTAGTTTGCTGTAGGCGGCGTCGTCCGGGATGTGGTGGGGAACCATGTTTGCCCAGTAGGCAGATTCGAAAATATCCGGGTGCGCCTCGAGGCTGCGTGCCAGCAGGCGGTGACTGACACGAATGTTTTCGGTCAGCGTACGGCGCCACAGTTCGTGCGCAATCTCAGGTGGCGGTTTTGCTGCCAGGCCGTGAATCATGATGATTTTTTTATTACTGAGATCGACTGACATCTTGTTTACTTTGCAGGGACTTCTAATCGCCTGCTCGTTTTTTCGGACTGTTGTGAATGGCTATATTTATACGCCTGTTGCCGGAGCGATTCAAATTCGCGCCGCGGCCGCGCACATATTCTTCAGCTTCGCCATGGCGAGCGATCGCCCCAACATCATCAGTCCGCAGTCGGGGGCGGCGAGCAGGCGCTCGTTGTCGACATGTTGTAACGCCTGGCGTAGACGTTGTTCGATAGCGTCGATGCTTTCGATGTGGCTACTGGCTATGGTGACGACGCCCAGAATAATCGCGGTGTTGGAAAATGCTTCGAGCAGCGCCAGATCATTCAGGCAGTGCGCGTCCTCGATCGATACCTGGTCTACGCTGCTGCGATCGATTGCTCGCGCCAGGCGTTGATAACCGTCGGGGTCCGCTTTCAGGTAGTCCGCATCGTCGAGATGACCGGGATAACCACAGCACATATGCATCACGCGGGTGACATCTGCCGGTACGCCGTCGAAGCAGCGGTCCAGGCATTCGACGCCATAGGCTAGTGCATCTTCCACCTTGCGCACGAACAACGGCTCGTCAAGCTGTATGTATTTACAACCGGCTGCGGCCAGCGCGCGAATTTCGAAATTGAGCGCATCGGCGAGATCGAAGGCGAGCTCCTGATCACTGCTGTAATGCCGGTTTGCGGTGGTATCCATGATCGATAAAGGCCCGGGCACCGTGATCTTGACAGGCCTGGCGCTGAAATCCTGCGCACTGCGGAAGTCGCGGTCGAGGAAATGATCGCCCCGCGGCTTGATGGCGGCATGGATGGTTGGCAGGTCGGCCACTGCAGCACCATTGCGATGCACGCGGTTGGTCAGGTTGACGAAATCGATGCCGTCCAGGTGGCGACAGTGATAGTGAATGTAATTTTCGCGACGTTGCTCGCCATCCGTTGGAATATCGATGCCGCAATCGAGTTGATCGCGTATGGCTGCGGCCGTTGCCCGCAGCAGCAGTTCCTCGGGCACCTCGGCGGCACTGTCCTGGGTATAGCTGAAAGCGCGCGTTGCGCCATCATCGGGGGCGCCGGTTTCGGCGAAGTTGCCGATCTCGACATAGTCGGGTTTAGGGTAGGCGCCGATGCAGGTCGTGGTGATGCTCATCAGTGGATGATAGTGAAAGTGGCGGCGTGATAAAAGCCTGATCTCGAGCTGTGCCTGTCAATCACCGCGGCGCGTGCCGCTTAAGCCGGCGCTTTGCAGGCCCGGGAACTCTCAGGGAGCTATCAGGGGGGGCTCTCGGGGGGACGCGCACTTTTCCTCAACCTCGATCGGCCCACATGAACAGACGATAAGCTGCGATCGCATCAGCTCCATTGCGAGTTTTGGTTGTGATAGTATTCTCGACCTTGTACCTATTCGGGCTAGCAATGGCAAAGGATCGTCTTTCGGGCAAACTCGCTGTAATCCTGCACGCGGATGTTGTCGGCTCGACCAGGCTGGTTCAGCAGGATGAGCAAAAAGCTCACCAGCGCATCCAGGATTCTTTTCGGCGTTTCGGCGATATTATTGCGACATACCATGGTCAGGTTCGCGAACTGCGTGGTGACGCGCTGCTAGCCGAGTTTGAACGCGCTTCGGATGCGGTCTGCGCCGCCCTTGCATTTCAATTGAGCCAACGTGAATACAACGCGGGTCAGGATGCCGACATCCGTCCGCAGTTGCGTGTAGGGATAGCATTGGGTGAGGTTATCATCGCCGATGACACTATTACCGGCGCGGGCGTGGTGTTGGCGCAGCGCCTGGAACAAAAGGCGGGTGCGGGTGGGTTATGCATTACCCCGGCGATTCGAGAAGCGCTGCCGAGACGCCTGCCATTCGAACTGCAGAATCTGGGTGAGCAGGAGCTGAAAGGCTTTGACGAAGCCATTGGTGTTTATCGGGTTGCACTGCAACCCGGTGCAGCGATACCGCCGCCGGAAGGGTATCGGGATGGCGGCCGACCTCGCAGTGGGCGCGACAATATGGCTGTCATCGTGGCGGTGGTAGTTGTGCTTTTCGGTGTCGCCGCCTATGGGTTCCTGTCCCGGTCTCCGCAGCAGGCTGATGTACCTGAAGCTGTTGCACAGAGCCTGCAGGTAAGGCCATCCATCGCGGTGCTACCGTTTGAGAATATGAGCGGTGACCCCGAGCAGGAATATTTTGCCGACGGAATTACCGAGGACCTGACCACTGATTTGTCGCGTATCTCGGGTTTGTTCGTGGTCGCGCGCAACTCGGCATTTGCCTATAAAGGCAGGTCGGTGGATTTGCGCACCGTCGCTGCCGAGCTTGGCGTAAGGTATTTGCTGGAGGGTAGCGTGCGGCGCGTCGGTCAGCAGATCCGCATCAACGCGCAGCTGATCGACGGCGAAAATGGGGGCCATATGTGGGCTGAACGTTTCGATGGCACCATGGCCGATGTGTTCAACCTTCAGGATAACGTAAATCGTAAAATCGTTGCGGCATTGCAGGTTAATCTTACCGTTGCTGACGAGAAAAGGTTTGACCAGGTCGAAACGACCGTTGCGGGCGCATATGATCTGTTATTGCGTGGCGTCGAACGATATAACCTATTCAATAGAGTAGCGATGGTGGACGCGCGTGACCTGTTCAGGCAGGCTACCGCGCTCGATCCGAACTATGCCAGAGCCTACGCCAATATTGCCCTGTCCTATGCGACCGAGGTTAATTTTTTCTGGACCGGGAATCGCGCGGAATCGATCAGATTGGGACTCGAGTTTGCCGACAGGGCGTTGGCGCTGGATGACAGTATTCCCCAGATATACCTGACCCGCAGTATCCTGTATTTATCTCAGCGGCAACACCAGGCTGCGCTCGAGGCGGCCAGGCGAACCATCGAAGTGCATCCGAATTATGCCGACGGCCAGGCCACCCTGGCTTTTATCCAGAGCTACTCGGGGAAACTTGAGCCCGCCCTGGACTCCCTGGCCCGCGCCAAGCAGATCAACCCCCAGGGTACCGGCGTTTACCTTGCCATCGAGGGCAGAATATTATTTTTGCTGGGAAGGTATGAGGCGGCACTGGGTATTCTTGAACAGGCACTGGATAGAAATCCAGCCTTTGATCGTATTCACCTGCATATGGCTGCCGTGAATGCCGAACTGGGTCGCCTCGATGAGGCGGTCTGGTCGGTAGAAGAAGCGCTGGCGATCAGCCCTGATATCTCGCTGACGAAAGAACGCCGTGAGGCGCTATACCTGCGTGAAAGCGATATCGATCACTATATCGAGGCTTTGGCTAAAGCAGGTGTTCCCGAGTAACGGGATAACAGGTTAAAACGCAGAGATTCACGAACATGCGGCGAGCGCGGTCGAGTTCAGGGATCCTATTTTCACCATTCCACTGGTAGCTGAACCGGGGTTGGCGACGCCGTCATGCCCTGGGACAATCGAATTTAGACTGAATCCTGCCGACATGCCCATTATTGCTTCTTGCCACTGGTCGATCCCGCCACAAGCAGTCACCAGCAATGCCGATTACCTTTTGCGGCTCTTGCTAATTGACGTGAGCGCGAGGGTTGCTTCAGGGTCGTAAGCCCTGTCTGGCAAACAGATCCTGAGGACCTGTTTTCTGCGATTGCAGTCGCTAGTCGAGCATGGCAACATCGCCTGGCAATTGCTGCTAGCCGGCGCTTTGCAGGCCCGGGGCTGTTAAACTATTCGCGTGAAAGATCAGTTAAATCAATTTATTGCCAGCCATCGACGACTGTTTGTGCTGACCGGTGCCGGTATCAGTACCGCGTCCGGAATTCCCGATTATCGCGACAGCAGTGGTGCCTGGAAACACCAGAAACCGATGGATTATCGTGATTTCGTGGCGAGTCACGCGGCGCGCCAGCGGTACTGGTCACGTTCCTACTTTGGTTGGCAGCGCTTCAGCCAGGCTAGCCCCAACGCCGCCCACAAAGCCATCGCAGGATTGGAACGGCTGGGTTGGCTGGTCGGCACGGTCACCCAGAATGTCGACGGTTTGCATCAACGCGCCGGTAGCCAGCAGGTTACCGAGTTGCACGGTTCGCTGGCGACGGTAAGCTGCCTGGCCTGTGGACACTCGATGGCCCGCGCCACGATGCAGCAAGCCTTGCTGGGTCGCAATCCCCAGCTCGTTGCTGCAGCGGGAGCACTGGCGCCCGATGGTGATGCCCGCTTGCGCTCCTTTGATGAATCAGGGCTGGATATCCCCGGCTGCGAATCCTGTGGCGGGGTGGTGAAGCCGGCGGTGGTATTTTTTGGTGAAGGCGTGCCGCCTGAACGCGTGCAGCATTGTCGCGATTTGCTTGCGAGCTGCGATGCGGTGCTGGTCGTGGGCTCGTCTTTGATGGTTTTTTCCGGGTTTCGCTTCATCCGTGAAGCCGCCGAACGGGGCGTTCCGATAGCCGCCATCAACCGCGGCAAGACCCGTGCCGATGAATTGCTGACACACAAGTTCGAAATGGATTGTACTCAAGCACTGGCGATGGCGCTGCAGCATCTCGGCACTGACCCGGCGGGATCGTCTGCGCTAACTGATCCAATGTGATCTGGCGCACGTGTAAACCCCGACCCAGGTCACAGGTTGTCGTCAGGGCGACCGACTGGAGCGCGCGATCAGGCTGTAACGGAATTGGATCACAGATTTTGGCCGCGTTGAACTTTATAAATGTACTCAGTTCAACGAGGTACATCATGAGTCAGACCAGTATTTACATCGACCCGCTTACCACCGTTTGCGTTTTGAAGAACATGGGCCTCGCGATCGATGAGATCAAATTGGTGCGCTCGATCAACAGTATCAGCGCGCAGGTCGAAGCGCCTGACGCCGCGCAGATGGAATCCGAGCGCCGGCATTACCTGATAACGGAATTACGTTTCCTGAACAAGCGCTTGCAGGCAGTCCGCGAAAAAGCAGAGCTGGACTGAGCGCAGAATCCCCCTCGCCAGGGACGGCGAACCTTTTATGATCCTTGGCGCGACAGTCCAGCACATCGGCTGCCGCTTTTCTATACCCGGCTTGTGCTACAGGCGGTGCGGGGTTTAAGCAAACCAGACATTTCAATCGATACGCGATTCCATTAGAGTTCGCGGATGCCAGCCAACAAGACCATACCTGCCAAGCTGACGTTGATCAAACTGTTCATGCCCTGTTGCCACAGATCTAACGAATGCATATTGTCGCCGGCAACGCGATTCCGTCCTCTGCCATGCCCGGGACTGGACTGGACCTGCTGATGGCCAAGGGCATATTTTATCTGCAACGGGCCCTGCTTATGCTGGTGGACCTTGGCATCATGTTCATCCCGCGCCGCCGACCACTGCGCGCAGCGCTCGTCGACTGCAAAATAATTTCTCATCGCGGTGAACACGATAACCGTCGGGTTCGCGAAAATACGCTCGCCGCTTTTGCCTCGGCGGCCGAGGCCGGATGCTGGGGACTCGAGTTCGATGTGCGCTGGACGCAGGATTTGCAGCCAGTCGTGTTTCACGATCTAAACGCGCACCGCGTTTTCGGTATCGATCTCGTTATTTCAAAAGTGAGCCTTGCGCAGTTGCAGCAACGCATTCCGGAAATCCCGACGCTCGAGGAAGTTGTCGATCGTTTTGCTGGGAAACTGCATTTAATGGTCGAATTGAAGCGCGACCACCTGGCGTCTTATGCGCACCGATCCGAGCGCTTGCGCGAGATTTTCGCGGCGCTCGAGCCCGCTACCGATTATCATTTTCTGGCCTTGCAGGCAGAGCTCTTCGACCTGGTCGAGTTTGCCGGGGCACGAGCCTGCCTGCCGGTGGCTGAATTTAATATTGCTGAACTCAGCCGTATCGCGTCACAGCGTGGGTATGCCGGGGTTTGCGCTCAGTACCTGTTGTTGAGCCGGGCACTGATCAGTCGTCATCATCGCCAGGGGCAACAACTGGGCAGCGGCTTCGCCGCATCGAAGTTTGGTCTGTTTCGTGAAATTAATCGAGGCGTCGACTGGATTTTCACCAACCATGCGGTTCGGTTGCAGGCGATACGACGGGAAATGCTGCGCGGTGAGTGAGCTGTACTGGCTTTTCCCAGAGAAAACCGATGCGCGCCAGGGGGTTTCATGTCACTATTATTTCCACCGAAATTAAATCTACCTGAGAGGCTTTATTGGCTGCTACAGACATACAGGAAGCGTTGGTCAGGTCACATCTGTTTTCCGCCCTGAGCGAAACCCAGCTCGAACGCGTGCGTCGCCATTGCCATATCACCGACATGGTCGAGGGCGAGTCGCTGTTTTTCCAGGGTGACAATGCGACCAGTTTCTACCTGGTGCTTTCCGGCCGGATCAAGTTGTATCGAGTTTCGCCCGAAGGCAAGGAAAAGGTAGTCGAAATCATGGAGACCGATGCAACTTTTGCTGAAGCGCTGATGTTCATGGATGCACCGCATTACCCGGTGACCGCCACCGCGCTTGCGCCCAGCCGGGTGATCGTCATCAATGGCCGTGAATTCAAGGCGATGTTGCGC
>JAJDOF010000091.1 GCA_022340305.1 Gammaproteobacteria bacterium
CATGATCCAGTCGCTACCCTTGGCCTTGGCGGCTTTCACAAAATCATCCATGTTATTGATATCCTTGCGGTCGGAATTAACCCACAGCAGGAAGGTATCTTCGGCCATGCGGCCAATCGGGGTGAAATCCTTGATGTCGACACCGAGTCCGGGTTGACGCAGGGGTGTGGTGTAAAAGCTGTTGAGGGTGAACATGATGGTGTGGTCGTCACCCTTCTTGCCATTCATGTGTACCAGCGCTTCCGCACCCGAACCACCCGGCTTGTTCACCGGGGTAAACGGAACCGATGCCAATTTCTCCGAAGCGATGATGCTTTGAATGAATCTGACCGCCTTGTCAGCACCGCCGCCTTTACCCGCCATAACGACGAATTCGACTGGCTTCTGGGGTTCCCAGGCATAGCCGAGAACCGGCATACCCGCGAGAATCGCGGTAACACCAAGCGCACAGACTACTTTGTTGAGAATGTGTTTCGATTTAAACATTATATTGATACTCCTCGTGATTAAGGCCGCGAACGGCCTGAATTAAATGACCCTGGACCTGTGGATCAGAGACATTCTTTGCCGGACTCCTGGGTTAAGAAACCCGATGACCCGATCCTGAAATTCAGTTTCGGGAGAATTCGTATATCATGAATACAGTTCGATATCGAATCCTGTTGCGATTATACAGCCCTTTTCTGTACGGGGCCTTAACCTGTTATTATTTTGGTATACAATATACCAGCGCGACTTTACCGCATCAGCGCCTTCGATGTAAAGCAATTTCTGACCCGAATATTACCCTTGCATCGCTTCCAGCATGAGCTTGCCCATATCGGAAGGGTTCCGCGTTACACTCACTCCCGCGGCCTCGAGCGCAGCGATCTTTTCATCCGCTGTCCCCTTGCCCCCGGAAATTATCGCACCCGCGTGCCCCATGCGCTTGCCCGGTGGGGCCGTCACTCCGGCGATGAATCCAACCACGGGTTTACTCATATTATCCGCTATCCATTCGGCACAGACTTCTTCGTCGGTGCCGCCGATTTCGCCGCACATGACGACACCATCGGTATCTGGATCGTCGTTGAACATCTTCATTACGTCGAGGTGCTTGAGCCCATTCACCGGATCACCACCGATACCGACGCAGGTCGACTGCCCGAGTCCGAGCTTGGTCAACTGATCGACGACTTCATAGGTCAGCGTACCTGAACGCGACACCACGCCAATACGCCCTTTCTTGTGGATATAACCCGGCATGATACCGATCTTGATTTCTTCCGGCGTGATGACACCGGGACAGTTCGGCCCCACCAGGATGGTGTTCGAACCGCGCATACGGTCGCGGGTCAAAATCATATCCTTGACCGGAATTCCCTCGGTAATGCAGATCACGACCTCGATGCCCGCATCGACTGCCTCATCGATGGCGGCAGCTGCAAATGGTGGCGGTACATAGATGACCGAGACATTGCAGCCGGTTGCCGCCCTGGCTTCCGCTACGGAGTCATAAACCGGCACACCTTCGACAACCTGGCCGCCTTTTTTAGGCGTCACTCCAGCGACATAACAGGACTTACCGTAGGCATATTCGATCGAATGATGCGTGTGGAACATGCCGGTCTTGCCGGTGATGCCCTGGGTGACCACGCGCGAGTCTTTATTGATCAGTATTGACATGACTAGGCTCCTGCCGCGGCCGCGGCCACTTTCTCGGCCGCATCGGCCATGGTGGTTGCATTGATAACCGAAATACCGGAATCGGCCAGGATCTGCCGCCCCCTTTCGACATTGGTGCCCTCCAGACGCACCACCAGCGGAACGCTCAGGTCAACTTCACGCGCCGCGTTTACCAGTCCTTCGGCAACCACGTCACAGCGCATGATTCCACCGAAAATATTGACCAGGATAGCTTTCAAATTGGAGTTCTTAAGCATGATCTTGAAGGCCTCGGTCACCTGCTCGGTGGTCGCACCTCCGCCGACATCCAGAAAATTTGCCGGAGAAGCGCCATACAGTTTGATAATATCCATGGTCGCCATCGCCAGCCCCGCACCATTGACCAGGCAGCCGATGGTACCGTCCAGCGAGATGTAGTTCAGCCCGAACTTGTCCGCCTGAATTTCGTCGGCGTCTTCCTCATCCAGATCGCGTAAATCCTTAAGCTCCGGATGACGATACATGGCGCTTTCGTCGAAATTGATCTTGGCGTCAAGCGCGATTACGCGTCCATCGCTGGTGGTGATCAACGGGTTGATCTCGGCAAGCGAGGCATCTTTATCCCAGAAAGCCTGGTAAAGCGCCTGGATCAGCTTGCCCGCTGCGGGCAGGAGATCATCAGCGATTCCGATTTTGCCGGCGAGGCTCTCGGCCTCGGCCGCAGTCAGCCCGGTTTTAGGATCGACTGAAACCTTGTGAATCAATTCAGGCGTCTGTTCGGCGACGGTTTCGATTTCGGTTCCGCCTTCGGAACTCGCCATTACGGTGACGCGTTGGCTGGCGCGGTCGACAACCAGGCCAAGATAGAGTTCGGCCTGGATCGGGGCAGCCTCTTCAACCAGCAGACGCTTGACGACCTTGCCTTCGGGGCCGGTCTGATGGGTCACAAGGGTCATGCCAAGAATGGCAGTTGCATGTTCGCGAACCTCGTCGAGACTGTCGGCGACCTTGACGCCCCCGCCCTTGCCTCGACCACCGGCATGGATCTGCGCCTTGACCACCCACTTTTCGCCGCCGATGGCCTCGGCCGCGGCAACTGCTTCATCGACCGAAAAACAGGCCTTGCCGCGGGGTACTGCGACCCCGTACTCGGCCAGAATAGCCTTGCCCTGATACTCGTGTATTTTCATTATGGTTTCCCCGGCCCCTGATAATTCTGGTATATTGTATACCAGAATGCATCGAATACAAAAAAAGCGCGCTGTTTATCGCGCGCTTTTAATAATCGCATGCCAGCGGCCTCGATCAAAGCGCCGATTAGGTTTAATTCTTAACTCGCCATCAAATCGGTTCACCCACTATCTTGATGCCCTGCTCCTGCACCGTTTTGTTAAGCAGGCTCACCAGTGCGTAAACCGTGTTCATCGCCGGCGTGGCGACACCGGTCTGTTCACCGAGTTCGATGACAACGCCCAGCATGCCGTCGATTTCGAGCGCCTTGCCCACTTCGAGATCCTGCAGCATCGACGTCTTATGCTTGCCGACCGCCTCCGCACCGTCGATACGACGTTCCAGCGACACGCGGAAGCTGGCGCCCAGTTTTTCCGCCACCTGCTGCGCCTCGGTCATCATCTGTGCCGCCAGCGCCCGGGTTTGCGGAAACTGGCAGATATCGATCAGGGTCGAATGCGTCAAGGCACTGATCGGGTTAAATGACAGGTTGCCCCACAGCTTGAGCCAGATTTCGGAACGGATATCGGGCAGCACAAAGGACTTGAAACCAGCCTCGACAAAGGCTTTACAGATCGCCTGCACGCGCTCCGACTCGGAACCGTCGAGTTCGCCGACCGGGTAACGGTTACCTTCGATGTGGCGAATCACCCCGGGCTCATCGATGGTGGCCGCAGGGTAGGCGATACAGCCAATGATACGCCGTGGATCGATCGCTGCGGCGATAGCACCGTCCGGGTCGACGGTACGTACGACATTGTTTTCGAAGTCCCCGGCCAGGCGCTGGAAATACCACCACGGAATGCCATTTTGCAAGGTCACGATTACGCCATCGTCCGACAGCATGTCCTGTAGTTTGTCCGCGATGGGCGCTATCTGGTGCGCCTTGACGCCCAGCAAGACCAGATCCTGGCCCGTGACTTCGGCCATATCGGCAGTTGCAAACAGATCAGTAATGACCAGTTCTGTACCGCTTTCGATGTACTTCAGGCCATTGTTGCGAATCGCCTCGAGATGCGCTCCGCGCGCGATAACGGATAACTGGTGACCCGTATTGGCAAGCTTTGCCGCCATCATGCCGCCGATTGCGCCAGCTCCAACCACGCAAACTTTCATTGTAAACCTCACAGTATATGGGGATAAAAAACCGCCGCATTCTACGCCAGAAATCTGCGCCGAGTCCACGCAACTGGTCAAATCGATCGCATTAATTTCCAACCTTGAACAATTTAGCCGTCATTCCGCAGCCACGCTCGTCAGGATTGACTGCGATCGCATTGCGCTCGAGCCGGTTTCAATTTCAATCGATCCTGTGGTAGATTCCGCGGCCTCGCAACTTAGATTCTGACAGGACACAATGACTAGCTGGGTACGCTTCAACTGGAACGGCCAGACAACCCTGGGCACGCTGAATGGCGACGAAATATCTCTTTGCAGCAATGAATTATTTGCCCCGGCGGTGCTTACCGGTGAATCGGTTGCGCTGTCCGCGGTCGAACTGCTGGCGCCGTTCACCCCCAACTCGATCCTCGCACTGTGGAACAACTTCCACGAACGTGCCGCGGCTGAAGGCCAGACGATTCCCGATACCCCGCTTTATTTCATGAAGCCGGTCAGCAGTGTAATCGGCCCGAATGAAACCATTTATCGTCCGCGCGGGCATAGTGGGCGGGTCATTTTCGAGGCCGAACTCGGAATTGTTATCGGCAAGCGCGCGCGCCACATACCAGCGCAACAGGCCGACGAACATATTTTCGGGTACACCTGCGTCAATGATGTTACCGCGATCGAGTTCCTGTTTGCAGACAAGGCATTCCAGCAATGGACTCGCAGCAAGGGCTATGACACGTTTACGCCTGTAGGGCCCTGCATCAACACCGATATCGATCCGGCCGGTCTCAGGGTGCTCGCGCTTCAGGGTGAGGAAACGAGGCAGGATTACCCCGTCAGTGACATGATTTACAGCCCGCAACAAATAGTCGCGATGCTGTCGGAATACCAGACCCTGATACCCGGCGACCTGATTTGCTGCGGCACTTCGGTCGGCGCGCGTACCATGAAACCCGGCAGCCAGATCGAAATTTCGATTCCAGGTATTGGCAGCCTGGTCAATTCATTCGACGACATTGCCGACTAACCCGGCGGTCGATACTGCAACCATGGCACCGGCAATCGGCAATAATCAACAGCGCTTCAGCTTCCGCATGATCGGCGCCGCGCGGCGTGCAGACAGGATTCGCTTCACCGCCGAATGGGTGATGGCACAGTTCGAACAGTTTTATGATGAATTTCTCGAAGTACCCCACAAGGCAAAAGCGGCATTTGAACAACAAAACCACGCCACTTCGATCTGGCTAAGTCGGCATCGCCTGTCGCTCTACAGCTCCTATATTCATCAAATGGGGGCCTACCTGAAGGCCATTCAGCCGAACATTTCCTTTGATGTGGAGTTCCTCAACGATCTCGAAAGCCTTTTCTGGCAAATGGTCGAGGACCGCTACGAAGCCGATGTTGCCTATGCCTTCATGCACTCGATTCGGCGCATGGTTTATCGAGACGAATGGAAACCGGTGGAATATACCTTCTGGGAGTCAGGCGTAAGCACGCAGAAATTTCCGGTCGAGCTGCTGCGCCGCTACGAGGTTGAAGGAGAGATTGAAAGCGCATTGATCGAATCGATTTTGCAACTGCCCGGATTTTCCGTGCCTTATGCCAATCTGTCTGCTGACGCCGGTCTGATCGCCGCGCGAATCAAGCGCTTCGTACGCCGCAGGGATGCCGTGGTGGTGAAGGTCGAGATGATCGACGCCGGTTTTTATCGCAATCGGGGAGCCTACCTGGTTGGTCGCATCTGCTTTGCCGATGGCGACTGGACGCCGCTAATCATTGCCCTGCTGAACGACGATCGCGGCATTTACTGTGATGCCGTCATCCTCGACGAACACCTGGTGCACAACCTGTTCAGTTCGACCCTGGCCAACTTTCATGTCACCACGCGCTACTACCACGAGCTGAGCGCTTACCTGCACTCGCTGCTGCCGCACCGTGCACTGGGTCTGCACTATTCGACGATTGGCTATAACCACGTCGGCAAGGTCGCCGTGATCCGCGAACTCAAACAGGAGCTAGCGGACAGGGGTGGCGTGCTGGATACCGCAATCGGCGAGCCCGGCACGGTCGCAATCGGATTCGCCGGGCCACAATCGGCCTATAACCTGAAGGTGATTCGCAACCATCCGACCAGCGGCTATAAATGGGGGGAATTCGATGGCATTGACTCGGTAAAGGAAAAGTACAGCCGCGTGCATGAAATCAATCGCACCGGCAGCATGCTCGACAATATCATTTACTTCAATATCGCTCTTGAAACCAGATTGTTTGCGCCGGCGCTGCTCGACGATTTGCTGAGCGAGGCCAGCGATACCGTATCGGTACAGGACAACACCGTGGTATTCAAGTACCTGATCGTGCAACCAAGGATGACACCTTTGCCGGTTTTCCTCGCCAATGCAGGCGAACGCGAGGTGCGCGTGGTGATCGAAAGCCTCGGCGATTGCATCAAGAACAATACGGCTGCGAACATTTTCAACAAGGACCTCGATGCGCGCAATTACGGTGTCAGTCACTTTCTAAAAGTATATCTATACGATTACGATGCACTGGAAGACCTCATCGATGTCAAGATACGCAGCAATGCGGATCGAGTCGATGGTGAGGAAGATATTCCCGACTGGTACTTCGAAGACGGCGTGATTTTTCTGCCGGAAGAAATCGAGGCTGGTCTATGCATTCGCGACCGCGCGCAGCGGCAGTTATTCCGTGAGCTGCACGGCGATTTGATGACGCCCGCCTACTGGGAAAAATTGCAGCGCCAGTTGAGTCTGAACCAGGTGCCATCGATCAAGGTGTATCCAGATACCTGTAAATTGCAGCGCAGCTAACGCAGATGGAAGAAGATTCAAAACAGGTCTTTTATGCCAGCAAGCCACGCATCCTGCACATGGCGGCAAATATCGCGCTCGCGCCCCTGTTGCTGTATCTGCTTGGTGCCTGGTCCTGGCCACCGCAATTACCGCATTACATCGTATTTGCAATCACCGCGCTGTTGGCGCTGCAATATTCGCGTCGCCACTGGCGCACACCACGCCTGGAACTCGATGAGTCGGGTCTGCGCTGCGGCGCTTTTTACGCGGCCGACAACATTTACAAGGCCGAGCCCGCGATACGCTCCGTGGTATTAACCATCCTCAAGGACGGTAAGGTCAAGGACAAGGTCGTCTCGCTGGGCTGGACCAGCAAGGAAGACTACAAAACCATCGTCGCTTTACTCAGCGACCGCTTCCAGCGCGAAGTCCCCAAATAACCCGCGCCCTGCCACGTCATTCCCGGACTCTCCCTGAGTCATCTCTGAGCGCCTGTTTTCTCCAAAGCGGGCGCTTAATCTTGGTGAGGAACATCTATTATATTACGCGCCCAGTGCTCGAAAGACTCGAATATTGCTCGATGTGGGTGGTCTTTACGATAGCAAAGGTAAAAGCCGTATCCGGGTAGTGAAAAATCTATCGCCTTTACCAGATCTCCTTCTTCAAGTTCATGTGCAACTAAAAAGTCACTAACGATCAATAGCCCGGCACCGTTTAAAACTGCATCGATGGCTTGTGTGTCCTCATGAAATTGCAAGTAGTGTAATTTTTGAAAGCTCACTGGCTCGTCGTAATGTTTTGCAGCTAACTCGGACCAGCGTTCCCAGGTAGGTGCAGTCAAATCTTCCGGGTACCAGTGCGTATGCACCAACGTACATCTCGACAACTCAGTCAGGGATTTAAACTTTTCACCTCCGCGAAGTAGTCTGGGATGACAGACCACGATAAATTTGTCTCGCACCAATTCCCGACTTGTTATTTCGGGCGTGCCGTATGGTGCATTCATGTAGCGAATGGCCAAATCGGCCTGGTCCAGTAGATCAACCACTAAATCTGTCGCAATTACGTCCAGTGAGAGGGCTGGAAAAACATTTCGCAAATCGGATAATCGTGGCGCCAGCCAATTGGCTGCAAACAGGCTCGTTGTCGTCAGTCTCAGGTTCACAGGTGCCTGGTTGCCCTGAATTGATGTCATGATACTGGCGAACTCGTCCAGACCATTTTTGACTA
>JAJDOF010000105.1 GCA_022340305.1 Gammaproteobacteria bacterium
GTGATCCGCCACTGGAGTGATATCAAGCGCGCCATGGCAATCGTACGCGAGCGCCTCGAGCAGACCCGCCCTGACCTGCTGGTGCTGGTCGACTATCCCGAGTTCAATCTGAAAATGGCGCGCCACGCAGGCTCGCTCGGAATCCCGGTGCTGTTCTATATCAGCCCCCAGGTATGGGCCTGGCGACCGAAACGCATCCACAAGATTGGCCGCCTGATCGATCACATGGCCGTCATTTTCCAGTTCGAAAAAAAATATTACGAGGATGCCGGTATTCCCGTCAGCTTCGTCGGCCATCCGCTGGTTGACAAGGTAAAGACCAGCGCCAACGCGGCAAGCCAGCGCGCGCGCCTCGATATCTCTCCCGAGGCTCGTGTCGTCGGCCTGTTTCCGGGTAGCCGGCAGAGCGAGATCAGGCGCCTGCTGCCGCTGATGTTTGCCACGGCAAAACGGATGCGGGCGCAGGATCCGCTGCTGCGCTTTGTGTTGCCAGTCGCCTCGTCGCTGAACTATGCGGAGATATCGGACCAGGTGCAGGCTAGCGGTGTCGATATCTGTGTTACCCGTGATGAAATATATGACGTGATCAGTTGTTGTGACGCCATCGCGAGCTGTTCGGGTACGGTAACGCTTGAAATCGCCCTGCTCGGCGTGCCGATGTGCGTCGTCTACAAGGTTTCGTCATTGTCCTATCTGATCATGAGCCGGTTGATCACCATTCCCCACATCAGCCTGGTCAATATCGTCGCGCGCACGCCCGTGGTGCAGGAATTTCTGCAGGCTGCCGCGAACCCCGAAACCGTTAGCGGCGAATTGTTTCGCCTGCTCGACGACCCTGAATACCGGCTGCGCCTGCGCGCCGGCTTCGACCTGGTGCGCGACAATCTCGGTACCGGAAATGGCGCACAGAATATGGCAGAATTGGTTTTATCGCTGGTGGCGAAGCAGCCGCTTGAACAGCAAGTATAACCCAGCCTGCAAAACGCCGGCCGCAACCTGAAGAGCAGATTCACCAGAATTGAGAGATCCCGGGAGAAACCATGACTGACAGAGGACATTCAGAGGGCATCACCATGAGCGGCGGCGGAGTTTATTCGCTCGCCACCATTGGCGCCAAACACGTTATCGACGCCGCCACGCCGATGGTACTGGAAGCGATTGGAAGCCTGTCGCTGCAATCGGTAACGGCGGGATTCACGCTTTCCGATATGGGCACGGCTGATGCCGGCACCTCGCTATCGATGATTACCCGCGCCATCGATGCGGTCCGGGCGCGAGCGCCACAGGCGCCGATCACGGTAATCTACTCGGACCAGCCGCGTAACGATTTCAACGCCCTGATCGCCAACATCTATGGCCTGGGTTCCTACGAGTCCTACCTGGAGCGTCACCGCGCTGTTTACCCGCTGGTTTCAGGCACCAGTTTTTACAAGCAAATCGTGCCCAGCGAGACACTGGATATCGGTTTCTCGGCGACCGCGATGCACTGGTTAAGCACGAAAGTATGTAACATTTCCAACCACGTGCAGGCCGTCGGTGCACAGGGTGAAGAATTGGCGGCTTTCCGTCAGCAGGCCCATCGTGACTGGCGTCAGATTCTGTTGCACAGGGCGCGCGAACTGAAACCGGGCGGCAAACTGGTACTGATCAATTTTGCCCGCGACGAACAGGGGCGCTATCTGGGCAATACCGATGGTATCAACATGTTCGATACCTTCAACCAGATCTGGCTTGATTTCCTCGCACAGGGGCGCATCAGTCGCGCGGAATACGAAAACATGACCTTGCCCCAGTATTACAATAGCGTCGAGGAATTCAGCGCACCGTTGCTGGATGCCAGTGAACCGGTTTACCAGGCGGGCTTGCGCCTGGATCACATCGAGACCCGCATCGTCAAGTGTCCCTATGCCGAGGCCTATGGCGAGCATGGCGATGCTGCTCGCTTCGCCGCAGAATATATCCCGACGATTCGCAGCTGGAACGAAAGTATATTTTTGAATGGCCTCGACAGCGAGCGCCCACTCGAGGAGCGCCAGCAGATCATCGAGGACTATTACGGCACTTATGGCACCATGGTGCGCGATAGTCCTGCGGGGCACGGCATGGATTACGTGCACGCCTATACGGTGATTTCGAAGACCACTTGAAGCCCTTGCGAACCGACAACGATTTCTCAGTCATTCCCGTGCAAGCGGCGGTCCGACGTTTCGGAATCTTGCAAAATAGCTCCGATTCCCGGCAAACCATCGGCACAACGCCCCCGGTTTGCGCGGCGGTCCGGCGTTTCGGAAACCCACATCACGCCACCGATTCAAGATCCCCGCTTGCGCGGGGATGACAAAGTGATGGGGGCATTGCCGGCCGCGTACGGGCCACTGAGCGCCGGTCCGACAATTTTTAAGTTATTCCCGCGCAAGCGGCGGTCCGACGTTTCGGAATCTTGCAAAATAGCTCCGATTCCCGGCAAACCATCGGCACAACGCCCCCGGTTTGCGCGGCGGTCCGACGTTTCGGAAACCCACATCACGCCACCGATTCAAGATCCCCGTTTGCGCGGGGATGACAAAGTGATGGGGGCATTGCCGGCCGCGTACGGGCCACTGAGCGCCGGTCCGACAATTTTTAAGTCATTCCCGCGCAAGCGGCGGTCCGACGTTTCGGAATCTTGCAAAATAGCTCCGATTCCCGGCAAACCATCGGCACAACGCCCCCGGTTTGCGCGGCGGTCCGGCGTTTCGGAAACCCACATCACGCCACCGATTCAAGATCCCCGTTTGCGCGGGGATGACGAATTGATAGCGGGCGGCGGTTCGACGTATTCGGATGATCTTGCTACGCGGGGTCAGTTTCTACCGGGTAACCGGCCTTTTCCCAATCCGGCATACCGCTGTGACTAATGCAGGTAACCTGGTTCAGGCCCTGGAAATGCAGATTGGTCGCGCTGGTCTGGGCCCGTCTGCCAGAACGACAGTAGAGATATATCTGCTGGTATTGCCTGAGCTCTTCTACATGCTCGTTTTCGGTACCCAGCGGGATATTGCGACTGCCTGGTACATGACCACGGGCATACTCTTCGGCGGTGCGATTGTCCATGACGAGTGTGTTTTCAGGCAGCTTCTGCCAGGCCTGGTATAGATCGTTCATGTCGAAATCGCGCAGCAGGTAGCGATTGGCATCGAAGTTGATGCCAACCTTGAGATTGGCGGGCACCGCTTCGTTGATACGTTTGGGCATATCCAGGTTGAGGTTGTTCATCAACTCGATGAACGAGTCGCGTGAACGATTCCCGCCGAGCCTCGGATTCCAGGCTTTTTCCTCGCCGATGGTCGACGCGGTGCGGCCATTGTAGTCGTGCGCCGGATAAACGATGGTGTCATCACTGAGCACAAAGAGCTTTTCTGTAATGCTGTCGTAAAGCATTCCCGGGTCACCAAATTGAAAATCGGTGCGCCCGCAACCGCGGATCAGCAGCGTGTCGCCACTGAACAGCATGCCGTCACAGAAGTAGCTGGTGCAACCGTTGGTATGTCCCGGCGTCGATATGGCGGTGATTCGATAATGCCCCAGGGCGACGCTCTCACCATCCTTCAGCGGAATGTCGATCGCCGCTATTCCCGAGCTTTCGCCGTAAACCAGCTTTACGCCGGTCATTTCCCGCATTTTTCCGGCAGAGGTAATGTGGTCGGCATGCGCGTGAGTCTCGATTGCGTAAAGTAACTCGATGCCGAGTTCGTTGATGATCTGTAGATCGCGATCGAAGGTTTCGAGAACCCCGTCGATGATAGCGCCTTCGCGGGTATCGTCATCGATCAACAAATAGGTATAGGTACAACTCTCGCGGTCAAAGAGCTGCTTTACGGTGAGTCTGGGTGTCGTCATAGCGAATGTCCCTGTGATCCGGATCCAAAAAAATCATTTTTACTCGCGTTGACGGCAATTGCCAATGGCATTTTGAAGGATATTGCATATTATTAACCTACATGGACGTCAATCAAGCTATGAATCACGTGGATCTGCAATCTGAAATCGTCGCCTTTGCGATTATCGCGATTGCACTGCTGTTGATTTTATACCTGAACCGCGGGCCCCTTTTTGTGCGCTACCACGAGTGGAGCATCCAACGCTGCCTGAATAAGATCGGTGTCGAGCAAATTCGCAACCTGGCCTGTCCCGATGGACTCGAGGGACACTACAGCATCGATCGACTTGCCCTGACCCACGATGCCATTCTGGTGATCGCTTACAAGCCCTACGTTGGCAATATTTACTGTGCCGAACGAATCGCGGAATGGACCCAGGTGATCGGTCAAAAGAGCTTCAAGTTCGAAAACCCGTTGTTTGAACTGGAAAACCAGATCACCGCACTTACCCTGGCGTTTGGTAGCATAACGTTACGGGGCTACCTTTTCTTCAGTCACAGTGCAGTTTTCCCCAAGGGCCACCCGGAATCGGTACTGCAACCGGATAGTATCCCGCCACATTTTATGCGCGATCATCAGCAGGTCGTGAAAGAGGAGGTACAGGCCGCCTGGGACCACCTGAAATGGCATCATTCAGGCGCAGGAAGCGACGACGAAGCTAGCGTTAAGACTTGAAAATAGTTGCCAGAAAGACCAGAATGAATCGCTGTTACCACCGTGGCATTATCACAATGCCTTTACCATCATAAGAAATTAAAGTATAAGAATTTAAAGCAAAACCTATAAAAACCTGGAGAATATCTGCAATGAAACGTCGTGATCTACTCAAAAGTGGCGTTGCCGCCGCACTCGCAACCGGGGCCAGCACTGTCGCTGCACCGGCAATTGCCGCCAATCGAATTGAAATCACCATGGTATCGACCTGGCCGCGTGACTTCCCCGGTCTCGGTACCGGCGCACAGCGTTTCGCCGAGCGCCTGACCGCGATGACAGATGGCCGCATCAAGGTCACTTATTTCGCCGCGGGCGAGCGCGTCAAAGCGTTTGACGCCTTTGACGAGGTCGCCTCGGGCAATGCGCAAATGTACCACGGCGCCGATTATTACTGGAAAGGTAAGCACCCGGGCCTTGCCTATTTCACCGCGGTACCGTTCGGCATGACTTTCACCGAAATCAATGCCTGGATGCAATTTGGCGGCGGCCAGGAACTCTACGATGAGCTCACCGCTGATTTTGGCTTGAAGAGCCTTCCCTGCGGCAACACCGGCGTACAAATGGGCGGCTGGTTCCGCAAGGAGATTCGTTCAGCGGCCGATTTCAAGGGCCTCAAGATGCGTATGCCGGGTCTCGGCGGCGATGTTATCGCCAAGCTCGGCGCCTCCCCGGTATCGCTACCCGGCGGGCAGATTTACGAAAACCTCGTGTCCGGTGCGATCGACGCAACCGAATGGGTAGGTCCGTGGAACGATGCCTTCATGAAATTCTATGAAGCGGCCAAGTACTACTACTACCCGGGCATGCACGAGCCCGCTGCGCAGCTCAGCATCGGTATGAACCGCAAGTGGTGGGAGGGGCTGAGCAAGTCCGACCAGCGTATTATCATGGCGGCCTCGGAAATGGAGAACTCGGTCATGATGTCCGAGTACAACGCCAAGAACGGTGCGGCGCTCGCCAAGCTGATCGCCGAACAGGGCGTCAAATTGAGAAGCTTCAGCGACGATACCTACGACAGCTTTGGCGATGCGGCCGCGGAAGTGTTCGAAGAAGTGCAACAGCACAGCCCGTTGGCCAAGAAAATTCATCAGAGCTTCCTGAAGTCGCGTAATGAGGTCGGCGCCTGGGCGAAGATCTCGGATCAGGCCTATGTGGCGCAGCGTAACCGCGTGCTCGGACTGTAGGATACGTGGTCTGTGACCAGACGAAAACGGAGTCTTCGGGCTCCGTTTTTTCTGCCTAGAAAGTTCCCGGCAAGGCGATGACAGGAGCCTGTAACCCTTTGATCATGCGTTCCTTCGCATACGTGATGGTCACTACTGCATTTCTCTACCTGATCAATAACTACCTGGTGTACTGGCAGGATCTGCCGGGCTCCTACAACCTGTTCGCACATTATGGCTGGTTCGGCCTCGAGGGAGACAGCCTCGACGCTGCGCAGGTAACCCGGGGCTGGACGCAAGTCATCGCTTATCTGCTGGTGCTGGGTGCGAGCGTGGCTTACGTGGTTAGAACCGGTGAGCGTACGCTGCAACAGGATAGCGTGCGCTTTTCCAGGCTATCCGCCTACATCATTCGCTTCGCCTTCTGGTCGGTGACGCTGATCGGCTCGATAGACATGCTGATTTCCTTCCTGCGCATCGAAAACCTGCTCGACTATTTCGCCAGCGAGTGGCTCACACAGCAACTGGGGCGGGCTATTTTCCGTGGCACCTACGTCCATTACCCACTGCTGGTGGTGTCGCTGTTCCTGGCCGCCTGGCTGCGCAAGATCAGCTTTTCCTGGCTGGCACTGTATTGCGTGCTGGCTGAATTCCTGATTGTCGTCACCCGCTTCGTGTTCTCCTATGAGCAAGCTTACATGGGTGACGTGGTGCGCTTCTGGTACGCGGCGCTGTTCCTGTTTGCCAGTGCGCACACCCTGGTCGAGGAAGGCCACGTGCGCGTCGACGTCTTATACACCGGATTCAGTCGCCGCCGCAAAGCCCTGTTCGACACGATCGGTAGTTTTTTTCTGGGCATACCGATCTGCTGGGTCATCCTGATGCATGGCCTCGGTGGCCGCGGCAATAGTATCAACAGCCCGTTGCTGACCTTCGAGGTTTCGCAAAGCGGTTACGGCATGTACGTCAAGTACATCATGGCCGCCTTCCTGATTATCTTTGCGATTTCGATGCTGATCCAGTTTGTCAG
>JAJDOF010000093.1 GCA_022340305.1 Gammaproteobacteria bacterium
GGGCGTTCAGCGGGGTCCGGCGTTGGTTGATGGGTGTCGATAACCAGGGGCAATACAGTGCCCGCCCGGGCGAAAAGATGCTGGATGTCGGCTGTGGCAGTGGCCTCTCACTGCTGGAAGCCAAAGCCATGGGCGTTGAAGCCTGGGGTATCGAGGCTGATCCGAATGCGCAGCGGTTTGCGCAGCAACTGGGGCTGCGCATCCATCAGGGTGGCCTGCAGGATGCTCCTTTTGCCGACACCAGTTTTGATCTTGTTGTACTCAACCAGGTAATCGAGCATATACCGGAACCGGATCAGGCTTTGCATACCGCCCGGCAACGACTTGCGCCAAACGGGCGCGTCATTTTGATCTTCCCCAACGTTAACTCGCTGTGGTGCAGACTTAGCGGATTACGCTGGATCAACTGGCACATACCCTATCACCAGCATCATTTTACCCTGGCGGGCTTCACGCAAATGGCGCAACGCTGTGGTTTTCGAGTGGTGCGCTCCCGCACCATAACGCCGAACGGATGGACATTGCTTCAAATTCTGGCCAATCGGCAATCGATTGTCAGGGGCGAGGTCAATCCGATGTGGCAAGTGAAGGCACCATCGCAAGCCACTCAATCCGGGGCTCCGGCATCACTTATTCCATGGAAAAAGTTGGTGCGAATACCTGTCATGGTGCTGGTAGGCGTTGCCAATCGCTTAATCGATAGCCTCGGCTATGGCGATAGTTTGCTGGTCGAGTTGAGATCCAAGAATCGTGACAAGTAACCAAAAACGCTTGCGTGTCGCCGCACTGATCACCTGTTACAATCGCGTGGCACATACGACCGCCTGCCTCGAAGCACTCAGACAGCAGGAGGATTTTGCGGCTGCGATCGATTTGTTCATCGTGGATGACGGCTCGACCGACGGCACCGATAAGGCAATTCTGGAAATTTACCCCGAGGCCAGGTTGTTACAAGGGGACGGTAGCCTGTTTTGGGCGGGTGGCACGCGCTGGGCCTTCGCCGAGGCAATTCGCGACGACTACGATTTTTACTTATGGCTAAACGATGACACCCGACTGAAAGCGGATGCCATGGCGCGCATTTACGCGACTTACCTTGATGTGCAGGCCCGCCTGGGTGATCGGGTGATTGTGATCGGAAGCACCTGTGAAGAGGGGCGGGATGCGTTGTCGTACGGCGGCTGGAAAGTATCGAGAGGCAGATTTTCATTGATGCGCTGGCACAAGACTCCGGCGGCATCCGCGCAGTGGACGACCTGCGACACGATGAATGGTAATTGTGTCCTCGTCCCGCGGGATGTCGTGGAAGTGACCGGTAACATCGATCCTGACTTTACCCACGGCATGGGTGACATGGACTATGGTTTACGTGCGCGAGAGGCTGGTTGTCAGATCGTGGTCGCGCCGGGTTTTTACGGGTATTGCAGTGCGAATGATGGTGGCGGCCTGTGGACAGATACCACGCTACCGTTACTCGAGCGTTGGAAAAGATTGCTTGGCCCAAAAGGATTACCGCCACGGGAATGGCGTATATTTACGCGGCGGCATGCCGGGGGACTCTGGGTGATCAACTGGTTATGGCCTTACGTGAAATTTTGGGGCAATGCGCTGGTTCGAAGCCTGGGTTTCGGGAAATAATCGATTTGCACCGATTGACTTGCTCAACTTGTGGATAAAATGGTTTCTAAAGCACCTGTCGTTCTGTTTACTTTCAATCGTCCCGAGCATACGCGCGCGACGCTCGAGTCGCTGGCGCGAAATGCCGAGTTTGGCGAAAGCCCACTGGTTATTTACTGCGACGGTGCAAGAAATGATGCCGAGGCCTCGCAGGTGCAGGAAACCCGGCAGCTGGTGCATGCCTGGCCGCATCCCGACAAAGTGGTGATTGAACGCGATCGCAACTGGGGGCTCGCCAATTCGATCATCGATGGCGTGACCAGCGTGTGTGATGCCCATGGCTCGGTTATCGTGCTCGAGGACGATATGGTGGTATCGAGGTTTTTGCTCGAATATATGAACGCCGCACTCGAGAAGTACCGGGATGATGAGCGCGTCATCAGTATTCACGGTTACTCTTTCCCTGTTACCGGCTTACCCGAAACCTATTTCATCAAGGGAGCGAATTGCCAGAGCTGGGCGACCTGGAAGCGTGGTTGGAATCTATTTGAAGCTGACAGTCAGAAGCTGTACGACGAGCTTACCCGCAGAGATCTGATGACTCGATTTGATCTAAACGGGGCATATCCCTATCGTCGGATGTTACTGGACCAGATTCATAACCGGGTCGATTCCTGGGCGATCCGTTGGTATGCATCCGCGTTAATCCATGACAAGCTTACGCTTTATCCCGGGCTTTCGCTGATCCACAACATCGGCTGGGATGGCAGCGGCCGCCACTCCGACAATTACAGCGGGCTGACAACCAGCGCAAGCGATACCCCGGTCAAGCTCACCGATATCGAGGTAGCTGAAAGTGCGCCTGCGCTCGAAGCCTGGCGCAAGTATTTGAAATCGGTCCGCAGGGAAAGAATTTTAAGCAGTATTTTTTCGTTGAAGAAGATACTGAGATTTATATCGCAGCGACTAAAGTGAAATGATGCTGGACGAAATGATTGGTTTTACATTAAATCAGGAGTTCGGTTTTGAGTAGCTCCCTGGCAATGCGCGCTCGGCAGATATACGACGCCGCAATGTTTTTCCCGTCGGTCCTGGGGGTTTTCATCAATCCGTTTTACTTTTCCCGCAAGGGCCTGGCCCGCGGCTTGTCTGCACTGGCGCCCAGGATTACCGGGAAGGTTCTCGATGTGGGCTGCGGTAACAAGCCTTATATGTCGCTATATCGTGCCTCGGAGTATATCGGTCTCGAAATCGATTCCCCGGAAAACAGGGCAGCAAAGTCGGCCGATCACTACTACGATGGAGAGCGTTTCCCGTTTGAGTCGCAGTCTTTTGATTCGGTCGTTTCAAACCAGGTTTTTGAGCATGTCAGAGATCCCGATTTGTTTCTGAGTGAAATCTCGAGGGTTCTGCGTACCGATGGACTGGTTTTGATTACCGCCCCGTTCGTCTGGGACGAACATGAACAACCACATGACTATACTCGCTATTCATCGTTTGGCATGACGTCTATTTTGAATCGACATGGCTTTGAAATTCTGGAGTTGCGTAAATCGGTTGATGACATCCGCATCGTATTTCAGCTGCTTAATGCTTACATCCATAAACAAACACTCACCAGGTCGAAGCTGGCGAATCTATTGCTTACGGTATTACTGATGGCCCCAGTTAACATTGTTGGGGAAATCATGTCCTGGATTACCCCTCGCAACCCGGATCTGTACCTCGACAATATTGTGCTGGCAAGAAAGCGGTAGCAACAAACGATGAAGCTAGCCAAATTTAATAACGTTGAGGAAGGCGGATGTGCGGCCAGAGCCAGCCTGACCCTGCAGCGGGTGATGCTGGGCCTGAATAGTATTCCTGGAAACATAAAGCCGCTTGCGCAGGTGAAATATTCCGGCGCTAAATCAGGTCAACGCGGTCATGAAAATACTTTTCGCCCATAATTTCTATGGATCATCCGCTCCATCTGGAGAGAACCAGGTGGTCGAAACGGAAATGGATTTGCTTGAACGCAAGGGGCACGAGGTAAAACTCTTTGCTCGTCACAGCGATTCGATCAGGGCAAAACCAGTGCTTGGCAGAATACATGGCGCGTTAGCGACGCCGTGGAATCCATTTTCATACAGGGCAATAAGGCGGGTTGTCGACGATTTCCAGCCGGACGTCGTACATGTCCACAATACTTTTCCATTGCTATCACCGGCGATCTTTTATGCTATCGGTAACAAAGCAGCACGGGTACTGACGCTGCATAATTACCGCCTTTTTTGTGCGGCGGCCATTCCGTTACGGGATGGCAAAATATGCACAGAATGCCTCGATAAGCGATCGGTCCTGCCGGCTATCAATTATGGCTGTTACCGCGACAGCAAGGTGGCAACGCTACCCCTGGCCGCATGCATTTCGCTGCATCGGCGTTTAGCTACCTGGAACAGGCAGGTTGAGGCATTTGTCGCATTAACCGATTTTCAAAAAGACCGGATGGTAAACGCTGGTTTGCCAGGCGACCGAGTCGCAGTAAAGCCCAACTTTTATCCGGGGCAGCCACAAACCATTCCCTGGGCAGACAGACCTCGGCAGGTGGTGTTTGTAGGCCGGTTGGGAATGGAAAAAGGTGTCGATCTGCTTATCGAGGCCTGGTTAGCATGGGGTGAGAGCGCGCCTCAATTGGTGTTGATAGGAGACGGCCCGCTTAAGCACCAGTTAATGGAAACCGTAAAAAAGGCTCAGGTGAACAATATTCGCTTCGAGGGCCAGATAGAACCAGAGCAGGCCTGTCAGTGGATCGCAAGTAGCCGGTTGCTGATTCTGCCATCCGTATGGTTCGAGGGGTTTCCCATGGTGCTGCGAGAGGCTTTCGCTTTCGGGACCCCG
>JAJDOF010000103.1 GCA_022340305.1 Gammaproteobacteria bacterium
TACATCACTCATTACGAACAGTCACCTGCGCTGCTCGTCAGAATAAACAGGGCCGACATCATGTATCAAAGAATTTCGAAAATAGTACTCATCGTCGCCGTGGCTTTCGGGTTACTGGCCTGCGCCACTGGCAAGATGACACTGGAGGATAAAGTGGTCGCGGACGGAGCGGTGCGTATGGGGCCCGCGGAGGTCACCGAGTATCTCGCCGGTAACACCCAGGTATGGTCCAACGGCGGCGCCTACTTTCATGAAAATGGCCGCCTGGATTTTATCTGGGACGGTCAGCGATTCTTTCACTACAGCTGGGTCACCCGGGACGACGGACAGGCCTGCATAAAAAATCAGATTGGATTTACCACCAGTTGTTCCGCTTACTTCAGGCACAAGGGTGAAATCTGGACTGTGGTCACCGAAGAATTCGGTGAGCTGCGTACCGAATTCGGTGGGCCCGATACGATCCGGGAAGGCAACGTGCTGCTGGATCTCGAGCCGGGCGATAACAACTGATCCGCGCGTCGGCTGCAAGGCTGTGAGGAGCGTGGAACGGAGCCAAACTCCGCAGGGTAGCGAAGTTTCCGCAGCAGATTGTCCATCTGCCTGTGCGGGCGGGTGGGCCGGTTAAAGCTGAGATGATTTAAAGAGGAAGTCATGATCGCGATAAGATGCCTGTTGCTTGCTGTCCTGGTGCTGGTGGTCGCTTCCTGCAGTTCGTTGCCGGCGGCCAGTATCGACAGCGCGGTGTCCGACACCAGCGCTGCAACAACCCCTATCGCCAGGCGCGAATTCAATCCGACCATCGCAGGAAAATGGATTGGCAACGGTATATCCTATGGCGCTTATCGTGACGGCGAGGGGCCGAACAATGGCAAGCTGACCTCGAAGGCGAATATTCTCGAAGACCTGCAGATGGTCGCAGAACGATGGAACCTCATCAGGTTGTATGGTTCCGGGCAGCAGTCGCGCAACATCATCGAGGTGATACACGAGAACCGGTTGCCGATTCGGGTCATGCAGGGCGCCTGGCTATCGGCCCACCAGAGCGAGGCGCAGAATACCGAGCAACTGGAAGGCATGATTGCGCTCGCCAATGACTATCCGCAAATCGTGGTCGCAGTCAATGTCGGCAACGAGATTTTCGTCGACTGGTCCTGGCATCGTATCGAAGATATGGACAAGGTTATCGGTTACCTCAGGGATGTTCGTGCCAGGGTTAAGCAACCGGTCACGGTGAACGACGATTACAACTTCTGGAACAAGCCGCATGCCGCCAGGATAGCGGCCGAAGTCGATTTTATCGGCTTGCATGCCTATGCCTTCTGGAACAACAAGACCCTCGACGAGGCCATGCGCTGGACCGAATCCATCTACCGCGACATTCAGCAAAGATACCCGGATTACCTGGTCGCCTATTGTGAAACCGGTTGGCCGACCAGCAGGATAACCGGTGGCGACAGTTACGAGGGTGGGCTGATTGGCAAGGCGGGTGAAGGCGAGCAGGAAATTTTCTTCGATCAGTACCATGCCTGGGTCGAGGAAAACCGCGTCATCTCATTGTACTTCGAGGCTTTTGACGAGCAATGGAAGGGTGGTTTCGACGGTGACAATCCCATGGGCAAGGCCGAAAAGCACTGGGGCCTGTTCACCTCTGACCGCCGTCCCAAGCAAGCGCTGCGCTAGGCTGACCAGTAAACCTCGACCGGCACCTCGTTCTGATCGAGGAACAGGCTGACGGGCAATTCCGGTGCGGCGCCATTGTTGCGCGCCCGTTGATAGATATCCCACTTGTCGTTACCCGTGATCAGCAGTATCAGTTTGCGGCTTTGCAGCAGGCTCCAGGGGGTCATCGTCATGCGCTCGAGGTTGTCACCGGTGACCGCGGAGCGAATGGCGCGAATGGCGGCGCAATGGTTTTTACTGGCCAGGGCCTCGGTGAGCCCTGCTGCGCCGGGGAACAGCGATGCGGTATGACCGTCGGGGCCCATGCCGAGCAGGCAGAGGCTGTAGGGTGAAGGCAGGTCGAGGTAGGCGGCATTGCATTCCTGCACGCCGTCGAACGGTGACGCGGCGGGGTTCTTCATGCCGGTGAAATGCGCGTCGGCAGCATGCTGGACCAGCAGGTTATCGCGCAGCAGGCGCTCGTTGCTGGAGGCGCTGTGCGCGTCTACCCAGCGCTCGTCGACGAGGGCCACGTGGATCCTGCTCCAGTCGAGCTTTGCTGCGGACAGTGAGCGATACAGTGGTACCGGCGTCGAGCCACCGGACAGTAACAGCGTTGCCGTGGATTGCCGCGACAGGGCCTGTTCGATGTCATCGACAAATGCCTGGTAAAGAGCCGCGAGCATTGCCTCGCGATCTTCGAATCGATGTTCGCTGATCGTCATTGTCCCTGTTTCCCGCTAGCTGCCTCGAGTATCTTATTGAACCTGGTCGATTGCGCGATGCACATCCTGCGCCAGTTGCCTGATCCGGTCCCAGTCATGGTTTTGAATCGCGCTCGCCGGGCACACCCAGGAGCCACCCGCACAGATGACATTGGGCAGGCTCAGGAAATCGATAAAGTTATCCGCATCGATTCCGCCGGTGGGACAAAAGCGAAGATCGGGCAGCGGTCCGTTCATCGCCTTGAGCATGCCGATGCCCCCTGCCTGTTTTGCCGGAAACAGCTTGAGCGCATTAAATCCCTGCTCGTGGGCATACATCGCTTCGCTCGGTGAGAAAACGCCCGGCAGCCAGGGAATATCGTTCTGGCGACTCGCGGCCAGCAGGTTGTCGGTCAGTCCCGGGCTTACCGCAAAGCGCGCACCCGCGCCACTTGATTCGCGAAACTGTTCGGGCCGGGTGACGGTGCCGACGCCCACGATCGCACCGCTCACCGAGCGCGAAATTTCACGAATGGCCTGCATCGCAATACTGCTGCGCAGGGTGACTTCCAGTACCGGCAATCCGCCTTCGACCAGCGCGCGCGCCAATGGCACCGCCTGTTCGATATGCTCGATTACGATAACGGGAACGATCGGTGACTGCGCCAGTATTTCATCAATGTTCATGGATAATAACCGCTTCGGTTGCGGCTGCCCGGACGGGCAGCGGTGGTTCGGTAAAGATACTCATCGCGCCCTGTTCCGCGCCCGTGACGCGTGCGCGAAAGCCATCGAACAGTTCGCGACCCATGCCCCAGGATTCAGCCCCAGGATCGCTGCCCGACGCCGGGCGCGCCTGCAGCTCGACCTCGCTGATCAGCAGGCTGAGCAGGCCGCGTTGGGCATCGAGCAGGATTTCGTCGCCGGTTTGAATGCGTGCGATCATGCCGCCGGCCCTTCCCTCGGGGGTAAGGTGAATCGCCGCCGGGATTTTGCCTGAGGCACCTGACATGCGGCCATCGGTTATCAGCGCGACATTGAAACCCTTGCCCTGCAACACACCGAGCAGTGGCGTCAGCTTGTGCAGTTCGGGCATGCCGTTGGCGCGCGGCCCCTGGTTGCGTACCACGGCGATGAAGTCGCGTTCCAGTTCACCGGCATTGAATGCCTGCATCACCTGTTCCTGGTTATCGAACACGATGGCCGCTGCCTGCACGACCTGGTGTTCGGCTTTGACCGCCGAAATCTTGATCATCGCACGGCCCAGGTTACCCTCGAGCAATTGCAGGCCGCCGGTCGCGGAAAATGCCTGGGCGCTGCCGCGCAAAATGTCGTCATCGCCGCTGTCGCGCGGCGCCGCACGCCAGCTGAGGTTACCGTCATCCATCCAGGGCTCAGCGGCGTAGCGTTCCAGCCCATGGCCGACAACCGTGAGCACGTCGTTGTGCAGGTAGCCGGCATCGAGCAATTCGCGTATCAGGAAGCCCATGCCGCCAGCGGCATGGAACTGGTTGACGTCGGCCTTGCCGTTGGGATAGACCCGCGCCAACAGCGGCACCACGCTGGAAAGCGCACTGAAATCGTTCCAGTCGATGAGAATGCCGGCGCAACGCGCAATGGCGACCAGGTGCAGGGTGTGATTGGTCGAGCCACCGGTGGCGAGCAAGCCGACGATGGCATTGATGATGGTTTTTTCGTCGACCACCCTGCCGACCGGGGTAAATTCCTTGCCGAGGTGGGAGATGGCAGCCGCACGCTGCGCCGCGGCGCGAGTCAACTGCTCGCGCAGCGCGGTGTTCGGGTTGACGAATGCCGCGCCCGGTAAATGCAGACCCATGACTTCCATCAGCATCTGGTTACTGTTGGCGGTGCCGTAAAAAGTGCAGGTGCCGGGGCCGTGGTAGGAGCGCAGCTCGGCGGCCAGTAATTCGTCACGGCCGATTTTACCCTCGGCAAACGCTTGCCTGATCTGCGCTTTCTCGTCATTGGGCATGCCGGAGGTCATCGGCCCGGCAGGCACGAAGATGGCCGGCAGGTGACCGAAGCTGAGCGCCGCCATCAGCAGGCCGGGTACGATTTTATCGCATACGCCGAGGTACAGAGCCGAGTCAAAACTATTGTGCGACAGCGCAACCGCTGCCGACAGCGCGATAGTGTCGCGACTGAATAACGAAATCTCCATACCCGGTTGGCCCTGGGTGACACCGTCGCACATCGCCGGTACGCCACCGGCAAACTGGGCCACGGCATTTACCTCGAGCGCCGCCTGCTTGATAATCTCGGGATACTGTAACAGTGGCTGGTGCGCCGACAGCATGTCGTTATAGGCCGAAATGATGGCAATGCTGGGTTGCTGCATTTGCACGAGGATGTTCTTGTCGAGCTGCGGGAAAGCGGCGAAGGCATGGGCCTGGTTGGTACAGGACAGCGCTTTGCGTACCGGCCCACTGGCAATGGCCGCCTCCATGCGTTGCAGGTAATGCCCGCGCGTTGCCGCGCTGCGTTGGCGAACGGCCGCGGTAACGGCTGCGACGGTGGCGTTGAGTTGAGGCAAGGCGTAGTGGTCTCTGGATCAGGTTCGGGATAATGAATGTAGCAAAACTACAATATATTCGCAAATTAATTGTTGCTTCCGTATGATCAGTCGGTTGGAGTGGTTGTCAAAATGAAAATTATATTCCTTATAAAACAATAATATAAATAAATAATTGAGTAATAACTTCAATCTGGAATAAAATAAGTATTCCAAATAATGTAAATTTACTAGATAATCTCAACCAGGTTACACAAATAACTATGAGGGCAGGGAACATTGATCGCGGTTAATCCATTTGATCTGGTCATTTTTGGCGCTACCGGCGACCTCGCGGCGCGTAAGTTGTTGCCTGCCCTGTATCATCGCCATTGCGCAGGGCAGTTGCCACAGCAGGCGCAGATCATTGCGCTCGGGCGCAATGATCTGTCGAGCGCGGATTACATTGCCCTGGTGTCCGACAAGAGCCAGAAGTACATCACCGAGCAGTATTTTGACGCAGGCCAGTGGCAGTCGTTTATCGAACGAATCGCTTATCTCAAGCTGGATGCCGGTTCCGATGCGGATTTTGCGCGTCTCGCCCTGCATTTGCAGGATGCGCAGGAGCGCATACGGATTTTCTACCTGTCGACTTCGCCGAAGCTGTTTGCGGGTATTTGCGAGCGCCTGGCGAGTAGCCATCTGGTCAATGCGCATTCACGGGTGGTGCTGGAAAAGCCGCTGGGTCACGATCTCGAGAGCGCGGACCTGATCAATTCCTGCGTGGAGTCGGTGTTCAGCGAGCAGCAGATCTACCGTATCGATCACTACCTCGGTAAGGAAGCGGTGCAGAACTTGATGGCGCTGCGCTTTGGTAACTCGATTTTTGAGCCGCTATGGCGACACGGCCAGATTCGTGACGTGCAGATCACGCTGGCAGAAAAAATCGGTGTCGAAGGGCGTGGCGAGTTTTACGATTCCACCGGTGCGCTGCGCGACATGGTGCAGAACCACCTGATGCAATTGTTGTGCATAGTCGCCATGGAACCGCCGATCAGTATGGACGCCGACAATGTGCGCGATGAGAAGCTCAAGGTCATTCGCTCGCTCGAGCCCTACACTCCCGCCACGGTCGCCAGCGATACGGTGCGTGGCCAGTACCGCGCCAGCCGGGTCGATGGCGTCGATCTGCCGGGTTACCTCGAGGAGGCTGGAATCGATAGCACAAGCCATACTGAAACCTTTGTTGCGCTGAAGGCGAAGATCAATAACTGGCGCTGGTCTGGCGTACCCTTTTACCTGCGCACCGGCAAGTGTATGCATGAGCACGTCACCGAGGTGGTCATCAGTTTTTACTCGCTGCCGCATTCGATCTATCCCGCGGTGGAAAAATGCGAAAGTGTGAACCGACTCTATATACAGCTACAGCCGCATGAGCGGGTGGAGTTGCACCTGATGGCGAAGCAGGCGGGCGACAAGAATATTCTGAAGCCGGTCAAGCTGGACCTGGATCTTACCGGATCCAATGAGCGTCATCTCGATGCATACGAACGCCTGCTGATGGACGTGGTGCGGGGTAACCAGACCCTGTTCGTGCGCCGCGATGAATTGAACGCGGCCTGGAAATGGGTCGCACCGATCATGCAGTCCTGGGCTGCCAGCAGTGAAGCACCGGAACCCTATGCGGCCGGTAGCAGTGGCCCGGACCGGGCCGGCGACCTGATAGAAGCGGACTCGGTCGGCTGGATCGAGGATTGCTGAGGCTCGTCATGCTGCAGGATATTGAAACGGCGCAAAAGCGCATGACCCGCGCGGAGCGCAAGGTGGCGCGCGTGGTACTCCTCAGCCCTTACCGGGTATTGCGTAAATCGATTGGCCTGCTGGCCAGCGAATCCGGCGTCAGTGAACCTACGGTGATGCGATTTTGTCGTATGTTGAAGTGCACCGGGTTTCAGGATTTCAAGCTGCAACTGGCGCAGGACCTGGCGACCGGTGCCCATTTCAGTGAAACCCCGCTGGCGGCGCAGGAATCCGCACCGGACCTGATCGCCAAGGTGATCGACAGCGGTATCGCGTCACTGATCAAGGTCAGGGATTCATTGCCGCCGGAGCAGGTGCAGGCCGCCATCGAGATGCTGGCTGGCGCAGATCGTATCGAGTTTTATGGCCTGGGCGGCTCAGGAATCGTTGCCCAGGATGCCCAGCACAAGTTCTTTCGCCTCGGCGTGCCGGTAGTCGCTTATTCGGACCCGACGGTGCATTCGGTATCGGCGTCGCTACTCAGTGCCGGTTGTGTCATCGTCGCCATTTCGCAAAGTGGCGAGACCGAGGACATTATCGCCAGCGCCGAACTCGGCCTCGAGGCGGGAGCGCAGGTGATTGCGATTACCGCGGCCGATTCACCGCTGGCGCGGGTGTCGAGCCTGTGCCTGCCGATGAATTCGCTGCAGGATGAAGATTTTTATGCACCGATCAAGTCGCGCATGGCGCACCTGGCGATAATCGATGTGCTCGCGGTTGGCGTGGCGCTCAGTCGCGGTCCGGACTTCAAGATGGCGGATGGTCGTCGCCGACGAACCCGGCTGCACTCGGTAGCAAATTAGCCCTCGACAATAATTATGTTTAGTATAAGCAGCCCGGACGGGGGAGGATCCTTGTAATGCAGGCAACACAGTACAGTCTGGTGGCGGACATTGGTGGTACCAATGCGCGCTTTGCCATGGTTGCCGATGCCACCGCAAAGGCTATCGAGCCGCGCAACCTGCGCTGTGCGGAATACGAGACCATCGTCGATGCAACGCTCGCCTACCTCGACCTGGTGGCCCTGGGCAAGCCTTACCAGGCGGCGATATCGATCGCCTCGCCGGTCACCGGCGACGCGCTCAACATGATGAATCACAGCTGGAGTTTCAGTGTCAACGAGACCCGCGAGGCGCTGGGCCTGCGCCACCTCAAGGTGCTCAACGATTACACGGCGCTGGCGCTGGCGCTCCCCGGGCTGCGCGACGAGCAGCGCTTGCAGGTGGGTGCAGGGCAGGGTCTGGCCGGCCATCCAATCGCGGTGCTCGGGCCCGGTACCGGTCTCGGTGTCTCCGGCGTCGTGCCCGCGGGCGATCACTGGGTGCCCCTCGAAAGTGAGGGTGGACATGCATCCTACGGACCGCTCAATGCGCGCGAACAGGCGATCATCGAGGTCATGCGCGAAAGACTGGAGCATGTTTCAGCGGAGTCACTGGTGTCCGGCCGCGGCCTGTCGTTGATTTACGAGGTGATTACCCGGCTCGACCAGGGCGTCGGCGTCAAGCTGACCCCCGGGGAAGTGTCGCAACGTGCACTCGAGCTCGAGTGCCCGGTGGCGCTCGAAACGCTCTCCATTTTCTGTAATATTCTCGGCACGATCGCCGGCAACCTGGCGTTGACGCTGGGTGCCCAGGGCGGCGTTTATATCGGTGGCGGAATCATCCTGCGAATCCTGGATTTTTTCTCCCGCTCCGGATTCCGCGAACGTTTCGAAAAGCACGGCAGGTTAACTCCCTACCTGCGTAGCATTCCCACTTATGTCATCAACACAGATTACCCGGCGCTTGCCGGCGCCGTGGTTGCGCTTGGCGAAGGCTATGAGAGCGTCGGTGTCGTCAGTCGTGATCAGGCTTAAACCATAACGAATTGAAGGTATACACAGTGTCAAAAACCAATGAAGATGCATATGAAGTTTCGTCGCGTTCCAGCGCAGCCGTATCCCTGAGACGCTCGGGCTACCCGTTGCCCGGTTCCGCCAGCCTGCTCGGCACCGACTTGAGCAATATGTCGGAAACCGACAAGGCCGCATTGTTGCGGGAAATCCTGCAGCAAAAAATTCACGGCATCTCGTTTAGCCCCTACATCGATGGCCAGTCGCCCGGTACCGAAATCGGCGAGCAGCAAATTCGCGAGCGGCTCGCCATCATCCAGCCCTACACGAACTGGATACGCAGTTTTTCCTGCATCGAGGGTAACCAGGAAATTCCGCGCATTGCCCATGAAAATGGTTTGAAAACCATGGTTGGCGTCGGCCTTTCAGAACACCTCGAAGACAATGAAATCGAGCTGGCCAACGGCATCGAGATAGCGCAGGCAGGTCACGTCGACATACTGGCGGTCGGCAATGAAGTTCTGTTGCGTGGTGATTTGACCGACGACCAGGTGATCGAGTACATCCAGCGCGCCCAGGCCGCCGTACCCGGCGTTCCGGTGAGCTATGTCGACGCCTATTTCCTGTTTGAAAACCATCCCCGGGTTGCCGAAGCCTGCGACGTATTGCTGGTCAACTGCTATCCCTTCTGGGAAAGTTGTGACGCGGAATATGCCCTGCTCTACATGAAGGAGATGTATCGGCGTGCCACGGTCGCCGCGCGCGGCAAGCCGGTAATCATCAGCGAAACCGGCTGGCCGACCACCGGCACCCCGTTTGGCGCGGCCGTGCCGTCGTATCAGAATGCGCTGGAGTATTTCATCAAGACCTACCAGTGGGCGGCGCAGGATGGCATCGAAATATTTTATTTTTCATCCTTCGATGAGTCCTGGAAGACCGGCGACGAGGGTGACGTCGGCGCCTACTGGGGGCTTTGGGACAAGGATGGAAATCTGAAATATGCTTGAAGGAGCTGTCATGAAAGATAAAGGTCTGGACATCGAGTTCGGCAATGCGATCTGTTATTCCGGGTATCGCGAAGATCAATCTCCACAGAGCAAGGATTTTCCGAGTTACGCAGAAATCCTGGAAGATCTGCGCATCCTCGATCATCACTGGCAATACCTGCGTCTTTACGACTGCAGTCGCCATGCCGAACTGGTGCTGCAGGTGATCAGTAACGAGGGTCTGGACTTCAAGGTAATGCTGGGCTGCGATATGCGCGCCGAGGCGAGCAATCCGGATTGCCCCTGGGGTGCGAACTTCAGCGCCAGGCGTCTGCAGGGCAATCGCGCCGCGAACAGTGCCGAGATCGATCGGGTGATCAGTCTGGCCAGGCACTTTCCCGACATCGTTTTCGCGATTTCAGTGGGTAACGAAGCGACCGTTGACTGGACTGATCACCTGGTGCCGGTGGACAGTCTGATCGGCTACGTGCGTCGCATCAAGCAGGCGGTCAACCACCCGGTGACCTTTTGTGAAAACTACGTGCCCTGGACCGGGAAGCTCGAACCGCTGGTCGCCGAGCTCGATTTTATTTCGTTGCACACTTACCCGGTATGGGAGTTTCACAGCATCGACAGCGCGATCGAATACACGCAGCAGAATTACTACAGCGTCGCCGATCACTACCCGGACAAGCCCGTAGTGATCACCGAAGCCGGCTGGACCACCAATTCAAACGGGCGCGGTATCGAACCCTGGAACGCCAGCGAGGAATTCCAGGCGCAGTATTACAGCCAGATCATGGACTGGTGCCGGGAAAAGCGGGTGTTGACCTTTATTTTCGAAGCCTTTGACGAGCCCTGGAAGGGTTCCCCAGACCCGCTGGAACCGGAGAAACACTGGGGGATATTTACCGTGGAGCGCAAGCCCAAGCTGGTCATGCAGGAACTCTTCGAACACCTCTGGACGCCACAACCCGACTCGGACCAGCCTGCTCAGGTCTGAAACTCTGCGCTGTTTCAGGCGTAGCTAGCAGGCGTGCAATTCTTGCATACGGAAAACCGTCATGCGGGAATCCGTCATGCGGGAATCCGATGCAATATTCGATTTTTTAGGCCGTAACTTCGCTTTTGGCAGGTTCGCGACTCGTGCCGCGCGCCACCAGGTGGGCCTCCAGCGCGACGTGTCGATTCTCCAGGGTTCTGCCCTCGATCAGGCTTGTCAGCATGTTAAAGGCGCAGCTGGCGATTTCATCGATCGGTACCGATACCGTGGTGAGTGGCGGCGTAATCTGGCGTGCGATATCGATATCGTCAAAGCCGACAATGCTCATGTCTGCAGGAACCTCGAGGCCTTCCTGGTGGAGCTTGCTGATGGCGCCCAGGGCCATCGAGTCGTTGGCGCAGATGATGGCCGACGGTCTCTGTTCGAGTTCCAGAAAGTATTGTGCGCCACTGACCCCGGAGCCGAAGGTGTAATTGCCGCGAAACACCAGCGCCGGGTCCACTTCGATGCCCTGTTTGATCAGGCCGCTCTTGTAACCCGCGTAGCGATTCTTGCCGGCGTCCGAATCTTCCAGCCCGGTCATGAAGCCGATATGCTGGTGACCCAGTGAGCACAGGTAGTCGACCGACTGGATCTGTGCGTTGAAGTTGTCGACGATCACCGAGGGGATTGTTTTATCCGCCACGCTGTTGTCGATCGCCACTACCGGTACGATGGCCTTCATTTGCTGGATCAGGTTTTCGATGCGCAAGAAACTGCTGGCGATGACGCCGTCCAGTTTTTGCAGAATCATCTGCAGGTTGGAGTCGCTGGAGTCGCTGAAATAAACCAGTGAGTAGCCCTGGCGTGTGGCCTGTTTTTCGATGGCATTGAAAATCATCGAGTAGTAGGGGCTGGACAGGCCACCGGCGATGCGACTGTCGAGGAAGTAACCGATAGTGCGGGTCCTGGTTTTATTGGCCTTCTGGTCGGCGATAAAGGTGCCCTTGGTAGGGACTTTGTACAGCAAGCCCTCGTTCACCAGGTTTTCGACGGCCTTGCGGACTGTCATATAGGAAAAGCCGAGTTCCGCGGCGAGCGCTCGCTCGCCCGGCAACCTGTCGCTAATCCTGTTCTTTTTTATCTGGTTTCGAAGGTAATCTTCGACCAGCACGTACTTGGGAGTTGTTTTGTCTGCAGCCACGGTTTCTTATTCTCTGACCGGGTTGCCTGGTGGTGCCCGGACCGTCGCCCCGGTAAATGCTGACGGCCCCTGATTTGTGCGCGGGTTAATCGACCCGGTCAAGTTAGTATATCCCGATCCCTATTTCAACCAGTCATGGCAGAAATACACCTGCTACATAGCTTCGCTTCTGGCGCTCCAGGCAAATCGCCACAAACAGGGCTGTCAAGGCGAAACGCAGGCTGTAACCAGCTAATTAACGCTTGACATGGTCGAGTTAGCGGGATTAAAGTGCTATATAGCACAAATACAACAATAAAGCTAAATAGAGGCAATGTACCTGATAACGTCCCCCGCGCAGCTCGCGGTGCCGGTGCCAGTCAGGAACAATGTAAGCAGCAACTATTTCGGGTCTTTACACCGTTAGTTAACCAGTTCCGGAGGATTCGCAATGCGATTCGACACACCTGCACCGGCGCTTCGCTTAGTCGCGATAGCCCTTTTTTCGATTTCCCTGGTGGGCTGCGGTCAAGGTACCGGACCCGAACAGATTAACGACCCGCTGTTTGAGAACGTCGCACCTCCAAGTGGCGGTGGCGGCGGTGGCGGTGTTGGCGTATGTGTCCCTGCTGGTGCTGCTGCTGGTGGCCCCGGCGAACTGCTGACCAATGGTTTATTCGATGATTGTCTTAATAACTGGCTCAATGCCGGCGTAGCAGTCAGTGAAACCAATAACCATTATCAGGCTGATGTCGCAGTTGCGGGCAACCCGTTTGATGTTAATTTAAGCCAGGTATTCACCATTACTCCGGGTGAGACCTATACGCTAACCTATCGGGCTAAAGCATCAGTCGCGCGTAATATACTGGTAGGGCTGGGTCTAAACGAGGCACCATTTACAAACGTTGCTGAAACTATAGCGCTGACCACAGAGTGGCAAATCTTCACTCAGACAATAACCGCTACCGGATTCGGTAATGCCAATAGCCGTGTCCTGTTTGATATGGGTGCGGAAGTCGGATCAGTTCTAATTGATGATGTCAGCGTAGTGGTGCAGGGCACTACCACGGAGCTGCTTACGAACGGCCTGTTTGACGATGGTTTTAATAACTGGGTCAACTCCGGTGGAGTGGTCACGGAAACCAATAACCATTACCAGGCCGATGTTGCAGTAGCGGGCAACCCGTTCGATGTCAACTTAAGCCAGGTATTCACTGTTACGCAGGATGCAAATTATACCCTGAGTTTTCGGGCTAAAGCGTCGGTCGCACGCAGCATGCTTGCGGGTATTGGTCTTAACGAAGCTCCATTTACGAATGTTACGAGCAATATTGCACTGACCACGGACTGGCAAATTTTCACTGTCGCCCTAACCGCTACCGGATTCGGTAATGCCAATAGCCGTGTCCTGTTTGATATGGGTGCGGAAGTTGGGTCAGTGTTAATTGATGATGTCAGTGTAAAACTGGTTGGTGGTGGCGGCGGTGGTGGCGCTCAACTGCTCACCAACGAAGGTTTTGAAGCGGGTGACCTTTCAGGTTGGAATGCTAACGTCAATGGCGGAACTATTGCTGTCGACAATACCCAAGATAGCGGCAGTACCTGGTCAGTTAACATGGTTGCGGGCGTTAGTAACAATCCCTCACTCAGCCAGGTTAATCTCGCAGTCGGTACGGTTGCTACTGGCAACGAGATAGATATCGCCTTCGATATGTGCGGCACATCTAGTGGAGGCGAAATAGCGGTTGCTGTGCTTTCCGAATTTGGCGTAGGCGCTGGCGCTGATAGACAGGAGTTGGACCGTTTCTTTACTATTCCAAACGTCTGGACGCGTTACAACTACCAGGGGATCGCCGGTGGCAACGTCACTGGTGGTGTGTCGGTGCAATTTGACGTGATATGTGGTGGCGTCCCGGGATGTGCTGCTGATGTTTATTTTGACAACGTCTCCGCCACTATAGGTGGTGGTATTGTCCCGGGCACTGCCAGCGGTAACAGCTGTGTTGGCGGTGGCGGTGGCGGTGGCGGCGGTGCCTTGCTGGTCAACGGTGATTTCGAAGCCGACCCGGTCGATAAAGCGCCGTGGATTAACGCGGGCACGGTAACGACCAATAATTTTTATACGGTGGATGCGAATGACGGCGGTAACGTCTTTGACACCAACCTGAGCCAGGTGCTGGATATTACCAATGGTGCAGATTATGTGTTGAGCTTTCGCGCAAAAGCGTCGGTCGGTCGCGATATAGTGGTCGGTATCGGTGATAGCGGGGCTCCGTTTGCTGCCGCTCTCGTGAGTCCGAATCCGACACTGACCACCGAATGGCAGAGCTTCAGCTTTCCGCTGACCGCTGCCAACGCCGGTGGCGCTGCCAGCCGTGTACTGTTCGACCTGGGCACGGTTGCCAGCACGGTCAACATCGATGACGTCAGCCTGGAGTTGGTGGGCGCGCCAGGTGTGAACCTGTTGACCAATGGTGACTTCGAGACCGATCCGGTCGATAAGGCGCCGTGGGCCAATGCCGGGGCGGTTACAACCAATAATTTTTATACGGTGGATGCGGTAAATGGCGGTAACGTCTTTGACACCAACCTGAGCCAGGTGCTGGATATTACCAATGGCGCAGACTATGTGTTGAGCTTCCGCGCAAGAGCGTCAGTCGGTCGCGATATAGTTGTCGGTATCGGTGATAGCGGGGCCCCGTTTGCTGCCGCTCTCGTGACTCCGAATCCGACACTGACCACCGAATGGCAGAGCTTCAGCTTTCCGCTGACCGCTGCCAATGCCGGTGGCGCCGCGAGCCGTGTTTTGTTCGACCTGGGCACGGTTGCCAGCACGGTGAATATCGATGACGTCGTCCTGGTTGCCGGAACCGGTGGCGGTGGCGGTGGCGGTGGCGGTGGCGGTGGCGGCGGTGCCAGCGGCATCCTCAACACCAACGGCGACTTCGAAACCGGCGATTTCACCGGTGTCGAGCAGTTTGTCAACGGCGGAGCGCAGTCCATCAGCACCGTGAATCCGTTTGCCGGGACGTTCTCCGCGAACCTGTCGGTACCAACCCCCAGTGCGGATACGGTCATCAAGTTTGCGAATCTGAGTCCGGGCGGCTTTACCGCGAACCAGACCATTCACATCAAGTTCGAGATGCGAGGTTCGTTGACAACCGGCGGCGTTGGATTTGCCGAGTTCTTCTCGGAACTGTCCGGTGGCGGTGTGTCAAAGGCGGAGATTCTGTTTGGTAACGCACCGGTTTTTCCGAATGCGGACCCGAATGTCTGGACCACGTTTGAAACCACGGCGACGACAGGCCCAGACTCGAGCGGTGGCGTGACACTGCAGCTGAAGGCGGCGAGTGGCGGTGGCACCGCTGACCTGTTTTTTGATAATGTCTGCGTATCGACAGACCCGTGTCCTTAAACGGACCAGATTCGATATAGATAGCGCCCGGCGCTCGGACGGGGATCGGCAGAAGGCCGGTCCCCGTGACGATCGCAGGGCGCTGGCATTCTAAAATCAGGCCGGTGCAAGGCCGCACATAAAAAATTTCCCACGGGGAGGGATGGACATGTCAAACGATAGATCCGATGCTGATGATGTCTCAAGCGTTTCCATGTCCCGGGCATTGGACGACCAGGTCGCTGCGAAAAAGCATTTCGAAACCAGGCCGGAAGATCGGATTTCACTGCCGCACAAGATCATTTACGGCCTGGGCGCGTTCGTCAACAATCTGCTCGCGGCCGCGATCGGCGGCATGGTCATCGTCCTCAACCTTGGGCTGGGCATGAATCCGGCGCTGGTCGGCTTGCTCGGGGCTCTGCCGCGACTGACCGATGCGCTCACCGACCCGCTGATGGGTTACATTTCGGATAACACCCGTTCGCGCTGGGGCAGACGGCGACCCTATATCTTTATCGGTGCGATACTCTCCGGGGTGATATTTGCCGTGTTGTGGCAGTTGCCGGCAGGCCAGTCGGAGAATTTCTACTTCTGGTACTTCCTGGTTGGATCCTTCGTTTTTTATCTCGGCTATACCATCTTCGCTACACCCTGGGTCGCGCTCGGTTACGAGTTGACGCCCGATTACCACGAGCGCACCCGCCTGATGGGAGTGCAGAACTTCATGGGCCAGCTGGCCTACATCGTCGCACCCTGGTTCCTGTTGATCATGCAGGCGGAAATGTTCGATGGCATGGTCGACGGTGCCGCTTACCTCGCGGTCGCCATCGGCGCGCTCGCCATCGGCGTCGGCGTACTGCCGGCGATCTTCCTGCGCGAGCGTTTCAGTCACCCGGAACCGACCGCGGAGCAAGTCGCCGAGCGCGCCATCAAGGTGACGCTATGGACCGCGGTATGTCGAAACATGAAGCTGTTCCTCGCCGGTTTCGCGACCACGCTCAAAGTGAAGCCATTCCTCAAGCTGTGCGCGGCGACCTTCCTGGTATTCAATGGTTTTATGCTGATTTCCTCGTTTCAGTTCTACGTCATCATCTATTACGTGTTCGGCGGCAACACCGAGCTTGGCGCCGAGTACGCGGGCTGGTCGGGGACGCTGGGTGCGATTTCGACCTTCATCGTGATCGGCATCGTCACCTGGATGTCGACGCGTTTCGGCAAGCGCAAGGCATTCTTCATCGCCATCGGTATTTCCATGATCGGCTACGGGCTGAAGTGGTTTTGCTATAACCCCGAGATGCCGCTGCTGTTGCTGTTGCCGGCACCGTTGATGGCCTTCGGCCTGGGTGGATTGTTTACGCTGATGGGTTCGATGATTGCCGATGTCTGCGATTACGACGAATTGAACACCTATGAAAGACGCGAAGGCATGTTCGGCTCGATCTACTGGTGGGTGGTCAAGCTGGGCATGGCGCTGGCGCTGGCCGCGGGTGGCTTCCTGCTCAATGCCACCGGATTCGATGTCGCCCTCGGCGGTGACCAGAGTGCGCAGACGATCTTCCTGATGCGCTTCTTTGACGTTTCGGTGCCGGTGCTTACCTCGGCGCTCGCCATCTGGGCGGTGTACAGCTTCTCGATTACCGAGGAGCGCGCGCATGAAATCCGCCAGGAGCTCGAACAGCGCCGCGGCGCCGCAGTGCCTGAAGCCGTCTAGACTGGCGCGGATCGGCTTGACATACCGGCGCCGACGGCGACAGGCGTGACAGAGACATCCACAATCGACTATGGTCTGAATACTTCAGAGCGGGTGCTGCTGACCTCGGCGGCCGGCGATCGGCTGGCGCCACAGCCCGATATCACCTTTCGGCAGGGCGAGGGGGCGAACCCCGTCCGCATCGAGGTCTTCCCGGCCGCTACCCGCCAGATCCTGCTTGGCATCGGCACGTCGTTTAGCGAGGCGTCGGCGTTCGTGCTGGCGCACCTCGCGCCAGCGCAGCGCGCCGAGGTAATGGCACAAATCTACGGCGAGCAGGGCGCCGATTTCACGCTGGCGCGCACCCCGATCGGCGCCACCGACTTCTGCGTGCAAGGGCGCTATAGCTACGCTCCCGTTGCTGGCGACAGGTCGCTCGAGCACTTCGATATCGGCGTCGATCGTGACGGCTTTTCCTCTGCCGAATACCCCGGCATCCTTGACCCCGGCTACGACCTGCTGCCAATGATCCACGAAGCGCTCGAAATCAAGAGCCGACAGTCGGATTCGACCCTGCGCATCACGGCCTCGGCCTGGACCGCGCCACCGTGGATGAAAGATATCGACGACTGGTATCGCGACGGCAGCGGTGGATCGCTCAGGCCCGAGTACGTCGAGACCTATGCCGATTACCTGGTCAAATACCTGGGTGGCTACGCCGCGGCAGGAGTCGATATCTGGGGATTGACGCCGGTTAACGAGCCGCTCGGCAATAATGGCCAATGGGAAAGCATGCATTTCAGCGCCGAATCGCAGCGCGATTTCATCAAGCAGCAGCTGGGCCCGAAACTGCAGGCCAACGGCTATCGGGACGTCGAGTTGTTCATTCTCGATCACAGCCGCGGTCATCTCGAGCACTGGGCGGAGGTGATATACGCCGATCCCGATAGCGCCCAGTACGTCAGTGGCGCCGCGGTGCACTGGTATGAAAGCACGTTTAAAGTGTACGAGGAAGTGTTCGAGCGAGTACACGCGCGTCATCCTGAATTCTCGATCATCCACAGCGAGGGCTGTATCGACGATCTCGGCAAGGACGCCCCGCCCGGCGTTCGCGACCCCGCGGGTTACAAGGAATCGGGCTGGTTCGATAACGACGACTTCTGGTGGCATGCCAACGCCAGCGACTGGGCTTACAGCGTGACCTGGGAAGGTGTCGATGCCGACGATCATCCGCTGTATACCCCGGTGCATCGCTATGCGCGTAACATCATTGTCAGCCTGAATCACTGGGTGACGGGCTGGATCGACTGGAACATCGTGCTCGATGCGCAGGGAGGCCCAAACCATGTCGGCAATTTCTGCGGTGCGCCGATCATGATCGACACTACCAGCGGTTACGTTTACTACACCCCGATTTTTTACATACTGGCGCAGTTGAGTCGCAGCATTCGTCCGGGCGACCGCGCGCTGCAAACCGAAACGCGACACCCGGGCGACGACGATGCCATTCATGCCAGCGCCTCACTAAGCGACCAGGGCCTGCTCAGCCTGCAGGTGCTGAATACCACGCAGCGGCC
>JAJDOF010000046.1 GCA_022340305.1 Gammaproteobacteria bacterium
ATCCCCAACTGGGAGTTCGGCGTGCTGGTGCAGGTGCGCGATCTGGCGCGCTCGATGCGCAACGATTTTAGCCGTTCGCAATCGCAGTCGGCCGAAGATGTCGACCTGATCATCGCTGAACCCAAGTTCAATTTCGATAACCAGTCATGGTTCCTGCCGGCCACCGAAAACGTTTACAACGAGGGGGTCGACGCGCTTTACGGTTACCTCGCACGCCTGCAGAACCCGGAAAACCCGGATGCCCAGTTCTATGCGCGCGCCGACAACCTGCAGGAATGGCTCGGGCAGGTGGAAAAACGTCTCGGCAGCCTGTCGCAGCGACTCAGTGCAAGTGTTGGCCAGGTGCGCCTCAACACCGACCTGGCCGGTGACGCCGAAGCGGTACAATCGACGCAGACCAGTTCGCAGGTCGAGGTAAAGACACCGTGGACCGAAATCGACGACGTGTTTTACGAAGCACGCGGCGCGGCCTGGGCGCTGATACAGTTCCTGAAGGCGGTGGAGCACGACTTTTCACCGGTGCTGCAAAAGAAAAATGCGCTGATCAGCCTGCGCCAGATCGTGCGTGAACTGGAAGGCACCCAGGAGCCGATCTGGAGCCCAATCATTCTGAACGGTAGTGGTTTCGGCCTGTTCGCCAACCATTCGCTGGTGATGGCGTCATACATCTCGCGCGCCAACGCGGCGCTCATCGACCTGCGCAACCTGCTCGAGCAGGGTTAATCACCCCGACATCCTTCCCCACCCGCCTGGTCATTCCCGCGGCCCTTATGTCATTCCCGCACCTTATTATGTCATTCCCGCGAAAGCGGGAATCTTGCAATGTGGCTGTGATTCAAGATTCCCGCTTGCGCGGGAATGACTCAGGAGGCGGGAATGACTCAGGATGCGGGGAATGGGGGTGCGGATATTGCGGAGACTTAGTCGCGTTGCCAGTGACCGGATTTGCCGCCGGATTTTTGCAGCAGGCGCACATCGCTGATGACCATGCCACGATCGACCGCTTTACACATGTCGTAAATCGTCAACAGCGTCACCTGCACCCCGGTCAGCGCTTCCATTTCTACCCCGGTTTTTCCAGTGGTTTCAGCGGTTACGGTGCATTCAATCGCGCCGCCGTCAACGTCGGTGGTAAACTCCACCGACACGTGCGTCAGTGCCAGCGGGTGACACATGGGTACCAGATCAGAGGTGCGCTTGGTTGCCATGATGCCGGCAATGCGAGCCACACCGAGCACATCGCCCTTTTTGTGCTTGCCCTGCTGGATCAACTCCAGTGTCTGTGCCTGCATCACGATACGCCCGGCAGCAACCGCGCGACGCGCGGTCGACGCCTTGTCAGCGATGTCGACCATGTGGGCCTCGCCGGCCTGATTGAAGTGGGTTAGCTTGCTCATGCGTGCGATTCTATCACTTTAATAAGACATATAACTCTCGATTACCACGCTGGATGTTCATCACCATCCCCCTGTCGTTGCCGTCAACGAGCGCAAACAGCTCTTCGAAATTGCGCGTCAACTGCTTGTTGATCGAATAAATGATGTCACCGGCCAGGAACCCGGTGGCTTCTGCGTTAGATCCTCGCGCGACCGATAGCAATTGCAGGTAATCGATCCGCCCGCGCTGCAGGTGTTGTTCGCGCATTTCACCGATGACCGCGCCGGCAAGCTTCGCATGAATGCGCCCGCCGTCGATCTTGTTGATCTCGATCGGTTGCATCAACACCGAAAGGCTAAGCTCGGCGCCCTCACGAAACAGCTCAAGCTCGATGCTTTCGCCGAGCCGCTGCAAACCGACCAGGTTATGCATGTCGGCTGCCGAGCGGATCGGCTTACCATTCGCCGCAACAATGACATCGCCCACACGAATTCCACCCTTTTCGGCAGGTGATCCCGTTTCGATCTGGGTAACGATAAACCCGCTGCTGCGCTCGATACCGAAGGCCTGCGCGAGTTGCGCGGTAAGGTCCTGCCCCTGGGCGCCGAGACGCCCCCGACGCACCTCGCCGTGATCAACCAACTGGCGCATGACCTCGCGCGCCAGGTTGATCGGAATGGCAAAACCGATGCCGATACTTCCCTGGCTACCGCCACCGTAGATCGCCGTGTTGATGCCGACCAGTTCTCCGCGCAAATTGACCAGCGCACCGCCGGAATTGCCGAGATTGATTGACGCATCGGTCTGGATGAAGTCCTCGAGCGACTCGATGCCGAGACCGGAGCGACCGAGCGCGGAGACGATCCCCGAAGTCACTGTTTGCCCAAGGCCAAAGGGATTACCGACCGCCACGACGAAATCGCCGACCCGCAACGCGCTGGAATCCGCCATTGGAATCTGCGAGAGATTTTCGGCATCCACCTGGATCAAGGCGACATCGGTGTCACTGTCACGGCCGAGGATTTCGGCGCGTAGCTCACGCCCGTCGGTCAGCGTGACATTGATTTCATAGGCATCCTTGATGACGTGGTCATTGGTCAGGATCAGGCCATTGCCGGCATCGACAATAACCCCGGAGCCGAGGCTGGCGGTCTCCTGGATGCGTTCGATATCGGGCAAATTGAAAAAGCGCTTGAGCAGCGGTTCGTTGAACGGCATCTCGATGCGACGGCGCGTCTTGCCGCGCGTCGCAATATTGACTACCGCCGGGGTAACGCGCTCGAGCATCGGCGCGAGACTGGGTAGTTGTTGACCCTCCACCAACACCGGCAGGGCCGACTGCAGCGGCGCAGCTAGCAGCAGTAATACGAGGCCGGTAAATAACAGCTTCATCTGCAGGCCTTAGAACGAGCGTGGGTTGAAAGCGAAGCGTGCCTGCATGTCCCGGTAGAACTGCTGCGCTTTATCGCCGTCTACAGGCGGCACATGAATCATGATTTCGACGATTTGATCACCAGGTGGCGTGCCGGGCATACCCTTGCCTTTGAGTCGCATCTTTTGCCCGGACTGCATGCCCGGCTTGATCTTGAGCTCCACCGACCCGGCGAGAGTCGGCACCTTGAGCGTGCCGCCAAGCGCGGCTTCCCAGGGGGTTACCGGCAAACGCAGTATCACGTCGCGCTGGTCGAGCCGGAACAGACGATGCGCCAGGACATTCATTTCCAGTAACAAGTCCCCGGACTCGCCGCCACCGGACGATGCCTGCCCCTGTTTCGCCAGGCGGATCTTCTGCCCGGTCTTGACGCCTTTGGGGATATTGATCTTGAGTTTTTTCATTTCGCTGGAATCGGTCGAGCCGGCGAACTGGATCGTCTTGCTGCCACCGTTGTAGGCTTCTTCGAGCGTTATATCGAGCTTCAACAACAGGTCTGCACCACGTTGCGGACGGGGGCGCTGGCGTTGGCCCTGGCCAAAGGGCGACCCCTGCGCCTGCTGATAACCACCACCGAAAATGGATTCGAAAAAATCACTGAAGTCGCCACCCGAGAACTGATCACCTGCATGGGCACCCCTGAAACCACCAACGCCGGCACCGGCACTTTCGAACTGCTGGCCATGTTTCCAGTCGGCACCGAAGCGATCGTAAGCCTGGCGCTTGTCGTCATCCTTGAGCACTTCGTAGGCTTCGTTGACCTGCTTGAATTTTTCTTCGTTACCTCCATCCTGATTGACATCCGGATGATACTTACGCGCGAGCTTACGGTAAGCCTTCTTGATCTCACTTTTGTCAGCGGCGCGCGAGACGCCCAAAATCTGGTAGTAATCCTGGTATTTCACGTTATATCTGGCTGATTATAATGCCTAATAAGTAGGTATTTTGTGCGGTTTTTCAAGTGACAGGGCGCTCTTTCGGGGCTTCTTCAATCATCTCCTCGGCTATTTCCTCTGCGGCTTCGGCCGCGACTGTTGGCAAAGTATCTTCCGGCTCGAGTGGTTCGGCGAGTAACTGCAGGTTTTCGGTTTGCAGGTCGCTGTGCAATGTTTCAATTTCCGGCATCGCTTTAGTCACCTTGCTCGACATATCGGCGAAGCGTTCGACCTTGCCGTGCAGACCCTGGCGACCGGTAAGTGCCTTGGCGGTGAGATTGAAATGGTTATTGGCGGCCTGAAGGCTGTTGCCGAGCCGGCCGAGGCGCTCCGCTACAGCGCACACCTGGTTGTAGATATCGCCGGCCTTGTTACCCAGTTCGCGCGCCTCGCGGGTACTGCGCTCCATCGACCAGAGGTTACTGACGGTGCGCAGAATCGGAATTAGCGTGGTGTGCGACACCATCACAATGTTGCGTTCATAACCATAGGAGAACAGGTCCTTTTCATACTTGAGTGCTTCGATGTAGGCCGGCTCGATGGGCATGAACATCAATACGAAGCTGGGGCTGCGGATCCCGATCAGGTTAGTGTAATCCTTGCTCTGCAAATCGTCGATGTGGCGTTTCACTGCCTTGATGTGTTCTTTCAGGGCACGATCGAGTTGCTCGTCATTTTCGGCCGCCACCGCGCGATCATAGGCCACCAGCGATACCTTGCTGTCGATAATGATGTGCTTGTCGTCGGGCAGCTTGATGAGGAAGTCGGTTTGCTTGCGCCGTCCCTCGGCATCGACCATCGAGGTCTGTTTTTCGTAGTGGTGCTGTTCCAGCAGGCCGCTCATCTGCAGGGTTTTTTCGAGCTGGGTTTCACCCCAGCTTCCGCGTTTCTGCGAATCCCCCTTGAGCGCATCAGTCAGGTTTTGCGCATCGCTACCGATCTTGAGACCGACTTCGAGTACTTTCTTGATTTCACCTTCGAGCAGGGCGTTGCCCTTGATCGACTCGCTGTGCACATCGTTGATGCGCTTCTGGAAGCCCTCGACCTGTTCGCGGAACGGTTTCAGCAGCGCTTCCAGTGAATGCCTGTTGGTCTTGTCGAAGGCGCGCGACTTGTCTTCGAGGATACGATTAGCGAGGTTTTCGAACTCGATAGTCAGGCGTTTTCGATTCTCCTCGAGCTGATCAAATTTCTGCACGGCGAGTTCACGCTCTTTTTCCAGCTCGAGCTGTTTGTGCTGGATACTCTTTTCCGCCGAGTGCAGACTCTCGCGAGAGTTGTACTCGTTTTGCAGCGCGACTTCGAGGCGTTTTCTGAGTTCGAGGTTAGCGTTGTGATACTGGCGCATGCCGACCAGTAGCCCGACCAGCACCAGGCCGGCAAGAGCGGCGATGATCCAGATTAAATTGGCGTTGGTAATCGCTTCCATGATCATTGAACAAAAAAATACAGGCTCGCAGTCTAACCGAGATGAGATCGGCTCGCGAGAGCTTGTTATGGCCCCAAACAATCATAGCCGCAAATGTTTATTGTCATTCTTTGTAAGACCGATACGTCGGGCCGCCCCACTTGCGTGGGGATGACCGAAGGGGACGGCCGCGACATTCCCGCGCAAGCAGCGGTCCGCCGCTAAGTGGGTCGTACGCGGTCGGGGATGACGAGCAGAATCGTGGGGAGAACCGGTTTGTGTCAGGGGTTCAGGGGCAGCAGGCTTGCGTTGACGTCATTTTTTGTGTTGCCGGCCTGTTGCTGCAGTCGCTGGCACAGCGCCCACAACGGGCGGCCCTCCCAGGCCTCGCCCTGCCCGGCATAGCGGCTGTGATTCAGCGCTTCAACCTGTTGCCCCAACTCGTCCCCCAGCAAATCAACTAACTCACCCAGGTTATCTACTCGTCGCGGCATCATCAGGCACTGCCCCCAGGCGAGCAACGCGGCGCGCGCGGCAGCAGAATCGTCGTTCTCGCAGGCCTTGCGTAACACTCGACTGGTTTCACGCAAACCTACGACCTCGCTTTCCCGTGCTGATACTGGTTTGTTGCGTCGCGTTGCGAACCACCAGTAAATGGCAGTCGTGGCCCAGCCACAGGCGAGCAACAGGCTCAACCACAACCAGAAGCGATTACCCTCGACAACGACCGCGGCCGGCATTGATTGCGGCACCTGATCCGTGCTCAGCAGCGGCAATGGCGTCGGGGCAACCTCGGCGACTTCAACACCCGCGCCAACCACCAGCTCTCGCGCCGGCAGAATCGTGGTTTCCAGTTGAGCGGTTGCACGATTCCACCAGTTGACACTGATTTCGGGAATTCGGTAAACACCCGGAGCTGCCGGAATCAGCGCGACCTTCTGCACCCGTTGCGCGTGCATCCCCTTGCTGTTGCGACTATCCTGCAGCACCGGCTGATCCGGGTATTGCTTGACGCCATCGATCGCCTGCAACTCGATTTCAGGAAGTTGTGCCGCCGTCAGACCGTCGGCGATCAGGGTAATGCTACGCGTGACGGGCTCACCGGCGACCAGCCCGGTGAGATCGGCGGGCCATTGCTCGCGCAGCTCGACGTGATCCGCCGGCAACCAGTAATCGCCGCTAAACTCTTGCGGAATTGGTTTGACGTCGATTATTACAGGCTGCGAGCGAAAGCGGCGAATATCACCGCCGTTATTGAATGGATCGATCCGCGAGCGCGACGGCAAGCGCACCTCGGCGAGCACCGGCGGGATTTCGAGTTGCCCGCTTTGCTGCGGAAACAACGCAAACTGCTGTTCCAGCACCAGGTAAGAGCGATCGGCAATGCGCGTCTGGTACTGGCGCAGATCGCCCAGCGGTTCGATCACCACATTCAGGTCCTGTGCCGGAATCTTGCCGAACTGGTAGGCGGCAATATCGGTTGCGCTCAGCAGCCGCATCGTCAGGATTACCTGCTCCTGTACGTGAACCTCGGAGCGATCGACCATCAGTTCGAGGACCTGCTGATCGTGCGGCACCGAGGCCAACGAGGATGGCTGAACCGAGACCTCGAAGGGCTCGCTGTGCACGTCACCGAAGCGAATTGCCGGAATCGTGTACTTGCCAATTTGTTTGGCCATCAACTGCAGGGTCCACTTGACGCTGCGCTGATACTCACCGTTGATGATACTGATACTGTTGCTGCGGTTATTGCCGAGCACCATGAAGTCCTGCTGCAGTACCGAAAAATCGGGATCGCGCCCGGGGCTCTGATCGAGCGAAAACACCAGCTGAAAGGATTCGTTGACCTGCACCGGGTTGCGATCGATGCTGACCTCGACCGCGGCGGCCAGTGGCGCAACAACCACAAACCACAGCAACAATAGCGCCAGTAGCCGCCACAGACTCACCATGTTTGCACCTCCTTGTCGGCATCGCCGCGCTGGCGATATTGATAGAGAAATTTGCGCCGCAACAGGCCACCGGGATCGTCGGGTATCTTGCGCAGCCATTGTTGTGTTGCCTGTTCCGACATTTGCTGGTCGAGGTCTGCAACTGAATCGCTGTCCTGCTGCGCTTCACTTTCGCCGGGTTCCGGCACTTGCTGTCGATCCGCCTGCTGCTGGGCCGACGGGTCGTCTGCTGCTTCGCCCGGGGCCTGATCGCTCCCGGATTGCGGCTCGTCTGCTTGTTGCCCGTCCTGTTTCGACACTTCCCCAGGCTCATCTCCGGCGGATTCACCGTCACCGCCCGCACCGGCATCCTGGGTCGCCTGCTGTTCCTGCTGCTGGCCATCCTGCGATTCCCCGGATTGTTGCTGCTGTTGCTGGCCTTCGCCCGATTCCCCGGATTGTTGCTGCTGTTGCTGCTGTTGCTGCTGTTGCTGCTGTTGTTGCTTGAGCCAGTCCGCGATCGCCTGACGGTTAAAGCGCGCATCCTGATGGTCCGGGTTTTGTCCCAGCAAGCGATCATATACCGCCAACGCCTCCTGGTAACGCCCCTGCTGCGCAAGCGCATTGGCAAAATTGTACTCTGCGTCCTCACCCTCCAGTCGCTGCCAGCCCTCGGCCGCTGCGGAATAGTCGCCAGCACGGTATTTCGCCGTGGCCTGCCAGGCCTCGTCATTAAACAGTTCCGCCGCCTGCTGGTGCTGTCCCTGCTGGTAAAGCTGCAAGGCCTGTTGGTCGCTGTTTTGCCACAGTGATGGCAAGTCGAGGGCATCGGCATCGGGCGGTAACACCAGTAGATAAATCGGCGCCAACCAGATCAGGCCGCGTCGAAACGCGAGTGCCGCCAGTGGCAACGCGAACAATAAAAGCGCCGGACCGAGTTCTCGCCACAGGTCGGCAGATCTATCGCTCAACAGGGCATTGGAATCGTCGAGGCGCGACTCCATTATGTAGTTCAAGGTATTGATGTCGATATCATCGGAGCTGATGGTGGCAAAGGCACCGCTACCGAGGTTGGCGATGTGACTCATGTTTTCGGCATGCAAGCGGGAAATCACGATGTCACCCCTGGAATCTTTCAGAAAATCCCCGCTTTTCAGCGGCACCGGGCCACCCGCAGCAGTGCCGATGGCCAGCACCGACAGGCGCAGTCCCGGGTTCTTTTCGAGTATTGCCTCGATACGCTGTACCTCGCGATCACTGATGCCGTCGGTTACCAGTAACACGTCGCCGTGGCGCACAGCGCTGTTATCAAACAATTCCAGTGCCTGTTCCAGCGCCCGGTCGGCACGCGTCCCCTGTGCCGGCATCAAGCCGGTTTCGAGATCGGTTAGCAGTGCCAGTATGGTCTCTACATCACTGGTCAGCGGGGTAACCGCAAACGCATCCGCGGCATACACCACCAATGCACTCTGTCCCTCTGTTCTCAGGTTGAGGATATCGGCAATCTTGTGACGTGCGCGGGTAAGCCGGGTCGGTCGAATATCGGTTGCGTCCATCGAGCGCGACAGGTCGAGCGCTATCACCAGGGCCGAGCGCTCCTGATACATCGGCTGCTGCCGCTTTTCCCAGGTTGGCCCGGCGAGCGCAATAATGGCGAGCATCGCCACCACGCCGAGTATCCACGGTAAGCGGTTAGCGCCATGAACACCGTCCGCGGATAATACGTAGGGTAACAGGCGCGCATCGACAACTGCGCGCCAGTTTCCGCCCTGGTAACCTCGACGTCGCAGCAACCACAGCACCAGGCCTAGCACGATCAGTGCAAACAGCCAGCCCGGGCGCAGAAAATGAAACTGATCAATCATGGATTTCTGCGGGCCGTTGGTGAATTGTCCCTGGAGCTGACTGCGCCTGGCGGCCCAGTTGACGCCACAGGCGCGCTGCAACCAGCAATCCGCCAAGCACCAGCGCCAGCGCCAGCGGCCAGACGAACAATGACTTCACCGGGCGCAGGTTACGCGTGTCGCGCGGCATCGGCTCCAGTTCGTCGAGAAGTTGATAAATCTTCGCCAGCTCTTCACTGTCGCGCGCTCTGAAGTAACGTCCGCCACTCAGACGTGCAATTTCGCGCAGGGTTTCTTCATCGAGCTGCGCCGAGGGGTTGCTGCGGCGCAGGCCAAACCAGGTACTCTCGATCTGTTCGTCGGCGCCGATGCCGATGGTGTATATCCGCAGATTGCGCGTGGCGGCAATTTGCGCTGCTTTCAATGGCAGCACTTCGCCAGCGGTGTTGGCGCCATCGGTCATCAAAATCAGCACGCGTGAATTATCCGACTGCAGGTCGAGACGCTTGATCGCCAGTCCGATGGCATCGCCAATTGCGGTGCGCTCGCCCGCCAGACCAATGGCCGATTCGTCCAGCAGCCGATTCACGGTCGTGCTGTCAAAAGTCAACGGTGCCTGCAAATAAGCCTGGGTGCCAAACAAGATCAGGCCGAGACGATCGCCGCGGCGCCGTTCGATGAACTGGCTGGCCACCACCTTGCTTGCCTGCAGGCGGTTGACCTGTTTGTCGCCAATCTTGAAATCGGCGGTGCGCATGCTATCCGAAAGATCGACCGCCAGCATCAGATCACGGCCACTGACCGGTATCGCGATCGCTTCGCCGAGCCACTGTGGTCGACACGCCGCAAACACCAACAGTATCCAGGCCAGCAGGCTCAGGTACCGGCGCCACCGCCGCGGGCTAACCGCTTCGACAACATCGATCCCAAAGCGGAAGTCCTCGATTAGCGGCACCCGCAACGCCGCCTGGCGCCTGGCCCCACTCGCCGGTAGCAGCCAGTAGACCAACAGCGGTAACGGCAGCAGTACCAGCACCCATGGCCACTCAAGCTGAAACATGCTCATTGCTCCGTGGTAAGGCTCGCAACCATTGCTCCAGCGAGCGCAACAATGCATCGACGTCAAGCTCGCATTGCGCCCGGTAACGGTCATGCGCCAGCAACTGGAGTTGCTGGTCGCTGAATCCCGACCCGGGTGCGAGCCGCTGCAATTGTTCGATCCACTGGTTGCCGGTGAAGGCGGCGTATTGCTCTCGTCCGTAATAGCTGATGGTGACGCGACGCAACAGGGCGGCCACTTCGCGTAATACCGCGCCGTCACTCTGCCCCGCCTTATAGCTCCGCCGGATACGCTCGAGTTCCTGCAGCGACAGGCGCTTCGGTGGCTTATACCGTAACCAGCGCAGCAAGCGCGGCAAAAGCCACAGTAGCAACAGGATCAGCAGCAGGACAAACCACCAACCGGCTGCGGGTGGCCACCACAGGCTGCCATCGGGCAGGTGTATATCGCGCAGTTCAGGTTGATTCATCGCTTGCGCATCCCCAGGCCCGACTTAAGTTCGGCGATCATGTCGCTATCAGTCGCGATATCGAGCCTATATAAGCCAAGTTCGTCGCAAAGCTGCTTCAACTCCTGTTGCTGCTGAGCGTAGCGTTGCTGGTACTTTGCACGCACCTCGGGAATCGAAGTGTCGACGGCGACACTGCTGACCCCATCGGTGATACGATAGTATCCAGGCGGCGGCAATACCTGCTCGAGCGGATCAAAAGTATGGATCATGACGATATCGTTGTGGCGGGCCAGCTCCACCAGCTGTCCACGGCAGTCGCTGTTCAAAAAACGAAAATCACTGAGCAACACCAGCAAGCTACCGGGGCGCGTCACCTGACGCAGGCGCATCAGCGCGTGCAATCCCGGTTGATGCTCCCCGAACGCGGTTTCGCCCATATCCCAGGCCGGATGCGCGACCAGTTGCTGGATGAACTGCAGGGCTGCATGCTTGCCGCGTGTCGGCCGGAACTCGATGTGCTGCTGCTCCGAAAACACCAGGTAACCCAGCCGGTCGCCGTGCTGCACGCTGCTCCAGGCCAGCAGTGCCGCGAGCTTGGAAGCCAGCACCGACTTGAAGCAGACCCGGGTACCGAAAAACATGGATCGTGTCAGATCCAGCCACAGTAACACCGGGCGCTCGCGCTCCTCTCGGTAAACCTTGGTGTGCGTCTGACCACTGCGCGCGGTCACCCGCCAGTCGATGCTGCGAATATCGTCACCGGGCTGGTAAGGACGCGATTCGTGGTACTCCATACCGCGCCCGCGAAAAGCGGATAGATGCCCGCCCGCCATCTGCGCCTTGACCGCATTCGAAATCAACGGCAGCGTTGCCGCATCGCGGTTCAGGCCAATCAGCGTGGATAGCTTAACCCGAATAATGTCGTCACCGGCTTGCACGACTGTTACCTAGGGTACGGCGACCCGGGACAGAATAGCGGCGATGCAATTGTCGGCAGTCATGCCCTCCGCCTCGGCCGCAAAACTGAGAATGATGCGGTGGCGCAACACGTCGGGTGCGAGCAACTGGATATCTTCCGGTACCACGTAATCGCGATTATTCAGCCAGGCGTAAGCGCGCGCGCATCGATCCAGCGCCATGGTGGCGCGCGGACTGGCGCCGTGTTGAATCCAGCCGGCCAGTTCCGCGCCATAGCGGCTGGCGTCACGCGTTGCCAGGACAATTTCGATGATGTAATCCTCGAGACTGTCATCGAGATGAATGTCGAGCACGGCATCGCGCGCCTGCAACAGGTTGTGCTGGCTGATTTCTGCAACAACGGGTAGTTGGTGCGTTTGCGAACGCGCTTCGGCACGGGTTAACTCGAGGATTATTTTTTCGTCGGCAGCACTCGGATAGTCGACACGCACGTGCATCAGGAAACGATCAAGTTGCGCTTCCGGCAAGGGATATGTGCCTTCCTGTTCCAGCGGATTCTGGGTCGCCATGACGAGAAAGATGTCCGGCAGACGATAGGTTTCACTGCCGACCGTGATCTGCCGTTCGGCCATCGCCTCTAGCAGCGCCGACTGCACCTTGGCCGGAGCACGGTTGATTTCATCGGCGAGGATCAGGTTATGAAACAGTGGTCCGCGCTGGAACAGAAAACTACCGTCCTGGGGCCGGTAAATTTCAGTCCCGGTGAGATCGGCCGGTAACAGATCCGGGGTGAACTGGACACGGTGAAAACTTCCCTCGATGCCCTCCCCGAGCACCTTGATCGCGCGCGTCTTGGCAAGCCCCGGAGCACCTTCTACCAGTAAATGTCCGTCTGCGAGAATAGCCACCAGCAACCGCTCGATCAGCCCCTGCTGTCCGATGATCCGGGCGCTCACGGCGGCCTTCAAGTTCAATATTTCCTGTTGTGACAAGTGAGCCTCTCAAAGATTGGTGAATAGTCTGGTTTGCGCCATCGTTGCGCGACTTTGACAGCGCCGGGCGGCGCAAAGTTTAACTGATTTGATACTTTTTAAGGAAGTAGATGGCCAGTCTTGACCCAGGTGATGGTGTCTTCCTCTACAAACCGCGAATGCTCGCTGTTGTGCGGGTTACGTACCCAGCTACCGGGTGGGTAGCTACCGAAATCATCCTGCAACATACCCGACAGGACAAAGAACTCCTCGCCGCCAAAATGTTGTTGCGGAAGAAAGTGACCATTGGCCGGCCAGCGGTATAGCGCCGCCATCTCGGTCTCGAAGTAATGCAGCGGCTTGACCTGCAGATCGTCCTCCGCAGGCATCCAGTCACCCTTGCGAGTGTCGATACGAACCCTTGCATCGTCGTCAGGGTCGAACTGATCCAGCTTGACCAGCAACACACAACCCGCCTTGCTGAACGGCGAATGCTTCGACTGCGGTGGGTTTCGCAGGTAGGTACCGGCCGGGTAATCGCCGTGCTCATCGGCAAAAACGCCTTCGAGGACCAGGATTTCTTCGCCCAGCGGATGCATATGCTCGGAAAAATGCGAACCCGCATCGTAACGCACCAGACTGGTGGTGTGCCCGTGCTCGGCCGCCTCGCGCGCCAAGGGCTTGCGCCATACCCCCGGCATCGGACTAGCCTCCCATTCCATTTCACTGGTGTGGATAACGACGGGTTTATCAAAATTCATGTTCAACATAAGCGGTTTGCCATGACTTGCAAGCTGAGCAATGATGCCTGGCCGAAATGGTAACATGCTGCGCGCAAAAAAAAGCAGCCAATTTGGCTGCTAAGGTTTGGGGGGCAGAAGAAACTCTCTGAACCCGGGTGCGCCGATCCAGGCCGATGAAACCGACTAAACCTGGAACCAGCAACCCGGCCATTAATGGTCAGGACACCGGAGAACCGAGTGAAATTGAGTGTAACTAACGTGATCAGCGGCGGAATCACCCAAACGAGCTAAATTCTTGCGGGTTCACTCATATAACTGCATGGGTTGCAGGCTTTATGTGACCGGGCCGACATTTTCCTGGAGGCCTTTTCCTTCCATCCTGAAATCGGACTGTGGAAAAAGTAAGGAGTGATTCGCTTCCGGACGCCACTGCCAACTAGGGTACAGCCCAGTTGGCGGAGGTCCGACATTGTGGAACCCTGCAGTGGTGGCGTGCTAGTGGTTGAAATTTACCACCAGATCCCCGCTTCCGCGGGGATGACGTATGGCGCGGGGGAGACGCATCGTCGGAAGCGGGGGAGACGCACCGCCGGGCGGGGGTGACGCACCGCCGGGCGCGGGGACGACGCATCGCGGGGCGCGGGGGACGACGCATCGCGGGGCGCGGGGATTAACGCCTGTGGATCAGAGTGCCTGGGCCAGGGCTTCGAGGCTTTCGCGTGCATCGCCGAACAGCATGCGCGTGTTGTCCTTGACGAACAGGGGATTATCGACCCCTGCGTAACCTGCCGCCATACCGCGCTTCAACACCACGGTGGTTTGGCCTTTCCACACTTCCAGCACCGGCATGCCGGCGATGGGGCTTGCCGTATCTTCCTGGGCCAGAGGATTGACCGTATCGTTGGCGCCGACCACGATAGATACATCAACATCCGGAAAATCCTTATTGATTTCGTCCATCTCGAACACAATGTCATAGGGCACCTTGGCTTCGGCCAACAACACGTTCATGTGCCCCGGCATGCGACCGGCAACCGGGTGAATACCGAAACGCACCTTGACACCCTGCTTGATCAGGGTACGCGTGATGTCCGCAACCGCGTGCTGCGCCTGCGCAGTGGCCATGCCATAGCCAGGTACAATCATTACGTTCTTGGAAGAGCTTAACAAATGCGCCATCGTGGCAATATCGATGGTTTGCACTTCACCTTCGAAGCTGGCACCTGAGGAACCACCCCCGGAGGTACCGAAACCGCCGGCAATCACGCTGATGAAATTTCGATTCATCGCGCGGCACATGATGTAGCTCAGGATCGCGCCACTGCTGCCCACCAGCGCGCCGGTGACAATCATCAAATCGTTGGACAACATGAAGCCGGTAGC
>JAJDOF010000047.1 GCA_022340305.1 Gammaproteobacteria bacterium
ATCAAGCCCGATCTTTCAACTCACGGCAAGGTTGTCGGCGGCGGTGGTCCGTTGTCCTGTATTGCCGGTCGTGCCGATGTCATCGGCCTGTCCGACCCGAAACTGAAGGGGCAACCGGGTTACACCTATTTCAACGGCACCTTGCACGGCAACCCGGTCGCCGCGGCGGCGACCATGGCGATGCTCGACGAGCTCGGCAAACCCGGCGTGTACGAGCGCATGAACGGCTTCGCCGACGATCTCTGCCGCGAGACGCAGAAAATTCTTGACCGTCACGACATTCCGGCAATCGCCGAGCATACCGGATCGCTGTGGCAAATCCTGTTCACCGACAGGACCCCGCGCAACCAGGCCGACATCCTCGCCAGCGACCAGGTCTCGATGCGCAAACTCGATAGCCTGCTGATGCAGCAGGGGCAGTATGTCTTGCCCGGCGTGCGCCGCTTCGTGTCGACGGTACACAGCGCCGAAGATCTCGAACAAACCCTGCGCGGCCTCGATACAGCCTGCCGCCACTTTTAGGCATGTGCCCACCCCCCAGGGGTGGCCCTCGACAAGACGTCATCCCCGCGCAAGCGGGGACCTCGTATCGATGGCGCGACGAACATCGCAGGCATTTCCCCAGGTCCCGATACGTCGGGCCGCCGCTTTCGCGGGAATGACCGGGGATAAAACATCATCCCTGACCGCGTGCGGCCCACTTAGCGGCGGTCCGACGTATCGGGATCTTGCAAAGCAATGGCACGAGGGTCGTAAAAAGCAGGGTGACCACTCTTCAGTTTTGCACCAAAAATGACCAGCACGCGCCATGATAGTGCAATTGATCAAGGCATTGAGCGCCACCCATGGCGACACCGGCGGTTGCCTGATGTGCCACGGTGGCGATCCGACAGCCACCACCGCCGAGCAGGCGCACAAAAAATCACCAAAGTCATTGGTCGATTCGCTTGGTCCACAGACCTTCTACCCAGATCCAGGAGCAATGGACATTAACAAGTTCACCTGCGGACAAAGCGCCTGTCACAAGGGTTACGAGGAACGCCTGGAAAAGGCGTTGATGAACACCGAGGCCGGCAAGATCCAGGGCAATCTGCATACCTGGGGCATTCCCGAAGTACAGGATCACAAGGTGCCGTGGGGTAAATACGATGTAAAAGATGGAGACGGACCGGTTCCGGTGGTCGGCACTGACGCCTATAAGGGTTACATGAAAGATATGATTGCCGCCCATGAAGACCAGTTTCCCACCGCGCTGAAACAGATCCCGAATCCCAGCGTCGACGAGATCGAGAAAGACCCCAAGCTGGCCGGCTTCACCTACCAGCGTCAGCAATGTCAGCGCTGCCACGTGACCGTCAAGGGCCGCGAAAAACGCGGTGACTATCGCGGCCAGGGCTGTTCGTCCTGCCACATCCCCTATGGCAACGAGGGAATTTATGAAGGCAATGACCCGACCATCGACAAGTCGCAGAAAGGGCACATGCTCACGCACCAGATCCAGGCTACGCGTAAATCAAAGGTAACGGTAGGTGATGTGACCTACTCGGGGATACCAGTCGAAACCTGCAATTCCTGCCACAATCGCGGCAAGCGTATCGGCGTCACCTACCAGGGATTGATGGAGTTTCCTTACGGCTCCCCATACAATGAAAAAGGCCAGAAACAGCCCAAGCTGCACACCAAGAATTACCTGTTTATCTCGGATGATCTGCATCACCAGATCAAGAGCCGGCCGGAAAATCCCGAGGGTGGATTACTGTGCCAGGATTGCCACACCACCATCGACATGCACGGCGACGGTAATATTCCCGGCACCACGCTGGCACAGGCCGAAGTCGAATGTCAGGACTGTCACGGCACCCCCGAGCAATTCCCCTGGGAACTGCCACTCGGACACGGTGAGGAATTTGCCCAGAAACTGGTGGAAAATCCACGTGGCATGGCGGACAGCGTGCTGGCGGAGACCGCCGCCTTTGCCACCAATTACGCCAAAAAGGATGGTTATTTGCTGACCACACGCGGCAATCCTTTTGGTAACGTGGTCAAGGATGGTAGCGACGTAATCATGCATTCCGCCACCGGTAACGACTTCAAGGTTCCGCTGCTGAAACAGTTGAAAATGGACAACGCCTGGAAGAGTCCCGATGCGATGGTCGCCATGACCAGCGTCAAGAAGCACGCGGAAAGCCTCGAGTGTTACGCCTGCCATGCCTCCTGGGTGCCACAGTGTTACGGTTGCCACGTCGACGTCGATTACGGCAATGACAGCAAAGGCAAACCCAAACACGACACCGACTGGATCGCGAGTGGTTCGGTGCGAAATGCGGACGGCTCGACCGCCGAATCGCCGCTCGGCACCAAGGGCATACAGAGCCCCGGCAAGGTCAGCGAGACGCGCGCCTACCTGCGCTGGGAAGAACCGGTTCTCGGCATCAACGGCGAAGGCCGCGTCACCCCGCTGATGCCTGGCTGCCAGGTGGTATTCACGGTTCGTGCGCGCGACGGCACCACCGTTGCGCTGAACCAGATCGCTTACTCCTATGACGAGCAGAAAGAACTCGGCCAGGAGCGCACCCCGCTCGCCATCGACATGGCACCGGTGCAGCCACACTCGGCACAGCGCAAAGCGCGCACCTGCGAGAGTTGCCACGACAATCCCAAGGCACAGGGTTACGGGATTTCGGGCGGCGTATTCCAGACCCGCTACGTCGAGGATATCGTCGAAGACCTGATCGACCAGAAGACCGGCAAGGTCATACCGAAGAATCACCAGATCCAGATTTCCAAAATCGAGGCCCTCGATTTCGACTGGTCGACCATCGTCAAGGATGGCCAGCAGGTACAGACCGTCGGCACTCACTGGCCATTATCCCGGGCGTTGCCAAAGGAGATGCGCGATGCGATGAACCGAACCGGCCTGTGCATGGGTTGCCATCGTGAAATGAGTAATGCCGAACTGTGGGCAAAGGTATCCGAACCGGGACGCCTGACCGACGCGCAGCACATCGAATTGATGAACAAAATGCTGCAGGCCTACAGCAAGGAGTAACCATGCGCGCGGAAAAAGTCAAAAGCAAAGGAGATTGGGCGCTGGCAGGATTCTGCGCCTTCGCCCTTGCGCTGGCACCGCTATCCGGGGCCTTCGCTACGACACCACCGAATAGCGCACCCAGCGACGTCATGAATGAGTTTCTGCAAGGCGCTAATGGCGTGCAGCCTGACCAGGCCGGAGCACATCGTCAAAGCGATCCGCACGCCGGTCTTGGCGCCGAGAAAATGGCCCAGGTCGCCCTGCAACACCTTGACGAATCGCGTCCACAGATGGCATTCGAAACCCTGAATGTGGCCATCGGCCGCTATCCCGACAGCGTGATGCTGCTGAGTATACGCGCCAGCCTGTTTCTACAGACACAGCAAACCAGCCTGGCATTAGCCGATCTCAACCGTGCGCTCGCCATCAACCCGCACGATCCCGTGCTGTTGACCAATCGTGCACAGGCATTACGCCAGTTCGGACGCCCCGATGACGCCCTGCGCGATCTCGACCAGGCGATCCAGTTCGACTCCAACTTCGTTGCCGCCTATTTCAATCGCGGCAGTCTGCACTACGAGGCGGCCCGTTTCGAACAGGCACTAACTGACTTCAATCGTTGTATCGAACTCGAGCCCGAAGCCCCGGCGGGCTACTTCAATCGAGCCTCGACCTACGATGCGCTGGGCAAGCGCGAGCGCGCCATTGGCGACCTGAAATATTTCCTGACCCTGCCAGCAGAGCCCGCATGGCAGCAGATCGCACGCGATATGTTGCAACAATGGGATACCGGAAAGTCATGAAACCTGCCGTTGGCGCGTTACTCGTGCTGTTGCTGTCAGGCGTCAGCCCATGGTCTAGCGCCATCGATAAAGACGCACGGGAAGCATTTGATCGCCTGTTGATCGAGGCCGGTCTGCACATCGAAACGCCACAGGATTTCAGCGTAACGCCTGTTCTGCCAAACCCGATCCTGCCCTATGAGCATGCCTTCAAACACAAATCGGGGGCACTGGAAGTACGCTTTATCATTCGGCCGCTTTCCCGCATAACCATCGATTACAGTGATCCGCACAATGCGGCACCGGAACCTGACCACTTGTTCCCACTGCTGTTCGAATCGGTAATGAATCGGTTGTCGACAGACAGTGATACTTCGAGCAGCACCTTTTCAGCAGCCATTGCGGAATCCAGTTTCAATGCAAACTGGGCGGCAGCGGCCGTGTTTGACGTCAATCCGAAATTCGCCTCTGGCTATCAAAGCGGCTTGCTTATCGCAATGCATCGCAACCAGCTCGCCGATGCCTACACCCTGTTTCTCTACAATGATGACGCGCTGGCAAAGCCACTAATCAGCAACCTGCTGTCGGTGATGTCATTCAGCGCCATCGACGTAGCGACCCCACCAATAAATTGACAGCGCCGCTCTTGATCCACTGCTAACTCAGCAATATCAAGCCCGCGGCGGGGATTTTTCTCTACCGTGACTCGAGTTCATGCTTTAAACTCGGAGTGATGCAGAAAACCAGCGACATCATCTGGCAGGATACCCAGCACCAGGCCCTGTTCAGCCTGATCGAGCGGATCAAGGAGGTGCCCTTCGACCCGGATATCCTGATTCACCTCAAACTCTACGCCGAGCATCACTTCGTCCTCGAGGAAACCTACATGGAGACCCTCGCCTATCCGCATGCGCAAGCCCACCTGGAGGCGCATGACCGCTTTCGCGAAGAACTCGCGGCAATGCTGGAAACCGATCCCAGCATGCACCCGGCGCTGCAGGTCTCGCTGTCGGATTTTCTCTACAAGTGGCTCAAACTGCATGTGCTTGGCATCGACAAGCAACTCGAAGATTTCGTAATGAAATCATCGGCCAAGTAACGTCCCGGGACCTTGTGCTGCGCTGTTAATTTTCAGTTCGGCGTAACGTTAGGGTCCGTCCCCGACTAATATTCGAGCTGCTATCTATTCCAGGTGATCTGTCGAACAGTTAGTTAAGCCGAATATCGCCGCAGCTTACTTCAGCCGCCGTCCTTCCATGGCTGCAGCACGGCATTCAGCGTTCTGTGAATCGGCGCATCAAGTCCGGCAGCGTCGGATAGTCGCGCTACGGCACCTGAAATCCAGTCCACTTCCAGTGCCCGCCCGGCTTCGAGGTCGATTGCGGTTGAAGCGCGCATGCCCGCAGGCAGGTCGCTCACACTTTTCCATATACGAGAGCCCAGATCGTCAGGCAGCGCCACACCGAGCGCCCGACCCAGCGCCGCAGTTTCGGCGATACCCTCCTGAAACAATCGACTCAACTGTGGGTCGCTCCTGATCTCACCTACCGTACAGCGGGCCGCTGCGGTCACCCCCGACAGCGATGCGAAGAGACAGAATTTTCGCCAAAGCGCCACATCGATATCCTCGACGACAGGCGCCTCGAGGTCGGCCCGCTCGAAAGCTGAACGGACAGCCCTGATCCTCGGGGTCTGGCTGCTGTCACGCTCGGCGAAGGTGAAACTGGCAAAGCTACCGACTTGCCGGATCGTGCCCGGCGCTGTGATCGTGGTGGAAATCCCCGCAGTGCCGTTGGCGATATTTTCCAATGGCAGGACCGTTGCCAGTCGCTCCACTGTTTCCACACCATTCAGAAACGGAATTACGACGGTGTCCGGTCCCAATAGTGGTAAACAGCTTTGTGCAGCGCGTTCTACATCTTTAGCCTTTACGGCGAATATCACGGCATCCACTGGCCCGATCTGCGCCGGCTCATCGGTGGCGATACGCGGGCGTGCCGTGGTTGACCCATCGGCAGTTTCCAGCGTCAACCCCCCGGACCTGATCGCATCGAGGTGTTTACCTCGCGCCAGGGTGGCCACATCCTCGCCTGCCTGGGTGAGCTTCACCGCCAGGTATCCACCGATTCCACCCGTTGCCACCATTGCAAATTTCATATCGACTGATCCCCTACTTGAAGGAAATTAAAATATTAACTCAACGTGGATCCTATCTTACAGCCAGCTAAGCGCAGGCGCACCCCGATGATTGTGTACCTGTAGCCAGAATAAACGAAGTTGCTAGCAGCAGTTGCATCAGCCATTGCCTCGGTTACGGCCTGCGGTGTTCGTTCGGCTACCCGATCTTCCTGCCTGACAGCATCGGTATCGATCGATTGATTCGCCAGAAATACCGTGATGCGCTCAATTTGTAGAGGCTGCGCGCCAAAAGCATCATACAACTTTTTGAACGCACTCAAAGCCTGGCGCAGCGAGTTACGCACCGGCTGTTCCCAACGATCGCTCCACAAAAAATTAATGAAGTGGTCACGGGAATGTGCTGCCGGCCCCAGGGCAATACAGGTTGGTAAGGATCCTGCTTTACGAGCAGGTAACAAAGCAATCTCACCGATGGCGGTGGAGCTTCGAATTGTCCAGGATCGCTCGGTTTCAGGGCGACCACCAATTTTCAGCCCTGGTACTTTTCCTGGCGAAAACAGGTCCACAAATCTCTCTTTGTCGATGGCGTTTAGCGAATGCTAAAATCCGGGGCTAAAGGTACAGGTCTGGAAACCAACGATTTATGCCAATTTCCCGAGTGAGTATCGCCATACTGGTGCTGATGCTAATCCCGATCGCAGCGGGTGCGCGCGATGGGCTAGCCATCTGGGACAGTCGCTGTGAAGAATGTCATGGCGATCCTGACGTGTTTGCCGGCAACTACCTCTGGGTTATCGATGGGCAGTTGCAGGGACAGCACCACATCGACAACTTGAGCCTGTTCATGGGCAATCACTATATTCCCGACCACGAGATCGAAGCCATTGGCGATATGCTACAGGCCCGGGCCAATTCACCAGTACGCTTCAACACCGAGTGCGGTGGTTGCCACGGTGACGCCAGCGATTTTGTCGAGCAATCGCTATGGGTTAGCCGGGGTGGTGTCACGGGACTCGAGTCCGGCATGGAGGTCAGCGAGTTTTTACCGACCCACCAGGGATTGCAGCCCGAAGACGTTGTCTTTTATCGAAAATTGTTTGCCCGCCTGGGCGGCAAACCTCTCCCCTGAGCACGGCGCGAGGTTACCACGCTACTTCCCTGGAGATTGCACTCATTGCAGGATTCCCGTTTGCGCGGCGCTCCAAAGTCACGGGATGACTGACCGGGTCAGAGGCCTTTCCCAAAGTCATTTGCCGCTGCCAGCGATCTGGTCGCCATCACGGGTCAGGTAGAAGGCGCCCAGGATGGGTAGGAATGTCACCAGTACCACCACCATCGCGACCACGTTGGTGACCGGCCGCTGGCGCGGGCGCACCAGCTCTTCCAGCATCCAGATCGGCAGCGTCTGTTGCTGCCCGGCGGTAAAGGTAGTAACGATGACTTCATCGAAGGACAGTGCGAAAGCGAGCATGCCACCGGCGAGCAAGGCGGTGGCGATGTTGGGCAGAACCACGTAACGCAAGGTCTGGAAGCCATCGGCGCCCAGGTCCATCGAGGCCTCGATCAAGGATGCCGAGCTACGGCGAAAACGCGCAACCGCGTTGTTGTAAACCACTACCACGCAAAAGGTGGCATGGCCGAGAATGATGGTCCAGGTCGAGAACGGGATATCGGCCAAATTGAAGGCAGAGCGTAACGCGATACCGGTAACGATGCCCGGCAAGGCGATCGGCAGAATCACCATCAGCGAAATGGCTTCGCGGCCAAAGAATTTGCTGCGCGACACGGCAGCGGCACAGAGGGTTCCCAGCAGCAGCGCGATCAGCGTGGATATCGAAGCGACTTTAACCGACAAAGCGAGTGCCTCCCAGATATCGGGGCGGTTCCAGGTGACCGCGAGCCACTTCGTGGTAAGGCCCGGTGGCGGCCACTGGTAACTGCGCTCCTCGGTGGTAAACGCGTAGACGAAGATCAACAGGATCGGCAGGTGCAGAAACAAAAGGCCGGCACCGGCCGCAATCTTGAGTGCAATCGGCGCCCGCTGGTCAGAGTGCATCGAAAGCCCCGGCGCGCTTCGCCAGCCACAGGTAGCAGCCCATGATGACGATCGGCACCACTGCAAATGCCGCGGCGAGCGGAATATTGCCCGCGGTACCCTGGTGACTGTACACCGCCTGGCCGATAAAAAGCCGTGACGAACCGATGATCTGCGGGATGATGTAATCGCCAAGCGTCAGTGAAAAGGTAAATATAGATCCGGCGATTATGCCCGGCAACGCCAGCGGCAGGATCACGTGCCGAAAGGTCTGGCGTGGAGAACCGCCGAGGTCGGCCGAGGCTTCCAGAAGGTTGCCAGGGACACGTTCGAGTGCCGCCTGCAACGGCAGGATCATGAACGGCAACCACACGTACAGAAACACCAGAAAAGTACCGGTATAACTGACGGAAAGCGAATTACCACCGATCAGCGGCAGCGACAGATAGGCCTCCAGTAACCAGGTCAGGTGCAGTTTGGCGAACAGCCAGTTAAGAATACCTTCCCTGGCGAGCACCAGTTTCCAGGCGTAGATCTTGACCAGGTAGCTGGACCACAGCGGCAGCATGATGCCGAGGTAAAATGCCGCCTTCCACTTGCCGCGCGCGTAGCGTGCCGCGTAAAAGGCAATCGGGAAAGCCACCACCACCGCCGCCAGCGTGACTGCAGCGGCCATCGACACGGTACGCACAATGATATCCAGATTGGCTGGAATCAGCAGTTCACGGTAAGTCTTCAGGGTGAATTCGTAATTGATCAGCCCGGAGAACTCATCGATGGAAAAAAAGCTTTGTACCAGCAGGGCAAACAACGAGCCCAGGTAGATGACGCCGAGCCACAGTACGGGAGGCGCCAGCATCAACAACAGCAACAGGTGTGGATGGCGCCACAGGGTATCGGCCAGTCGGCGCAGCAAACCCGGCCGACCGGGCAGAATGGCCGCGTCGGAGCCGTTCATGCACCACTCTCCATCAGGTGCATGTCCGCGGGCTTCCAGTCGATGCGCACCGACTCGCCCACCGCCGGGATTTCCGCCGCAGAGGGCAGCATCAGGTTGATGCGCAATCCACTGACATCAACCGCCAAACGTGTCGAGCCACCGAGAAAACTCGCCGCAACCACGCTGGCAGCGTGGCCGCCTTCCCGCGTCAGGTAGATCGACTCCGGCCGCAGGCTCGCCCAGCGCGACGCGCCACCGACAGCGGCGACAAAATCCGGCGGCAACACATTCGACGAACCGACAAAGTCGGCGACAAAACGCGAATTGGGCTGGCGATAGATTTCCTGCGGGGTACCCACCTGCACCACCCGACCGTCCTTGAACAGGGCGACACGATCGGCCATCGACAGCGCTTCGTTCTGATCGTGAGTGACAAAGATAAAGGTAATACCGAGTTGGCGGTGCAGGTTTTTCAGTTCTTCCTGCATTTGTTCGCGCAGCTTGAGATCGAGCGCGCCGAGAGGTTCGTCGAGCAGCAGCACGCGCGGCTTGTTCACCAGCGCACGCGCCAGCGCAACGCGCTGGCGCTGCCCACCGGACAGTTCGCCGGCACGACGTTTGCCGAGCCCCGACAGGGCGACCAGTTCCAGCGCCTGCTCGGCACTGCGGTAACGCTCAGACTTTTCGACACCGCGAATCATCAGTCCATAGGCGACATTATCGAGCACGTTCAGATGCGGGAATAGCGCGTAGTCCTGGAATACCGTGTTCACGTTGCGCCGAAACGGCGGCACCCCTTCGGCGGTTTCGCCGAAGATCTCGATGTGGCCCGCAGTCGGTTGTTCGAACCCGGCTACCAGGCGCAAACAGGTGGTCTTGCCCGAGCCGGAAGGCCCGAGCATGGCGAAAAACTCGCCTTCCTTGACCTCGAGATCAACCTGGTCGAGGGCCTTTACCGCGCCGTAATGACGCGAGACGCCGGCAAACTGAAGCGCAGTGCTCATCTGTTCATTCACGTTTCGTAGACAACGGAACACGCCCTTGTTGGAGGATGGGCGTGTTCCTGGTTTAGATTATCCGTCCCGGGTCAGCGCCCCCCGATTACCCCGATGTAATCAGATACCCAGCGGTAATAAGGCACACAGCTGTCCTGGGTCTTGCATTTGGATACCGGGGTGGTCCAGAAACGAATCTTGGCGAAGTCATCCAGACCGTTAGCGGTACATCCGGCGGCGTTTTGCATGCCACGACCGTCGGTACAGGCCGCGGGAACACTCGGATTGGCACCGAACCAGACCGAAAGATCGCTCTGCAGATTTGAAGACAGCGTATGTTCCATCCACATATAGGCACAATTCGGATGCTCCGCCTCGCTGTGCAGCATCGTCGTATCTGCCCAACCGGTAGCGCCCTCCTGCGGAATGGTCGACGCCACCGGGTGCTTTTCGCTCTGCAGGATATTCACCTGAAAGGGCCAGGATCCGGAAGCGACTACGCCCTCGTTTTTGAAATCATCCATCTGAATGAAGGCATCGTGCCAGTAGCGCGATACCAGCTTGCGTTGCGCCCGCAGCAGGTCGAGCGCGGCCTGGTACTGGTCCTCGTTCAGCTCGTAAGGGTCCTTGATGCCGAGTTCCTTGTTGTGATACATCAGGTAGTTGGCGGCATCGGCAACGTGTATCGGGCCATCGTAAGCCTGCACCCGGCCCTTATTGGACTTGCCGTCACCCAACGTGGTCTCCTCGAACACGACATTCCAGCTCTTTGGCGCCTGCTTGAACGCGCGCGTATCGTACATCAGCACGTTCGGCCCCCACATGTAGGGCACGCCGTAATGCACGCCGTCGACAGTATGCCAGGGCGCATTCTGCAGGCGCTTGTCGACCGTGTTCCAGCTCGGCACCAGCTTGACGTTCACCGGTTGCACGCGCTTGCCTGCGACCAGTCGCAGGGAAGCATCTCCGGATGCGGTTACCAGGTCGAAACCACCTTCGTTCATCAGCGCAACCATTTCATCGGAAGTGTTCGCGGTCTTGATGTTGACCATGCAGCCAGTGTTTTTTTCGAATTTGCTGACCCAGTCGAAGGCTGGATCGGTCTCACCACGTTCGATGTAGCCGGGCCAGGCGACGATATCGACACGGCCTTCGCCCTTACCAATTTTCTGCAGCATTTCAGCCGACTGCGCCTGCCCCAGGCCAACGGCGAGTAGCGCCGTGACGGTGGTTGTGATTAGTCTATATTTCAACATCAGTCTTCTCCTGATTCTGTCGATTATTAATTATGCAGATGAAACTTTTCGCCCGCCGACCGATCCATTACGAACCGATGTCGCTCGCTTTCTGCGGCGCCTATGTTAGCAGGGGCTCAGAATGGCGGGTACATAATTTTGTCGACTCGTATGGCGCGCAGGGCTAACCTGTAAAGGATCTGGAGGTGGAGAATGTCCGAGACAAAACTGAGTGGCCACTGCTACTGCGGCGCGGTTAGATTTGCAGTATCCGGCGAATCCGACTGGATCGGCCATTGTCATTGCGAATCCTGCCGCCGCCAGACCGGCTCGGTAATGACCACCTTTGCCGGTTTTCGCCAACACCAGGTAATTTTCACCGGCGCCATGCCGAATCGCTATCACAGCAGCGATGGTGTCACCCGCAGTTTCTGCGGTCAGTGCGGCTCGCCCGTCGCTTACCAGTCAGACGACCGGCCCGATGAAATTCACCTGCACCTGGGGCTGTTCGATGATCTCGAACCGCTGACGCCCAGTGACCACAGCTTTATCAACGAAAAACCCAGTTGGTTGCACGCCGATGAACACTTGCCCGAGAGCAGTTGGAGCGGCGACAAATCGGACTAGAGCGCAGCGGGGAATCGGTGAGATACGAGGGCTAATCGCTCAACAAACTGCCACTCCGGGATTCGAGTATTTCACTACCGACGATCTTGCTGATGTTGGCGCCTGCCCAGACGTACTTGACGATCTTGCGCGAAATGACCTGTCCCGCGGTTCCGGCCAACAATGGAATCCTGTCGACGAAAGCGCCATCACCATCGAGCTGGATCAGATCGGCGATGCGATCGCCCTTTTCCACACGGTCGCCCAGTTCGACCCAATAAGCGAGCAGGCCTGCCTGCGGCGCACGCAGATACTCCGTCGCGCGCAAATCGGTGCCCGCAGGCGCATCGCCTTTCGCGCCCAGCGAAGTACCGCCGATCAGGCCCTGCTCCTGGAAGTAGCCGTACAGATTACGCGCATCCTGGCGGTTCAAGTGATCAAAAGTATCGCCCTGCCCGCGGTACTCGAGCGTACAGGTGACCACCGGCAAGGGCACCGGCTTATCCGCGCATTCGCGCGCCAGGCGCAGCCAGATCGCCGGCCAGACCTCGTCAAACGAACCACCGCCACTGTCCTCGGCGAGCAGGGTTGCCGCCGCGCCGGTCCAGTTGGCGAGTTGCTGCATGTTGTCTGCGAGTTGCGGTATCGAGAATATGTGCAGCAGCGAATCGTTGTCGCAGTGCAGGTCGAACACATAATCGGCGTCGCAGGCTTCAGCTATAACGCATTGACGCCATTGATCGAACGCCGTTACTCGCGGTAATGATGCGGCCCAGTCGCGCAACGCGCTGCGCACCGATTGAATATTCTCATCCGCGTCGTTCCCGAGTTTTGCCGCCAGTCCATCACCCACCGCATCGTAGAGAACCGGCCAGTCACGGTTGTGGTTTAACCCGCTACTGCGGTTGTAGCGCCCCTGGTGTTGACCGAATTCGATATCACCCATACCGAGCGGATTGACCATCGGAAACACGACGAAAAGGGCGTTCAGTTCACCTGCGATATCGGCAGCTCGCAGCAACGGCAGCAGGTGATGCAGCACCATGATGCCGGGCTGTTCATCGGCGTGCAGCGCCGCCTGCAAGTAGACTTTGCGCGCGGCATCTTTTGGCCCGATCCGAAAATAGATCAGCTCGGTACTGCGACCCGGGGTGTCGCCGACCAGGGTCTTGCTGATCCTATCGGAACTCATGTCGCTATCGCCCCACCGTCGACATCGACAATAGTACCGGTGATGAATTCATTTTCGAGCAGGAATATGATTGCGCTGGCGACTTCAGCCGAAGTTCCGGCACGCGGTATCAAATGCCCCGCGCTACCTTCGCTATAGTACTTCTGGCGCTGTTCCCCTTCGAGCGGAGACATCGGCGTATCGATCAGTCCAGGGCTGACACCGTTGATCCGTACCGGGGAAACCTCGTTGGCCGACAGGCGGATAAAAGCTTCGACCGCGCCACCGACACTACCGATCGCGATCGTGCCGGCGCGCCACTTGCGCGCCGGGTAACCGCTGACCAGCACCACTGCGCCATCCGGCGACATATGCGGTATCCCGAGGCGCACGCTGTTGACGTAACCCCACAGCTTGGCAAAGGAATGCTGAAAGCCGTCGAGATCCATTTCAAGTAGCGGGCCGATTGCTCGCGGACCACCGGTGGCGGCGTTGACCAGGTAGTCAAAGCCGTGGTTTTTTTCGAACAGGGTGCGCAAGGCCTCGCGGTCGAGCACATCGACCTGGACACATTCGACGCCGTCGATTGCACATTCGCGACGACTGCCGACGATCACTTCGGCACCGGCATCACGCAACATTTCGGTTGCCGCGAGACCAATGCCCGAAGACCCGCCGAGTACAATTGCTTTCCTGTTTTCAAAATTTGGCATAGCTGTTTATCCTGAATAGTTCGGAGTTGTCCGGGTGCCTGCGGAAGAGGGATCCAGTCGTGCGAGCAGTTTATAAGATTCCCGCTTGTGCGGGAATGACTGTTTCACCGGTGGCGCTCAGATAATACCGGCCTCCAGGCTGGCGGCCATCAGCATGCCGAGTTCCTCACATTGCGTTTCGAACTCGGGCCGATAGTCACCGTGCAAAATCATCGATTCCTGCACCGCTTTCCACTTCAATCCGGCGGTAATCTTGCCGATTGCAATTTTGGTGCCGGTGCCGTCAAGCCCGGCACGTATATAGACGGCAAATGGCAGCGCCTCGGTATGCTCCAGGCAGGGATAGTAAATACGATCGAAAAAATCCTTCAGCGCACCGCTCATGTAGCCGAAATTCTCGGTCGTGCCCAAAATGATCGCATCGGCCCAGAGCACGTCGTCGGCATTCGCCCGCAGCGGCGCTACGTGCCGTGTTTCGACGCCGTCGATGTCTTTATGCGTGGCGCCGCGCAGCGTCGCCTCAACCAGCTTCCGGGTATTCGGCGATGGATGGTGCGCGACGATAAGCAAATGTTTAGGGTCTGGCATCGGCCCAATCATAAAGCCTTCAGGCAGCGAAGAATAGTGCCGCATAGCAGGGTCGAGCTGGACATTTTTGTGGAAATACGAAAATAGTTGAGCAATTCGAACATGATTGCGAACATTTCGAAAACACATTTATTGACAATGTGAACAGGCAAATGTAAATTCGCTTCCCCAACCAATCCAAAACATAAGCATAAAATCAGGGGGAAAAACCAATGTTCAAGCAAATCGTGCTGGTCGCCACGGTCGCCGCACTATCTTCAACATCCGCCTTTGCCGGCACAACCGAGGCAAACAAGTGGATAAACGACGAGTTCCAGCCATCCGCGCTTTCGCAGGCCGAGCAGATGAAAGAGATGGAGTGGTTTATCAACGCCGCCAAACCCTTCAAGGGCATGGAAATCAACGTCCTCTCGGAAACCATTCCGACGCATGAATACGAATCCAAAACGCTGACCAAAGCCTTCGAGGAAATCACCGGCATCAAGGTCAATCACCAGCTGCTCGGCGAGGGCGAAGTGGTGCAGGCGGTACAGACGCAAATGCAGACC
>JAJDOF010000089.1 GCA_022340305.1 Gammaproteobacteria bacterium
AGCAAATCGACGGCGCCAATAAAATTCTCTTCGGTGCCGATCGGCAACGTCATCACCAGGGGATGAGCGCCGAGCACGTCTTCAACCTGCTTGACCACGCGATAGAAGTCGGCGCCGAGGCGATCGAGCTTGTTGACAAAAATAATGCGCGCTACTTCGGAATCATTAGCATAGCGCCAGTTGGTTTCGGATTGCGGCTCAACACCGCCCGATCCACAGAACACGCCAACGCCGCCATCCAGAACCTTCAGCGAACGATACACTTCGATGGTGAAGTCAACGTGCCCCGGGGTGTCGATAATATTCAGACGATGCTTGTTCCACTCACAACTGGTGGCCGCAGACTGAATAGTAATGCCGCGCTCCTGCTCCTGATCCATGAAATCGGTGGTTGCCGCGCCGTCGTGCACTTCACCGATCTTGTGGATCTTGCCGGTGAGTTTCAGAATACGCTCGGTGGTGGTGGTTTTACCGGCATCTACATGGGCAAAAATGCCGATGTTCCGATATTTGTTCAGGTCAGCCATCAGTTGTTTCCAGTTAAAATATAAAAAATCTGTTTCACACAAGGCCAAAGCCCTGCCGCAGTAAAATAAAACGCCCCGCCTTTACTGCATCTAAAGACGCGAAAACCACTGTAAATTATTGATTTACAAAGAAAAAATAAAGGGCTAGAAATCTGCGCGCGCATATTCTAACACACTGTCGAAAAACTGATAGGGGCTAGCCCGATTTTTTCGCCCGAAACACCAATTAGTTTCGCCTGCCCTGCGCGCCAGGTCCACTTCGCGAGTCCCTGGCCGCCTGGCCTGTCGCCACAGTTCAACGGTGCTTGAATTCAGGGCGACGCTTTTCGACAAAAGCGGCCATACCCTCTTTCTGGTCCTGCAAAGCGAAAGTTGCCTTGAACATCTGGCGCTCGCTGCGGATACCCTGGGTCAGCGGTGTTTCCAGCGCCATGTCTACCACCTGTTTCGCCATCGACACCACCGGTCGTGAAAAGGATGCGATGGTAGCCGCGGCCTCGAGCGCGACCTCAAGATAACGATCGAGCGTTTCTACTCGTGCGACCAGACCGCTGCGCTCGGCCTCGTCGGCGTCCATCATACGTCCGGTCAGACACATGTCCATAGCCTTCGACTTGCCGACCAGCCAGGTGAGCCGTTGCGAACCACCGAATCCCGGGATGGTGCCGATGGTGATCTCCGGCTGACCGAAACGGGCATTATCGGCTGCGATGATGAAGTCACACATCATCGCCAGCTCACAGCCGCCACCGAGCGCGTAACCCGCCACCGCGGCAATGACCGGCTTTTGACAACTGGCGATACTGTCGCAATAGCGAGTCAAACCACCGTCTTCGAGCATGTAGGCATAACTGACATCCTGCATCTCGCTAATATCGGCGCCAGCCGCAAACGCCTTGTCGTTACCGGTGAGCACGATCACCGCAATATCAGTGTCGCAATCGAGTTCATGCAAGGTGGTGGCGAGCTCTCGCATCAACCCATCGCACAGGGCGTTAAGCACCTGCGGACGATTCAACTTCACCAGCGCAACGGCATCTTTCTTTTCGACTTCCAGATATTGCAATTCACTCATGATTGGATTTCCTCGAACTGTTTGATGACCTCCCGCTCCGCTGCGGGGATGGGGGTGCTGTGGTTATCTCTGAAATTGAACCAGACACAGGCAGCGGTAGCCGTAGAGTAAGGCTCGTCCTGGTCCGCGTTAAATATCGCCGCTTCGAAATCAAAGCTGCTGTTACCGAGCCGGCTGATACGCGATCCAACCTGCAATGCGCTCGGATGATGGATCTGACGCAGAAAAGTCACGTGAATATCGGCGATGATCAGGCTGTTGACCACTTCGGGCCCGGTGTCCAGTTCCAGCAGGCGATGGAAATAATCGAGCCTTCCCGATTCATAGTAGCGCACAAACTGCACGTTATTGACGTGCCCGAACATGTCGCAATCGCCCCAGCGGGTCGGCGTCGGCGTAAAAAAACGAAAGCTCTGCCGACAAAATCGGGCCGAATCGGTGCGCGCTTTAGAGGTCACTGGATTGGGACGATGATGGGCAGGTTACACCGCGCAAACTATTAGAATTCATCGGCGCCGATCGCCATGACACTAGCCGAACCCGCCATCACCATCAGTGCCAGTGCCTCACTACGCGGCAGAATGCGCTCGGCAAAGAACACGGCGGTGCTAATCTTGTGCCGATGAAAAGAATCGTCACTGCCGGCGTCAAGGTGTTTTTGCGCCACCAACGCGGAGCGCGCCATCAACCAGGCGCAGACGACATTACCTGCCATCATCATGTAGTCGACTCCGACCGCACTGCCGAGGTCAGGATCATCTGCGACATGTCGCAGATACCAGAGGGTTGCCGCTTCAAATGACGCCAGCGCCGCCGCAAAGCGCACTGCCATCACCGCGTAATCTCCCTCGGCTGCAGACAGCTGCAGACTGAACTCGGCCAGTTCCTCGAGCAACAGGCCCATGGCTTTGCCTTTGTCGCGCATCATCTTGCGCCCCATCAAGTCAAGCGCCTGGATGCCGGTAGTACCCTCGTAAATCGTCAGGATACGGGCATCGCGCATGTACTGTGCCGCCCCGGTCTCCTCGATAAAACCCATGCCGCCGTGTACCTGCACACCGAGATAAGTCGCTTCCTGCGCCATTTCGGTACACCAGCCTTTGACAATCGGAATGATTAAATCGACGCGGCTTTGATGGGCTGCGCGCAGCTCCTGCGATTGCGCGTGATGCGCGAGATCCGTCTGCGCCGAAGCATAATAGGCGAGCGCCCTGCCCGCCTGCGTGATCGCGCGCATCTGCATCAGCATGCGGCGCACGTCGGGATGATGGATGATGGTGCTGCGTTCTTTGTGTCCGCGCGCGATACCCTGCACGCGCTCTTTCGCGAACCACAGCGCCTGCTGGTAAGCGCGCTCGGAGATCGCTACTCCCTGCATGCCGACCTCGAGTCGGGCGTTGTTCATCATCGTGAACATACAGGCGAGCCCGTTATTTTCCTCGCCAATCAGGTAACCGATTGCGCCCTCGTTATCCCCGTAAGCCATAACGCAGGTCGGCGATGAATGAATTCCCATTTTGGTTTCGACAGAAACGACCCTGAGATCATTGCGCTCGCCTTTGCTGCCATCGGCGTTCAGCAGGTATTTGGGAACCAGGAAAAGTGAAATTCCCTTGACGCCGGCGGGTGCGTCCGGCAGCCGTGCCAGGACCAGGTGTACGATATTGTCAGAAAGTTCGTGTTCACCCCAGGTGATGTAGATTTTCTGCCCGTGAATGCGATAGTGATCGCCTTCGCGTTGCGCCCGCGTCTTGATAGCAGCCAGATCGGTCCCCGCCTGTGGCTCAGTCAGATTCATGGTGCCACTCCATTGACCGCTGATCATCTGTGGCAGGTAGCGATCCCGCAGCTCTGCCGTCGCGTGCATCTCGATCGCCTCGATCGCGCCCGAGGTCAGCAGCGGGCACAGGGCGAATGCCATATTTGACGAATACCACATCTCGGCCACGGCGGAATGCACCAGGAACGGCAATCCCTGGCCGTCGATTTCGGTCGACTTGCCGATACCCTGCCAGCCATTCTCAACAAACTGTCGATAAGCATCGGCATACCCCGGGGGACTGACCACGACACCATTTTCGATGCGTGTACCGTGCTCGTCGCCGGGATGGTTCAACGGCGCAAAGACTTCGCCAGCTAATTTTGCGGCCTGTTCAAGGACCGCTTCGACCAGCTCGGCGGTAGCGTCTTCATAGCCGGGTAGCGCGGCGATGGATTCCAGTTCGGCAATTTCATCAATGACGAATTGCATGTCCCGGGTTGGGGCCAAATAGTCTGACATATCATTAACCTGTGTGAAATTGCACCAGCTGCGAGAGTTCCGCGCGCTCCGGTACGATCTGGTTTTCGGGTAAGTCAGGATCCTCGTAACCGAACGAGATCCCGAACAACAGCTTCATCGTGGCATCGATATCGAGTTCGCGGCGCACCGAATCGGCATCGTAGCCAAGAATCGTCTGCGGACAACTGGCGATGCCGTGTGCACGCATCGCCAGCATCAGGTTTTGCACATACATGCCGACATCGCAAGCCTCGCGAATGCCACACCAGTCCGGCATGAAAATAAACACCACGTGCGGCGCGTCAAAAAATTCCAGGTTCCGCAGAAATGCGCGCCGCTTGCCTTCCTTGTCGTCGCGCGCCACGCCCAGCGCCTGGTATAGCAGAATTCCGACATCGAGCTGGCGTTTGCGATACTCGCCGGCGTACCTGGCCTCGTAGGGATAATCGAGGGAGTGCTTCCCCTGGCCGATGGTATCCATGAAAATACGGCTCAGGCGGTCGCGCACTGCACCCGAAACAACATGGCTCTGCCAGGGTTGAGTATTACAGTTCGACGGGGCGAAAGCCGCGGTGGCGAAAACCTGTTCAAGCGTCGCCGCAGCAACCGGGTCGGGCAGGAATCCACGAATGGAGCGCCGCGTGCGTGCGATCTGGTCGAACATCCGGACTGTCTCACGGGCATCAGTTTGCTGTTTCATGGAGCGTTTACTGGTCAAATTTTACGAACATCATTTATATTACAACAATCGAGCCATTAACGAAGGATATACTATGTCCAGTCTACCGATCAGTCGCTTTCCCATTCCCGAACTTGCGGACCTGCCCCCAGATATCCAGCAACGCTTTCGCGATGTGCAGGAAAAAGCGGGCTTCGTACCCAACATTTTCCTGACACTGGCGCGCAGGCCGGAAGAGTTTCGCGCTTTTTTCGCCTATCACGATACCCTGATGGACAAGGAAACTCCCGGCTTGAACATGGCAGAACGCGAGATGATAGTAGTCGCCACATCGGCACGCAACCAGTGTCAGTATTGCGTCATTGCTCACGGCGCAATTTTACGCATCCGGGCAAAGAATCCGCAGATCGCCGACCAGTTGGCAACGAACTACCGCAAGGCTGATATTTCCCCGCGCCAGCGTGCCATGCTCGATTTTGCGCTCAAGGTGTCGCGCCAGGCCGAGACCATCGATGAAGCCGATTACCAGCGACTCAATGGCCTCGGCTTCGACGACGAAGATATCTGGGACATCGGTGCTATCAGCGCTTTTTTCGGGCTCTCCAATCGCATCGTCAACCTGTCGAACATGCGCACCAACGACGAGTTTTACCTGATGGGCAGAATACCCCGGGAGAATCGTTAAGCCGTCGACAATCTATATCGCCGCCAGCTTAATAGGTTACACTTTAGCCAATTCAAAGAGTCAGGAAATCACCCGTGAGCGAAGACGAACAGCCCCGAATCATCAAGAAGTACCCCAATCGGCGCCTCTACGACACCGAGAGGAGTCAGTACGTTACCCTGCAGCAAATTCGGAGCCTGGTGCTTGACGAAATCCCTTTCATCGTCATCGACCAGAAAAGCGAAGACGACATTACCCGCAGCATTCTGCTGCAAATCATTCTGGAGCAGGAATCGGAAACCAACCCACTGTTTTCCAACGATAACCTGGAGCGTTTCATCCGTTACTACAATGCTGGCGCGCACACCGGTTTTTCCGACTATATCGGTAAAAGTATGAGTTTCTTCCAGCAACAGCAGCGCGAATTCAGCAAGGCCGTTAGCGGCGTAGCCAGCCACAACCCGATGTCATTCTGGACCGATATGACACAAAAAAATATCGACTCCTGGCGTCAAATGATGGGTCTCGGGCCGGAAAAGGACGATCCTGACGTCAAGTAACCATCTGAAATATAAATCATTTATCAAAATATAACGCGGCAGGCTTGACACTGGCCTGCTAAATACCTATTTTGTGCAGTGCAATATATTGCTGCAATGCAGCACTCCCTATCCGCAGGCAGAGATGATACCGTCATGAATAACAAAAAGATCGCACTCGTTACCGGAGGCACCGGTGGAATCGGTTCCGCAATCTGTATCGCCCTGGCCGATCAGGGACGCCAGGTTATTGCCGGGTATTTCACGCCCGAAGCAGAAGCGGCGCTTGCATGGCAACAGAAACATCGTGAAAACGGCTATGACTTTGAAATCATCGCCAGCGACGTGAGTGACTATGAATCCAGTCGCAAAATGTTGCGCGACATCGAAAACACCATCGGCCCGGTCGATATCCTGGTTAACTGTGCCGGCATCACCCGCGATAAAACCCTGCGCCGCATGACGCCCGAACAATGGGACTCGGTGATGCGCACCAACCTTGACTCGGCTTTCAACGTGACACGCCAGGTGGTCGAACACATGACCGAAAAGGGTTTCGGACGCATCGTTAATATTTCCTCGGTGAACGGCCAGAAAGGACAATTTGGACAGGCCAATTATTCCGCCGCCAAGGCCGGCCTGCATGGATTCACCAAGGCGGTCGCGCAGGAACTCGCCGGCAAAGGTGTCACCGTAAACTCGGTTTCGCCGGGCTACGTCAAGACTGAAATGACCGATGCGATTCCCGAGGACGTGCGCGACTCCATCGTTCAGCAAGTGCCGATGGGACGCATGGCGCTGCCCGATGAGATCGCCTTTGTCGTCAGCTTTCTGACCGACGATCGCAACACCTACATGACCGGTGCCAACTTGCCGGTCAATGGTGGCATGTACATGAGCTGATACAGTAGATTGCCAGTTCTATTAGAAAACGGGCTTCAGGCCCGTTTTTTTTGGGTCGGATTAGCCGGCTCAGCGCCTTTTATGTTGCAGTGCACAATAAACTGTGCTAGTCTGAAAATCACTTAAATTTTAACGAGTTACTCAGTCATGAGCGAATCTAATCCGTGGGCCTCACAATGGTTCAATGCGCAACAACAGTTTGTCGACGCGTGGAGTGATATGGCCAATTCAGGCAAGCAGGGCAAGCCGTCGAGTCAATCCGATCTGTGGGCACAAAGCTTTGATATGTGGCGTAAGGCAAGTGGCGCGCAAGCCCAGCCCGAAATCCAGCAGGCGGTCGACAAATGCTTTGATATGGGCAAGGAATACTTTGCCATGGCCGAGCAAATCAGCAAAAGCCTGAGTTCAGGCGCCAAGCCGGTCGACGCGATCAACCAGTGGATGGAGCAACTCAAGGGCTCGCTGCAACAACTCGGCACTGTTCCCGGGTTCGATGGTAGCGGTGTCAATGACTTCATGAAGCAATGGTTTTCGCCGTCACAGTCTTGGAAGGAAATGGCAGCGACGCTGACCCCGATGAACCAGGCCGCCTGGCAATTACCCGGCATGAACACCTCGATATTTAACCTCGGTGAAATGGTCGATCCGCTCGGTAAGATGCTGGAAGCGCCGGGAATCGGTTACTTTCGTGAGCCCCAGGAAAAGCAGCAAAAAGGCATCCAGCTCGCCGTCGAGTACCAGGAGGCGAATCAAGCCTTCAACCAGGCTTTCCTGCGCGTCGCCACTGAATCGATTCAGGGTTTCCAGGCGCGATTGATGAAGGTCGACCCGGCAGCTATGCCCAGGTCCCTGCGCGAACTCTACGACCTCTGGGTTGAAGTCAGCGAAGAGCACTACGCCGAATTCGCCATGAGTGAAGAATACCAGGCACTCTACGGCGATATGGTCAATCGCCTGATGATCATGAAGAAACATTACAGTGAAATCACCGATGACCTGTTGCGCGCAATGAATCTGCCCAATACGCGTGAAGTCGATACCATGCAACAGCGGCTGCAACAACTGCGTCGCGAGAACATGGTATTGAAGAAAGAAGTCAGCGAGATTAAAACGATGCTGCAGGAACTGACATCACGTCGGCCGCAAGCGCCCGCGGCAAGCAGCGCTAAAGCAGCGCCCGCAGAAAGCAGCGCCAAAGCAGCGCCCGCAGCAACCAGCGCCAAAGCAGCACCCGCGGCAACCAGCGCCAAAGCAGCACCCGCGGCAACCAGCGCCAAAGCAGCACCCGCAGCAACCAGCGCCAAAGCAACGCCCGCGGCAACCAGCGCCAAAGCAGCGCCCGCGGTAAACAAGGCAAATCCAGTGCCGGCAGCAACAAAAGCCGCTCCCAAAGCGACGGTGAAATCATCAGTAAAGAAATCATCCGCCAAGAAATCACCCGCTAAGAAAGTGGCGAAAAAGGCTGCACCCAAAAAGAAGTCCGCCGTAACCAAAGCCAGCAAAGGAGCCTGAATCGATGAGTAATTCTCAATTTCGATCCGACCAGGTGGTCGAAGAAATCGTCCAGTTTAATCAAAACCTGAGCAAGGGCGTCAAGAACCTGCTCGATGCCGAGGAAATTTCCGAGGGTGTAACGCCGCGTGAGGAAATCTACTCCGAGGACAAGCTCAAGCTATATCGTTACCAACCGTCCACCGGGGTGGTGCAGAATCGCATACCAACGCTGATTGTCTATGCGCTGGTCAACCGACCTTACATGACCGACATCCAGGAAAACCGCTCCACCGTGCGCGGCCTGCTCGATTCCGGCCAGGATGTTTACCTGATCGACTGGGGCTACCCGGACCAGGCGGACAAGTACATCACCCTCGACGATTACATCAATGGCTACCTTGACCGCTGCGTCGACGTCATGCGCAAGCGGCACGGTGTCGACAAGATTAACATCCTGGGGATTTGCCAGGGTGGCGTGTTCAGTCTCTGCTACAGCAGCCTGCACCAGGACAAGGTACAAAACCTGGTCACCATGGTGACCCCGGTGGATTGCAAGACCCCGGACAACATGCTCAGTCACTGGGTGCAGAAAATGGACATCGACGCGATCGTCGACGCAATGGGTAACCTGCCCGGGGAAATGCTTAACTGGACCTTCCTCAACCTCAAACCATTTCAGTTGATGGGACAGAAGTACGTCTCCATGGTCGATATCATCAGCGATGAAAAAAATGTCAAAAACTTCATGCGCATGGAAAAATGGATTTTCGACAGCCCCGACCAGGCGGGCGAAGCATTCCGCCAGTTCATCAAGGACTTTTTCCAGCAGAATAAACTGGTCGAGGGCGGGCTCGAACTGGGCGAGCACAAGGTTGATCTGAAAGACCTGAAGCTGCCGATCCTGAATATCTTTGCCGAACAGGATCACCTCGTGCCCCCGGCTGCATGCAAAGCACTGCGCAAGCTGGTGAGCAGCAAGGATTACACCGAGCTGTCTTTCCCGGGTGGCCATATCGGCATCTATGTCAGTGGCAAGGCGCAGGCAACCGTGACCCCGGCCATATCCGAATGGCTTAATAAGCGCAGTTAACCAGCCCCGCTGCCCACCAAGGTAACGAACTGAAACCGTCATCCCCGCGCCAGCGGGGATCTCGCCCGGGGTTAACCATCCCGGCTTGCACCGCACCCATCCTGACGGGTGACTTCGATTTTCTCTTCCGCTTACCTATCGTAATACGAACCGCTGTGGTTAAATCTGCGCCATGAGCAAGGTCAGCATCGAAGACTTTAACGCAATCATTGCCAGCGAACTGCCCTCGGCAGCCGACTCGGGCGTGTATCTGCGCAGCATCGAACCCGGCAAGGCTGAAATGGTACTCCCCTACAGCGAGCATTCGCTGCGTCCGGGAGGCACCATCGCCGGTCCCTTCATGATGATGCTTGCCGATGTCTGTATGTATGCCGTCGTATTGAGCCTGCTCGGTGAAATCAAACTCGCGGTCACCACCAGCCTTAACATCAACTTTGTGCGTAAACCAGCCAACACGGAACTGGTCGCCAGGGGCAGCATTATCAAACTCGGAAAACGCCTCGCGGTGCTGGAAGTATCGATCTGTAGCAACGACGACATCGTCGCCCACGCCACCGGCACCTATTCGATTCCGCCCACTTCCGGGAGTTGAAATCGCCCGGGTATCGTTCCTCGATCCATGGCGCATAATCGGTAATTGCCAATTCAGTGCAGGTTTCATTCCCTGTTTTCGCTTCGTGGACTTTCTGCGGAAAGTTCTAATCAGGCACTGATTAATGATTGCTTAAACGATATGGTTACGCGTTGCTACCCGCAGCCAGTCAACGGACTACGACGTCGATATTGCAGACAAAAAAAAGCCGGGGCCTTACCGACCCCGGCTTCACATGTCGTTGAATAATCGACTAGTACATGTGCTGTCCACCATTGATCGACAGGGTCGATCCGGTCACGAAACCGGCATCGTCGGCAACCAGAAACATCACACCGCGTGCGATTTCACTGGCTTCACCGAGACGACCGACAGGTATGCGCGCAACAATTTTCTCAAGCACGTTCTCCGGCACCGCGCGCACCATTTCGGTTGCGATATAACCCGGGGCAATCGCGTTGACGGTGATGCCCTTGGCCGCACCTTCCTGCGCCAGCGCCTTGGTAAAACCGTGGATACCGGATTTTGCGGCGGCATAATTCACCTGGCCGTACTGGCCCGCCTGGCCGTTGATCGAACCGATGTTGACGATGCGACCGAAGTTTCGCTCACGCATGCCATTGAGAACCGCGTGACACATGTTGAAACAGGACGTCAGGTTGGTCTGAATGACCTGGTTCCACTGCTCGAAGGTCATCTTGTGCATGGTACCGTCGCGGGTGATGCCAGCATTATTGATCAATACTTCGATCGCACCCACATCGCTTTCAATGTTCTGCACCGCGGCCTGGCAGGCCTCGTAGTCACCGACATCGAAGCGATAGGTTGGAATGCCGCTATCGGCGGTGAACTTGTTCGCCGCCTCTTCGTTTCCGGCATAAGTGGCGACGACGTTGTAACCGGCGTCTTTCAAGGCCAGGCTGATGGCTTCACCGATGCCGCGGGTGCCGCCTGTTACTAGAGCTACTCTGCCCATATTTATCTCTCCTTTAATCATTCGTTATTGATAATTACCGTTCGACCGCGAGCGCGACACCCTGGCCACCACCGATACACAGTGTCGCCAGGCCGCGTTTCGCACCAGTGCGCTTCATGCCGTGCAGCAGGGTTACCAGTACGCGGGCGCCGGAAGCGCCGATCGGATGGCCAAGCGCAATCGCACCACCGCTGATATTCACCTTGCTGGTATCCCATTCCATATCGCAGTTGACGGACATGGATTGCGCCGCGAAGGCTTCATTCGATTCGATCAGATCGAGATCGTCGACCGACCAACCGGCCTTGTCGAGGCACTTCTTCGAGGCTGGAATCGGTCCCGTACCCATAATGGCTGGGTCGACACCCGCGCTGCTATAGCCCGCAATCGTGGCCAATGGTTCGAGACCGAGTTCGGCAGCCTTGTCCGCACTCATCACCAGCAAAACTGCGGCGCCGTCATTGAGACCCGAAGCATTTCCTGCCGTCACGGTTCCTTCACGGTCGAATGCGGGACGCAGTTTCGCCAGGCCCTCGGCAGTCGTGCCGGCCTTCGGGTATTCGTCACGATCGCAAACGAGCGGATCACCGCGTCGCTGCGGAATAGTCACCGCGACAATTTCATCGGCAAAAACACCTTCTGCCTGCGCGCGCTCCGCTTTCTGCTGGGACGCGGCTGCGAAAGCATCCTGGTCAGCACGCGAAAACTGGTATTTATTGGCGATGTTTTCGGCGGTTACACCCATGTGATAATCATTGAAAGCATCCCACAGGCCGTCGACGATCATACTGTCGCGTAACTGCCAGTCACCCATGCGCTGTCCGTCGCGAGATTTCGGTAACACGTGTGGTGAGGCGCTCATGTTTTCCTGGCCACCGGCAATAATAATCTCGGCATCGCCGCACTTGATCGCCTGCGCCGCGAGATGTACAGCCTTGAGCCCGCTACCACAAACCTTGTTGATGGTCATGGCTGGGCATTCGTTCGGCAGACCTGCTTCGATCATCGCCTGGCGTGCGGGATTCTGGCCGACACCGGCAGTCAGCACCTGGCCCAGAATGACTTCATCCACGGATTCGGGCGCGAGCTTGTTGCGCGCAAGCAGGGCTTTGATGACTATTGAGCCCAAATGGCTCGCGGGCAGCGAGGACAACGCGCCACCAAAGGCACCTATGGGGGTACGTACAGCGTCTACTATTACTACTTTTGTCATAATCTGATTCCTGTAAAAAAAAAGCCCGGGGGTATGATACCACCGGGCTAATACTTTGGAGGAGTAATTCGTTTGGAACCAGCCTGGAATTGCCCAGGCTGGTTCCGGGGTGTAACTTTAGGCGGCTTTCTTGCCCGCTTTGCTGATTTCTTTCTCGAGGCTTTCGGCAGCTTTCTTTGCCTGGGCCTGTACATCGGCGATTGAACCTTCGAAAATCTTGCCCGCTTCAGTAACGGCCGCTTCGATAACGGTAGCGTTGTCTTTGGCAACGGAAACCAGCTTCTCGTTCAGCACTTCTACATACTTCTGCTGCATTTCAACTGCTGCATTCATATCTTTGGTGACTGAAAGCGCTTGCAGGTGGGCCAGGTTGCTCTGCATCAATTCAGCAGTAGTATCGGCCTGGGCTTGCATCAATTTGACAGCAAGGGCAGTGTTGTTTTCGACCATTTTCAGCATCGGCTTCATGCTTTCCTGAGCCATTTTCATGAAATCTTCGTACATGGTGTCATTCCTCGTATAAAAGTTAAAAAACGTTGCTTTGAAGCTTTATGCTGCACTGCAACAATGCACACAATATAGAGGCCCGGGATGGATATGTCAAGTATTTTGTTGCAGTGCAGCAAAATAATTTCTGAAAGTATATCTTATTGTATTTTAAAGCGTTAATTTTTCTTGCAGCTCATCGAGCCGGTGAATTACACAGGTTGGTTCAATTTCCCAGGGATCGAACACGACGGTGTCCGAGCGTTGTAGCCACGCCGCCTTCATGCCGACCGCGACCGCTCCGATCACATCGAAGGGATTGCTCGAAACCAGCCAGCACCGGTCCAGGTCGGTGGCGGCAACCTTGCTGAAATGCCGATAAACGGCCGGGTCCGGTTTGAAGCTCTGAACCTCGTCGACACTGACCACGCCGGTGAAAAACTGATCGATCTGCGCGTGCTGCAACAACCCGTTGACGGCTTCGGCCGTGCCATTGGAAAACCCGTACAGGCGCAAGCCCTGATCCGCGAGCGCCTGCAAGCTCTGTGCTACATCATCGAAGGCGGGCAATTTACGGTAGGTCTGCATCAAGCTGTCCTTGACCGAATCGTCCAGGCCGGTCTGCAGCAGTTTGTCCGCGTAATCGAGGGCCTGCCGGGTACATACTGGAAAATTCGCGTAGCGCTGCATCAGGCCACGCCTGAAACTGTATTCCAGCTGCTTGTCGCGCCATAGACTGGAAAACGCCTGGGCACGGTCGCCGAGGTGACGCGTCAGTTCATCGACGACCCCATGCGGGTTGATCAAGGTGCCGTAGATATCAAAGGCGATGGCGATCGTCATGTGTCACTCTCCTCGTTTGATGCTTCACGATAAAACTCGGGCCAGCGCTTTTTCACCACTTCGCCGCTACTCGACAGTGCCAGGCAAGTATCGATAATCGGCGGTTTGACGCGCGCATCGCGCTGCGCATCGCGCTCTTCCAACGCTGCATGCAATGTCTGGTAGGCGGTTGCCGTTAACTGGCCAAGCAGATCCATCAGGTGCGTGCAGCTCTGGTTACTACCGATTCGTGCGCGCACCTGTCGGCGCCAGCCCGGACCAATACGCAATCCGATCAATTCACGCATGGCCTCGGCCGCGCGCGGACAGATAGCGAACGGTGTCTGCTCCGATGCCGCCCATACGTCGTGAATCAGAAAATCAAGATCGATGGTCAAGCGCAGCCACATATCGTGCACCGGTTCGCCGGCGCGAATCACGCCACCGCGATGAGTTTCGTCGTAGCCGCAGTCGTAGCTACGCGTGTCGACCAGGTGCGCATCGATGTCCCACAAACCATCTGCGCGCAGGAATCCTTGGCAATCGATTTTACGATGATGTTTTTGCTCTCGCGCAGCGGCTTGCGGCAATCCCATGGTACTAACCGGCCTGCTTGCGCAACAACGCAGTCGCCGCGCGCGAAACGGGTTCACGCCCAAGGAAATCACTGATAAAGCGGCCCGCTTCGAGCAATTTATCCATATCGACACCGGTATCGATCCCCATACCCTGAAGCATGTAGACGACGTCTTCGGTGGCAACATTGCCGGTGGCTCCCTTTGCATAGGGGCATCCCCCGAGACCAGCCACCGAACTGTCGATCACCGCGATACCACATTGCATCACGGCATGTATATTGGCGAGCGCCTGGCCGTAGGTATCATGAAAATGAGCAGCCAGCTGAGGCACCGGCACATGGCGGGCCAGCTTCTCGACCAGCGCCTGGGCCTGACCGGCGGTACCCACTCCGATCGTGTCACCGAGCGACACTTCATAACAGCCCCTGTCAAACATCTTCTCGGCCAGCATCAGTACGGTATCCATGGAAACTTCGCCCTCGTAGGGACAACCCAGCACGCAGGAAATGTAACCGCGCACCCTGATATCGAGGCGCAGCGCCGCGTCGATAACCGCATTGAATCGATCGATACTCTCGGCAATCGAACAATTGGTATTCTTTTGTGAAAAGGTTTCGGTGGTCGCGGCAAACAGCGCGATTTCCCGCACCCCGGCGGCATGCGCCAGTTCCAGGCCTTTCAGGTTGGGCACCAGCATCGGGTAACCGATACCGTCACGCCTGGTGATCTGCCGGAAGACCTCACCGCTGGTCGCCATCTGCGGAACCCATTTGGGCGAGACGAATGCGCCGACCTCGATGACCGGCAGGCCGGCATCGGCCAGTTTCTCAACCAGTTGCACCTTGATTTCGGCAGGCACGGTGACGGCTTCGTTCTGCAAGCCATCGCGCGGCCCGACCTCGACAATCTTGACTTGCCCGGGAAAATTCATCGCCTTATTCAATCTCCAGTGTTACCAGGGTCTCCCCTTCATCAACCTGGTCACCCAGGGCAACCAGAACTTCACCAACCGTCGCAGCGATCTGCGCAATAATGGCGTGCTCCATTTTCATCGCCTCGATGACCATCAGCGTATCACCTGCCGCGACCCGATCCCCCGGGGCCACCGCCACCGCCACCACCGCGCCGGACATCGGCGCCTGCGGATGTCCGGCGGCGGCCGCATCCTTTTCGGCATCGTGCAGGAACTCCGGCAGTTCAAAGTGATAGGTCCCGCCAGCATAGGTCAGCGCCAGCGCTCCCCCGTCACGCACGACAGCATACTCGAGGTGTTCTCCATCGAGATCAATCCAGCGCCGCTGCGCGTCGATACTGCCCGCGTCCACGCGATAGCTGCGCCCGGCACAGCTTAAGCACCAGCCAGCGGGCGACCGCTCGATACTGATCTCGTGCTGCGAGTCGTCGTGCAGCAACTGTACACGTTCGACGACGGCTAAATTCATCCGCCAGTGATTGCGCAGATCCCAGGGTGACGCAAGATTCAGGTTTGTGCTCGAGTCGAAGGCTGGCAACATTGCCGCAGCCGCTAGCACCAGGGCTCGATTTCGCTGCTCGTCATCCCGCGCAAATAGCTGCTCATGGTGAGCAGGGATAAAACCGGTGTCGACCTCGGCAGCGCGAAATGCTGGCAGCGCCACCAGCCTGCGCAGAAAATCGAGATTGGTGCTGGGCCCCAGGATCTGGTATTGGCGCAGCGCATAGTCGAGCCGTGCCAATGCCGTCGTACGATCAGCACCGTGCACCACCAGCTTGGCAATCATCGGGTCATAATTGATGCCGATCGTATCGCCGTTGCGCACCCCGGTATCGACACGCACCTCCGCGGAGAGTTCAGGCAGTTGCAGAAACCGGATCTGACCGGATGCCGGCATGAAGTCACGCTGCGGAGACTCGGCATAAATACGCGCTTCGAAAGCGTGTCCACGCATCTCGATCTGCGCCTGTTGCAGGGGTAACGACTCTCCCGACGCGACCCGCAGTTGCCACTCGACCAGGTCCTGGCCGCTGATCATTTCAGTCACCGGGTGTTCGACCTGCAGGCGTGTGTTCATTTCCATGAAGTAGAAACTACCGTCCTCGTCGAGCAGGAATTCGACAGTGCCGGCACCGACATAATTGATCGCGCGCGCGCACTCTACCGCCGCGGCACCCATCTGCGCACGTATGCCCGCATCGAGCCCGGGCGCCGGGGCTTCCTCGATGACTTTCTGGTGCCGGCGTTGTATCGAACAGTCACGTTCGAACAGGTGCACGCAATTACCCTGGTTGTCAGCGAACACCTGCAGCTCGACATGTCGTGGACACGCCAGGTAGCGCTCGATCAGGACCTTGTCGTCACCGAATGCCGCACGCGATTCACGCCGTGCCGAGACCAGCGCGGCGGCAAATTCACTTTGCTGGCCGACCAGCCGCATGCCCTTGCCACCGCCACCGGCACTGGCCTTGATCAACTGGGGATAACCGACCCGGCGGGATTCTGCTGCCAGAATGTCATCGTGCTGGTCGTCGCCGTGGTATCCCGGAATCAGCGGCACGCCGGCGGTATCCATCAGGGCCTTGGCTTCGCTCTTGGATCCCATCGCATCGATCGCCGCGGCGGGTGGTCCGATAAAGACGATCCCCGCAGCGGCGCAGGCGCGGGCAAATTCGGCATTTTCGGATAGAAATCCATAACCCGGATGGATTGCCTCGGCGCCACACTCAGCTGCAACTTCAAGAATGCGCATACCGTTCAGGTAACTTTCACTGGCGCTCGCAGCACCGATGTAAAAAGCCTGGTCGCAGGCTTCGACATGCAGCGCGCCGCGATCCACGCTCGAGTAAACCGCAACGCTGGCAACGCCAAGGCGTCGCGCGGTGCGCGCCACGCGCACCGCAATTTCACCGCGATTGGCAATTAGAATCTTGTTAAACATGGCCGTGCCGCGTCGCGTCCATCACCATTACATCCGGAAGATGCCGAAGTCAGTAGTCTCGACGGGCGCGTTCAGCGCCGCCGACAGGCCGAGCCCCAGCACCAGGCGCGAATCCAGCGGATCGATGATGCCGTCATCCCACAGGCGCGCAGAGGCATAATAGGGGTTGCCCTGGCTTTCGTATTGATCGCGTATCGGCTGCTTGAAGTCTGCCTCATCCTGTTGTGACCAGGTTTCGCCGCGCCCTTCGAGGCCGTCACGCTTGACCTGCGCCAGCACGGTTGCGGCCTGATCGCCACCCATCACCGAAATACGCGCATTCGGCCACATCCACAGGAAGCGACCGCCGTAGGAGCGCCCGCACATGGCGTAGTTGCCGGCGCCGAAGCTACCACCGACCACCAGCGTCAGTTTGGGCACGCGCGCGCAGGCGACCGCGGTTACCATCTTCGCGCCATCGCGCGCTATACCGCGATGCTCGTACTTCTGCCCGACCATGAAACCGGTAATATTCTGCAGGAAGATCAACGGGATACGGCGTTTGGCACAGAGCTCGATAAAATGTGCGCCCTTCAATGCCGATTCGGAAAACAGGATGCCGTTGTTGGCGACGATGCCGACCGGTACTCCATACAGATGCGCAAACCCGCAAATCAACGTGGTGCCATAGAGTTGTTTGAACTCGGCAAAATCGCTGGCGTCCACCAGGCGCGCGATTATCTCGCGAATGTCGAACGGTTTGCGCAGGCTGGTCGGCACGATGCCGTAGAGATCGTCGATCGGATACTTCGGTTCCAGCGCTGCGCGCAGCACGATATCCGGCTGTTTCACCCGATTCAGGTTCGCCACGATTTCGCGTGCCATGGCAAGCGCGTGCGCATCGTTCTGCGCGTAGTGATCGACGACACCGGAGATACGCGCGTGCACGTCGGCGCCCCCCAGTTCCTCGGCGCTGACCACTTCACCGGTCGCGGCCTTGACCAGCGGTGGTCCACCGAGAAAGATGGTGCCCTGTTCGCGTACGATGATCGACTGGTCGCACATCGCCGGCACATAAGCGCCACCGGCAGTACAGGAGCCCATCACCACCGCGATCTGCGGAATACCCCGCGCCGACATGTTCGCCTGGTTGTAAAAGATTCGCCCGAAGTGATCGCGATCGGGAAATACGTCCTGCTGACTCGGCAAATGGGCCCCGCCCGAATCGACCAGGTAAATACAGGGCAGGTTATTTTGCGCCGCGATGTCCTGCGCGCGCAGGTGCTTCTTGACCGTGATCGGATAGTAGGTGCCGCCTTTGACGGTTGCGTCGTTGGCGACAATCATGCATTCCAGCCCGTGTACACGGCCGATACCGGCAATCAAGCCGCCGGCGGCGATATTGTCATCGCCATACATCTCGAAGCCGGCAAACTGGCCAATCTCGAGAAACGGTGAACCGCGATCGACCAGTTGATTAACCCGCTCCCGGGGCAACAGCTTGTCGCGCCCGAGATGCTTCGCCCGTGCGCGTTCGCCGCCACCCTCGGCAATAACAGCGGCCTTTGCCCTGAGGTCGTCAACCAGGGCCTGCATCGCCGCACGATTCTGCTGAAAGTCGGCATTGCGGTTGCTGATTCTGGATTCAATAACGCTCATCTGCCGGCCACCAGTTCGCGCGCTATCACCATGCGCTGAACGTCGCTGGTGCCTTCATAGATTTGCGCCACGCGCACATCGCGGGCGATGCGCTCGAGCGGGAAGTCCCGCAGATAGCCATAGCCCCCGAGCACCTGGATCGCCGCGGAGCAGATTTTCTCGGCGGCTTCCGAGGCAAACAGCTTGGCCTGGCTAGCCTGCCTGAGACAGGGTTCAGCGGCATCACGCAGGCGCGCGGCGTTATGCACCATCAAGCGCGCCGCCTCGAGTTGGGTCGCCATATCGGCCAGGCGAAACGCAACCGCCTGGTGTTCGACGATCGGCTTGCCAAAACTGCTGCGTTGCCGGGCATAGGCAAGTGCACAGTCATAGGCCGCGCGCGCCATGCCGACGCATTGTGCGCCAATGCCGATGCGCCCGCCTTCGAGATTCATCAATGCAATCTTGTACCCCTCGCCTTCACTGCCGATCAACTGGCTGGCTGGAATCACACAGTCGCGCAGAAATATCTGCGCGGTATCGGAAGCATGTTGGCCCATTTTCTGTTCGATCGCGCCAACCTCGTAGCCGGGCGTATTGGTGGGCACGACAAAGGCGCTAATCCCCTTCTTGCCCGCGGCCGGGTCAGTGACCGCGAAGACGATGGCGATATCGGCCTGCTTGCCGGAAGTGATGAACGCCTTGCTGCCGTTTATCACGTAGTCATCGCCACGCCGCACAGCCCGCGTCGTCAGCGCCGCCGCATCGGAACCCGCCTGCGGTTCGGTCAGGCAAAAGCAGCCCAGGCTCTTGCCCGTGGCCAATGGTCGCAGAAAATTCTGTTTTTGCTCATCGCTTCCGGAAGCCAGCAACACACCGCAAACCACCGAATTATTGACGCTGAGGATGGTCGACAACGCCCCATCCCCGGCGGCCACTTCCTCGATGGCGAGGGCAAACGACAGGTAATCAGCGCCGGTGCCACCCCACTCCTCGGGAATGAAAATACCGAACAGGCCCAACTCGGCCATCCGGGTTAATTGCGCACGCGGAAAATGACAGTCGCGATCCCAGTCGGCGGCATACGGCAGAATCTGCTCCTGCACGAAGGCGCGCACGCTGTCGCGAATCAGGCGCTGCTCTTCGCTCAGGTTCATCGGTGTCCTTCCAGGGACACTGCTAGACCAGTTCGACGGCAATCGCGGTGGCTTCGCCGCCACCAATGCACAGCGCGGCGATGCCCTTCTTCAGGCCACGTCGCTGCAATGCGGCGATCAGCGTGACGATGATGCGCGCGCCCGAAGCACCGATGGGATGACCCAGCGCGCAAGCGCCGCCGTTGACGTTCACCTTCTCATGATCGAGGCCCAGGTCGTGCATCGCCGCCATGGTGACGACCGCAAAAGCCTCGTTAATCTCGTACAGGTCGACCTCTTCGCTGGACCAGTTCGCGGCTTCCAGCACTTTCCTGATGGCCGCCACCGGTGCGGTCGTAAACCAGGCTGGTTCATGCGCATGCGTGGCGTGCGCACGAATCACCGCGAGCGGATTCAGCGCGCGCTTGTCGGCCTCTGAGGCGCCCATCAACACCAGCGCGGCGGCGCCATCCGAGATCGAACTGGAATTAGCCGCGGTCACGGTGCCGTCGGCGCGAAACGCCGGGCGCAGGCCCGGTATCTTGTCGATATTGGCCTTAAATGGCTGTTCATCGATATCCACCGCGACTTCGCCCTTGCGCGTCTGCAACTGCACCGCGGTAATCTCGTCGACAAAGGCGCCGCTTTCGATCGCCGCCTGGGCCCGCCGCAGCGAGGTGATCGCAAACGCATCCTGCTGCTCGCGCGTGAAGCCGTACTTGTCCGCGGTATTCTCGGCAAACACGCCCATCAGCTTGCCCTTGTCGTAGGCATCCTCGAGACCATCGAGGAACATGTGGTCGAACACCTGCCCGTGCCCCATGCGCATGCCGGCGCGTGCCTTGGTCAACAAGTAAGGCGCGTTTGTCATGCTTTCAAAGCCACCTGCCAGCATGATTAGATTGCTACCGGCCCTGAGTGAATCGTGGGCGAGCATGGTCGCCTTCATGCCGGAGCCACACATCTTGTTGATCGTGGTACAGCCAGTCGCCAGCGGCAAACCACCACCGAGGCTGGCCTGGCGCGCTGGCGCCTGCCCCTGCCCGGCTGGCAGTACGCAACCCATGATGACTTCGTCGATGGCGTCGCCCTGCAGGCCACTGCGCTCGACCGCGGCACGAATCGCCGCGGCGCCGAGTTGCGTGGCGCTGGCGTCGGAAAAAACCCCCTGGAATCCGCCCATCGGGGTACGGGCGATGCCGGTAATCACTATGTCTTCGCTCATGACAGCCTCCTTTAAGATGTAAAAGCCTGGCTTACGCCGTTTCGTTGAACAATTCGCGCCCGATCAGCATGCGCCGGATTTCCGAAGTGCCGGCTCCGATTTCATAGAGCTTGGCATCGCGCAACAGGCGTCCCACCGGGTACTCGTTGGTATAACCATTGCCACCCAGCGCCTGGATCGCTTCAAGCGCCATCCAGGTGGCCTTTTCCGCGGCGTACAAAATAGCGCCGGCGGCATCCTTACGCGTGGTTTCACCGCGATCGCAGGCCTTGCCAACCGCATAGACATAGGCCTTGCTGGCATTCATGGTGGTGTACATGTCCGCCAGTTTACCCTGCATCAATTCAAATTCGCCAATCGCCTGTCCGAACTGCTTGCGATCGTGAACGTAAGGCACCACCGCATCCATGCATGCCTGCATGATGCCGATCGGTCCGGCAGCAAGTACCGCGCGCTCGTAGTCGAGACCACTCATCAACACGGCGGCACCGCGGTTCAGTTCACCGAGCAGGTTTTGCGCCGGCACTTCGACATCCTTGAACACCAGCTCGCCGGTGTTGGAACCACGCATTCCGAGCTTGTCCAGTTTTTGCGCGGTGCTGAAACCAAACGCTTTTTCCACCAGGAAAGCGCTGATGCCGCGCGAACCCGCACTGGCATCGGTCTTGGCATATACCACGATCACGTCTGCATCCGGTCCATTGGTAATCCACATCTTGGTGCCGTTCAACAGGTAACCGGCCGCAGTCTTTTCGGCTTTCATCTGCAGGCTGACCACGTCGGATCCGGAACCCGGCTCCGACATCGCCAGCGCACCGATGTACTCGCCGCTGATTAATTTGGGCAGGTACTGCCGCTTCTGCGCCTCGCTGCCATTGCGGTTGATCTGGTTGACACAGAGGTTGGAGTGGGCGCCGTAGCTCAGGCCCACCGACGCCGACGCGCGACTGACTTCTTCCATCGCGACGATGTGGGCGAGGTATCCCATGGCGCTGCCGCCATAGACCTCGGGCACGGTGATACCGAGTAATCCCATGTCGCCGAGCTTGCGCCACAGCGGGTTTGGAAATTCATTGCTGCGATCGATCTCGGCGGCGAGCGGCGCGATTTCTGCCTGCGCAAAATCGTGCACCGCGGCGCGCAGCAAGTCGATGGTTTCGCCCAGTTCAAAATTCAAGGAGGGAATGTGGATCATTGTCTTGCTCCGCTTGCGGCCCGTTGCTGTTTGCCCTGCGTGGCACGAATTTCGCGCAGCGACTGGCGCGCATTGGATTCAACCCGCTGCAGATCCTGCAACGCACTGTCGATATCCCTGCGTTGTGCAATCAGCGTTTCACGGCGCTGTTCGAGCTTACTCAGCATCAGTTCCAGTTGCGCCTGTTCGCCCAGGCTGGAATCATAGAGATCAAAAGACTCGCGGATTTCGGACAACGACCAGCCCAATCGCTTGCCGCGTAAAATCAGCCGTAATCTCACCCGGTTGCGTTCATTGTAGATACGACGTGTGCCATCGCGCTGCGGATCCAGCAAACCTTCCTCTTCATAGACCCGCAGCGTACGCGAAGTAATGCCGAACTCGCGTGCCAGTTCACCGATACCCCAGCTACGTTTGCCGTCATCGGTTTCGACATGTTTCCCGGTCTGCTTAGCCATTTGCAGTGACCGCCATCAGGGTGGCAACCATGGTTGCTACCAGCTTGCTGCCACCGTCGCGTTCGGCAAACAACTCACCCTCGGCAACAAACACGCTGCGACCGGGCTTGCGCACCTTGCCGATCGCGCGAAACCGGTCACCCGCGGCGGGCGCGAGCAGATTGATCTTGAACTCGATGGTCAACACCCTCGCCCCGGCCGGCATCAGGCTGAAGGCGGCATATCCGCAGGCACTGTCCATGATGGTCGATGACACACCGGAATGAAGGAATTCATCCTGCTGGGTCAGGCGCAGGGCAAAGGGCAGCCCTATTTCCACATGACCCGGAGCCACCTCGAGCAAACTGGCACCGATGGTTTGCATGATCGCCTGCTCGGCAAAACTCTGCGTGACGCGGGATCGGTAATTCGGGTCTGTGGGCTCAAACTGACTGGTCATAAAAGTTGCGGCAAAAAAGGCCTCCAGGGAAGATCGCGGAATGTAACATGTGGTTGACGTTAACGTCAACGTAAGGTAGTTTAATACGCCGCGCAATGCAACCCTGTTTCCGCTGAGGCCTAGGCTATGAGTACCGCACCGCAAAAGGTGGTCAATATTCCGTCCGCACAAACCAGTGCGCACAAGATACGCTTCATCACCGCGGCCAGCCTGTTCGATGGACACGATGCGGCGATCAACATCATGCGCCGCATCCTGCAATCTTCGGGCGCCGAGGTCATTCACCTCGGTCACAATCGCTCAGTCGCCGAGATCGTCACGGCCGCAGTGCAGGAAGACGTGCATGCCATCGCTTTGAGCTCTTACCAGGGCGGGCACGTCGAATACCTGAAATACATGGTCGATATGCTGAGGGAAAAGAACCGTCCTGACATACGCATCTTCGCAGGTGGCGGGGGCGTCATCATTCCGGCCGAAATCCACGAGCTGGAAGCCTACGGCGTCACCCGCATTTACTCGCCCGAGGATGGCCAGAAAATGGGCTTGCAGGGCTTGATCACGGACATGCTGGAGCGCTGCGAATACGACCCGGGGCAAAACGCTCCGACCTCGACAGGCGCTCTCGCCGGGCATGATACGGCGGCGTTGGCGAGCCTGATCACCGCGCTCGAAAACGATCGCGTCGCAGAGTCATTGCGCGAGCAGATCCATCAACAGGCCGCGACAAAACAGATACCGGTGCTCGGCATCACCGGCACCGGCGGTTCGGGCAAATCATCGCTCACCGACGAAGTGATCCGCCGTTTTCGCCTCGACCATGCCGATCGCCTGCGTATCGCCATCATCGCCATCGACCCGACTCGACGCAAAACCGGCGGTGCGCTGCTCGGCGACCGTATCCGCATGAATGCGATCGACCATCCCAATATCTATATGCGCTCGCTGGCGACCCGTGATTCCACCGGCGAAATTCCCGCAGTGGTCGGCGACGTGATTGCCGCCTGCAAGCTGTGCGCGTTCGATTTCATCGTCGTCGAGACGCCCGGAATCGGCCAGGGTGATGCCGCCATCGTGCCGTTGGTCGACGTCTCGCTGTACGTGATGACACCCGAGTTCGGCGCGCAGAGTCAACTCGAAAAAATCGATATGCTTGATTTCGCCGATGTTGTCGCGATCAACAAATTCGATCGCAAGGGGTCTGAAGATGCCTACCGCGACGTCTGTAAGCAGGTGCAGCGCAATCGCTCCGCTTTCGCCCAGCCAGTCGAGGAAATGCCGGTGTTCGGCACCATTGCGGCACGCTTCAACGACGATGGCACCACCGCGCTTTACCAGGAAGTCCAGGCCAGGCTGAGCGCGATCGGCCTAACCGAAAGTGCCTCCCTGCTGCCCAGGGTCGTTACCCGCAAAGCAACCGCGGCAACCGTCATCGTGCCCGCCGAACGGGTCCGCTATCTCGCCGAGATTGCTGACACCGTGCGCGATTACCACCAGCAGGCACGCCAGCAGGTACAGGTTGCACGCGAACGCCAGCAATTACTCGAAACCCGGCGTATGCTCGCCGAACAGGCGGCGCTAAACGACCGCGAGGCGCTCGACAAGTTGATCGAGCAGCGCGAGAAGACCCTCGAGCGCGCCTCGCATGAACTGCTCGAACAGTGGCCCGCGGTACGCGAAAGTTATTCCGGTGATGAATTTGTGCAGCGCGTACGCGACCGTGAAATCCGCACCGGGTTAACCTACCAGACCCTTTCCGGTTCGAATATCCCCAAGGTTTCACTGCCGGATTACGAGGATCATGGCACGCTGCTGAAATGGCTGTTGCTGGAAAACCTGCCGGGCAGCTTTCCGTTTACCGCCGGCGTATTTGCTTTCAAACGCGAGGGCGAAGACCCGACGCGCATGTTTGCCGGCGAGGGCGATGCATTTCGCACCAATCGTCGCTTCAGGGAATTATCCGAGCACTACGACGCCAAGCGCCTGTCGACCGCATTTGACTCGGTCACCCTGTACGGCTGTGACCCGGACGAGCGCCCCGACATCTATGGCAAGGTCGGTAATTCCGGGGTTTCGATTGCAACGCTGGCAGACATGCAAGCGCTGTATGACGGCTTTGACCTGTGCAGCCCGACAACTTCGGTGTCGATGACCATCAATGGCCCCGCGCCGATCATTCTGGCGATGTACCTGAATACTGCGATCGAACAACAATTAGCGCAGTTCGAGGCCGACAATCAACGCGCCCCGACTGAAGCGGAAATCGACAAACTCCGCGCCTTCGCGCTGGAAAACATTCGCGGCACGGTGCAGGCCGATATCCTCAAGGAAGACCAGGGGCAGAATACCTGCATTTTTTCAACCGAATTTGCGCTCAAGATGATGGGTGATATTCAGCAATACTTCATCGATCACCGCATTCGTAATTTTTACTCGGTTTCAATATCCGGTTACCACATTGCCGAGGCTGGCGCCAATCCGATCTCGCAGCTCGCGTTTACGCTGGCCAACGGTTTCACCTTTGTCGAGGCTTACCGCGCACGTGGCATGGACATCGACGACTTCGCGCCCAACCTGTCATTTTTCTTCAGCAATGGCATGGATCCGGAGTACACCGTGATGGGCCGGGTCGCGCGGCGCATCTGGGCGATCGCCATGAAACGCAAGTATGGTGCCAACGAGCGCAGTCAAAAGCTCAAGTACCACATACAGACCTCGGGTCGCTCGCTGCATGCCCAGGAAATGGACTTCAACGACATACGCACCACCCTGCAAGCCCTTATCGCCATCTACGACAATTGCAACAGCCTGCACACCAACGCCTTCGACGAGGCGATAACCACCCCCACCGGCGATTCAGTGCGGCGCGCACTGGCCATACAGCTGATCATCAACAATGAATGGGGGCTCGCCAGGAACCAGAACCCGAACCAGGGCGCCTTTATCATCGAGCAACTCACCGCGCTGGTCGAAGAGGCCGTACTGCAGGAATTCGAGCGCATCTCCGAGCGTGGCGGAGTACTCGGGGCGATGGAAACCGGCTATCAACGCGGCAGAATCCAGGATGAGTCGATGCTCTACGAACATCGCAAACACGACGGTTCATTGCCGATCATCGGCGTCAACACCTTCATCAACCCGGACGGTAACCCGGACCACGAAATCGAGCTCGCGCGTTCCACCGATACTGAAAAACAGAGCCAGATCAACCGTTTGCGTGAATTTCAGGCGGCCAATTCCGATCATCGCGCAGCCGCGCTCGAGCGCGTGCGCGATGCGGCGATCGGCAACCGCAATATCTTCGCCGAGCTCGTCAACGCCGTGCGTTACTGCTCGCTCGGTGAAATCACCAATGCCCTGTTCGAAGTCGGCGGCCAGTACCGCCGCAATATGTGACC
>JAJDOF010000097.1 GCA_022340305.1 Gammaproteobacteria bacterium
GAGTAGTAGAGATAGTTGCGCGGGGATTAGGTTTAGGAAACGGGGGGAATTGTGACTGAAGAATTGAAACAGGTGCATCGGGTGTTAACGCGGATTCCAGGGTTCGAAAACCTGGAGCAGAGTGCCTATAGCGTCGAGCGGCTCGGCGGGCTGACCAACCTGGTGTTTCGTATCGATAGCGCCGGTGAACGCTACGTGTTGCGCATCCCGGGCAAAGGTACCGAGGAATACATCGATCGCAAGGTCGAGATGCACAACGCGCGCGTGGCAGCGAACTCCGGCGTGTCTGCCGAGGTGTTATACACAAACAGTAACGGGATATTGTTGATGCGCCACCTGGATGACTGCATCACCATGACGCCACGGGAATTCGCGCGGCGCGAGGGATCGGCGGCACGGGCAGGGAGGGCTTTAAAACAAATGCACGACTGGCCTGAAACCTTCGAGTTTCGCTTTGAATTGTTTGCGATGATCGACGATTACCTGGCCATCCTCGATGAACGCAAGGCGCAACTGCCGCCAGGTTATGCCGAGGTGGTCGAGTCGGCGGCTCCCGTGCGCGCTGCACTGCAAAGCAACCCGGCAGCACTTGCGCCATGCCACTGCGATCCGTTGTGTGAAAACTTTCTCGATAACGGCGAACGCATGTGGATTGTCGACTGGGAATACTCGGGTATGAACGACCCATTGTGGGATCTAGGCGATCTGTCGGTAGAAGCTGGTTTTACGACCGCGCAGGATGAGGAGATGATGCGTGCCTACTGTGGTCGTGAACCAATGGCAGCCGAAGTCGGGCGCATGGTTATTTACAAGGCGATGTGCGACCTATTGTGGACCTTATGGGGCTTGATCCAGTACAGCGATGGTAACCCGGCCGAAGACTTCTGGGCCTATTCGATCGGCCGCTTCGAGCGCTGCAAGGCGCTGATGGACAGGCCCGAATTCAATGAGCATGTCGGCGCGGTCGCAGCGGCTTGACACTGGATCGAACCGGCCGCCAGTCTTACCGCTTGTCGTCGTGCGCTTTACGGCGTCCGCAGCTGGAATTCGCTGAGATATGCGGGCTATCGGTCGCGCGTACTTGCCGGGTTTTTAATCCTGGGGTGTCGCGCCGGCATTGATTACGACGCTACCGGCTTCGCGCAGGGCGTTCTCGATATCGACAGGTGGAGCGCGCTCGACCACAACCATGTCGACCTCGGTGAAATCACACACCTTGATGAAGTTGGGATTGCCGAATTTGCTGTGATCGGCGACGACGATGGTCTTCTGCGCCTGCGCGATCACCGCGCGTGAGAATTCGGCTTCTTCGAGGTGATAATCGGTGAAACCGCCATCGGCGGTAACGCCGCCGATCGACAGCAGCGCGTAGTTGACGTGAAACTGGCGCACAAAGTCGATAGCGGCAGAACCGAAAGTTGCCCAGTCGTCGGCGCGCAATGCTCCACCGCACAGGTGTACGCGGTTGCTCGGCTCACGCGCCAGCGTGCGTGCGATCTCGGTACAATTGGTGACGACCGAAAGATTGCGATGCTCGCCCAGCGCGCGCGCCACGTATGCCGTGGTCGAGCCGGTGTCGAGCATGATCGAATCGCCGTTTCTGATGATCGTCGCAACCCGCGCCGAGATTAATTGCTTTGCCTCGACGCGCTCGTTCATGCGCTTCTCGAATGGTGGTTCGGGTTCCTGCTTCTGGCATAGCACGATACCGCCGTGAACTTTTTCGATCAGGCCCCGGCGCACCAACGGCTTGATGTTGCGGCGTATGGTTTCGTCCGACACCTCGAACTGCCTGGCCAGATCGATGATCGAACAGGCGCCGTGCAGTTTTACCGAGGCCAGAATTTCGTTTTGTCTCTTTTGCAGCCGCATTTTGGGTCCTGGTCAAATGATGGTCGGGGCGGTACAGCTGGATGTCAGGCGGATATCGAGTGCACTGTCACAGAGCTTATATCCGCATAACCACATAAAACAACATAAAAATAGCAACAATATTTGGCAAACAGGGCATATTTCGTTGACATGGTGTGGGAAATTTGCGAAAAAGAGGCACCGCTACACTGCGCTACCAAGCATTACCTAAAGCAAAAAATCAGGCCAATAAAATGCGGCCAATAACGAGGAGTGACCATCACCATGAGTAAGAAATCGAATTACCAATTGATCAGGACGCTGTTGATCGGTTTTTGCCTGTCTGTCGCCTTGCCGGCTAGCGCGGTCGAGTCGAAGGACCCGATCAAATTGACCATACACGACTGGACCGGGCAATACCTGACCACGCACATCATGGGCGAAGTGCTGAAAAAGGCCGGATACAACATCCAATACGTACAGGCGGACTACATTGCCCAGTTTGCCGGTTTAGAGTCCGGTGATCTGCACATTGCCATGGAAATGTGGGAAACCACCGGCAAGCAGGCGATGGATGCATCGCTTGCTACCGGCAAGACCGTCGATCTCGGTGAAACGGGAATGGATGCCAAGGAAGAATGGTGGTACCCGCTGTACATGAAGGAGCGCTGTCCGGGGCTGCCCGACTGGAAGGCCCTGAACGCCTGTGCCAAGGCTTTTTCCACGGCGGAAACTGCACCCAAAGGCCGTTATCTCGGTGGACCGGTTACCTGGGCCGGGTTTGACGATGAGCGCGTCGAAGCGCTGGGGCTGAATTACGAAGTGGTCCATGCCGGCACCGACGCCGCGCTGTTTTCGGAACTGGAATCGGCGGTGCAGCGCAAGGCGCCGATCCTGCTGTGGATTTATGCCCCGCACTGGGCAGTTGCCAAGTATAAAGGCGAGTGGGTTGAATTTCCCGAGTATACCGACGCCTGCTACGAAGACCCGAGCTGGGGTATCAACAAGAGCATGGCCTATGACTGCGGCAAGCCTTTTGGCTGGATCAAGAAGGTCGGCTGGAAGGCCGGCGAAAAGAAATGGCCGGGCGCCTACAAGGCGGTGCGTAATTTCAAGATCGACAATGCGGCGATGAGCCAGATGATTGTAGAAGTCGATCTCGACGGTAAATCGGTAGATGAAACGGTTGCCAGTTGGATGAGCGCAAACAAATCCACCTGGATGGCCTGGATCAAGTAGTCGTTACGGGGATTTGAAGGACCGGGGAATACCCCGGTCCTTTCTTGTTATGTAGTTCCTTTCCGTTTCGCTAATGCCGGGTAACGCGAACATGTCCGATCCGCAAGCCAACACTCCTGACGCAGGGCCATTGGGCGAGGCTGACGTCAAGAATTCTGTCAAGCTAAGCTGCCGCCACGTGTGGAAAGTTTTTGGTGACGATGCCGAGTCTCTGTTTGCCGGTGCCGGCGAAGTCGACGAGGCGGCATTCGAACGCGATGGCTATATCGGCGCGGTGCGTGACGCCAGTTTCGATGTCTACGAGGGCGAGATATTCGTCATCATGGGCCTTTCGGGATCCGGCAAATCGACGCTGTTGCGTTGTATGACACGCCTGATCGAACCCAGCGCTGGCGCTATCTTCTTCGAAACACGGGATTTGATGAAAGCCAGTGAAGCCGAGTTGATCGGGCTGCGTCGCCACAAGATGGGCATGGTGTTTCAGCATTTCGCGTTGTTGCCGAATCGCAACGTGCTGGGTAATGTTTCCCTGCCACTCGAAGTGCAGGGCATGGGTCGTGCCGAGCGCGAACAGCGCGCGCTCGAGGTGATCAAGCTGGTCGGCCTCGACGGGCGTGAGCTCTATTACCCGCGTGAACTCTCCGGCGGCCAGCAGCAGCGCGTGGGGATTGCACGCTCACTCGCCGCGGAACCCGATGTCTGGTTTCTCGACGAGCCTTTCTCGGCGCTGGATCCACTGATCCGGCGTGAAATGCAGGACGAATTTATGCGCCTGCAGAACGTATTGCACAAATCGATTGTATTCATCACCCACGATTTCGAGGAAGCGATAAGACTCGCCGATCGGATAGCGATCATGAAAGATGGCGCGATTATTCAGATCGGTACGCCCGAGCAACTGGTGCTGCATCCGGCGACCGATTACGTGGAAGAGTTTACCCAGGGCATTCCACGCGCCAAGGTGTTGAGTGCGCAGGCGCTTATGGTAGAGGCCGGCGACCAGGTATTTGTTGGCGAGGTTGCCGCGGACGCAGCGATCGATTCCCAGCTCGAGCAGATTCTAAACGCCGATAGCGGCGCGGTATTCGCGGTGGTCGACGAACGCGGAGAAATCATTGGTGCGCTGACACGCCAGGTCGTCGTCGATCTGCTGGCGTCACCACCACGGCAAAGCTGATGACAATAGCGGTGTCGACAATGAAGCCCACACTGTCGGTTCCCGGTCGTTGGGTTTTACTGTGGGCAGGGATGATCGGCGTGACCCTGCTGATGATGTTTGCGCGCGATAGCCTGCCTTTTGCCTTCAGCTACCCGCGCGCCTGGGAAATACCGCTGGCGGGCTGGATTACCCGCTTCATGAAGTGGCTGATCAATAGCGCCGACCTTGGCCTGTTCACCTTCAAGGAGCTGACGCGAGGCATTGCCTGGGTCGTGGAACAGCCCTATACCCTGGTGAAAAGTGTGTTGTCGACCGGTTTTCTGTCCGGGGTCGGCAGCGATGCGGTGCTGGTGTTTCCGCGCCTGTCCTGGATTGCGTTGCTTGCCGGGGTTATGTTGCTCGGCCATTATGCGCGCGACTGGAAGCTGGCGGCGCTGGTTGGTGGCTGCTTCAGCTACCTGGTGCTATTCGGTCAGTGGAATAGTGCCATGGTGACCCTGAGCTCGATCATCATCGCGGTGCCGATCGGCGTGGTGGGAGGCATGGCACTCGGCATCGTCGGGTATCGCTCGAATAGCTTCCGCGCAGTTCTGATGCCGGTTCTCGACCTGATGCAGACGGTGCCGGTGTTCGCCTACCTGGTACCGGTGCTGTTGCTGTTCGGTTTCAGCCCGGTATCGGCGATGATCGCGACAATTATCTACGCGATGCCACCGATGGTGCGGGTCACCCTGCTGGCGCTCGAGCAGGTCACTGACGAGGTGGTTGAGGCCGGATCGATGGCGGGTTGTTCGCGCCGCCAGTTGCTGTGGAAAGTCTTGCTGCCGTCGGCCAAGCGTTCGCTGATGGTCGGCGTCAACCAGGTGGTAATGCTGTCTTTGAACATGGTCATCATCGCCTCGATGATCGGTGCCGGTGGCCTCGGTTACGACGTGCTGACCGCGTTGCGCCGCCTCAAGATCGGCGAGGGTGTCGAAGCCGGCGTCGCGATTACCCTGCTCGCCATCGCGCTGGACCGGCTCAGCCAGGCTTATGCCAACCGGCCTACACCGGTTTACAGCCAGCAACAACAAGGCCTGTGGACGCGGCATCCGCATGCGCTGTGCTTTGTCGTGATCGCCATCGTCACCTGGTTGCTGGGCATCTACCTGCCGGCGATGAACACTTACCCCGAAACCTGGCAGATCAGCATGGGCACCTTCTGGGGTGACCTGGTGCGCTACATCAACGTCAATTTTTACGATGTACTGGAAAGTTTCAAGAACTTCCTGTTGCTCAACATCATGATACCGTTCAAGCGCTTCCTGCTGTCGTTGCCGTGGATCGCGGTGGTGGCGATGGTCGGCCTCGGTGGCTGGCAACTGGGTGGGCGCCGGCTCGCCCTGCTGACGGCGAGTCTCGCGACCTTCATCGCCGTGGTCGGTCTGTGGGACAAGGCCATGGTGACGCTCTACCTGTGTGGTATCTCGGTCATCATTGCCTGCCTCATCGGTATCCCGATCGGCATCCTGGCGGCGCGTAACGAGCGCGTGCACCGTGTCGTCAGCGTGATCATCGATACCCTGCAGACATTGCCCAGTTTTGTTTACCTGATGCCGGTGGTGATGTTGTTCCGCGTCGGCGACTTTGCCGCGATGCTGGCGGTGATCGCTTATGCAGTGACACCGATTATCCGTTATACCGACCATGGTATTCGCCAGGTGCCCGCAGACCTGATCGAAGCCTCGCGGCAGGCCGGGTGCACCCGCAATCAGTTGCTACGCAAGGTGCAGGTTCCGCTGGCGTTGCCGCACATCATGCTCGGCGTCAACCAGACCATCATGATGGCCCTGTCGATGCTGGTCATCACCGCGCTGGTCGGCACCCGTGAACTCGGACAGGAAGTCTACATTGCACTCACCAAGGCGGACAGCGGGCGCGGCATCATCGCCGGCGTCTGCGTCGCTTTCATCGCGATCATCGCCGATCGTATGATCGGCGCCTGGGCCGCCAAACGTAAACGTGAATATGGGCTTGAATAACATGAGTGATGCTTCACCGATTCCCACGCAGGCACGCATCGTCATCATCGGCGGCGGTATCATCGGCTGCTCGACCGCCTACCATCTCGCCAGGATGGGTTGCAATGACGTCGTGCTGCTGGAAAAACACAAACTGACCTCGGGTTCGACTTTCCACGCCGCCGGCCTGGTAGGCCAGTTGCGCACCAACGCCAATATCACCCAACTGCTGGGGTATTCGGTGGAGCTCTACAGGACCCTGGAACAGGAAACCGGGCTCGCCACCGGCTGGAAAATGAATGGTGGGCTGCGCCTTGCCTGCAACCAGCAGCGCTGGACCGAGGTCAAACGCCAGGCGACCACGGCGCATTCCTTCGGTCTCGACATGCATTTGCTGACGCCGCAGGAAGCGTTCGACCTGTGGCCGGTCATGGATATCGACGACCTCGTCGGCGCCGCGTTTCTGCCCACTGACGGTCAGGCGAATCCGTCTGATATCACGCAATCGCTGGCCAGCGGCGCGCGCAAGGGTGGGGTACAGATCTGTGAAGATACCGCAGTCACCGGCTTTGAATTCGACGGCGATACGATTCGTGCGCTGCGCACCGATAATGGCCGTATCGAATGCGAGAAAGTGGTGATCTGTGGTGGGCAGTGGTCGCGCCAGCTGGGACAGATGGCAGGCGTCAATATTCCACTGGTATCGGTACAGCACCAGTACCTGGTGACCGAAAAAATCGCCGCGGTGCCGAGCGACCTGCCGACCCTGCGGGATCCGGATCGGCTGACCTATTTCAAGGAAGAGGTCGGGGGCCTGGTGATGGGCGGCTATGAGCCGAACCCGATTCCCTGGGCCGAGGAAGGTATACCCGAAGGTTTTAACTTTACCCTGCTGGACAATGACTGGGATCATTTCGAGCCGCTGATGGAACAGGCGATCGCGCGCGTGCCGGCACTCAATGAAGCCGGTATCAAGCAAATGTTTAACGGGCCCGAGAGCTTTACGCCGGACGGCAACTTTATTCTCGGTGCCGCCCCGGAGCGTAACAATGTATTCGTCGGCGCCGGGTTCAACGCCTTCGGCATCGCCTCGGGCGGTGGTGCCGGCATGGCGCTGGCCGAATGGGTGCACAAGGGCGAACCGCCGTTCGACCTGTGGCCGGTCGACATCCGCCGTTTCGGCAAGCCGCATGCCGATGTCGACTGGGTGCGCAGCCGTACCCTCGAGGCCTATTCGAAACACTACACCATGGCCTGGCCGCACGAGGAGAATAAGAGTTGCCGGCCGTGCCGGCGTTCGCCGCTATACGATAGTTTGCAGGCGCAGGGTGCCTGTTTCGGTGAAAAGCTCGGCTGGGAGCGACCGAACTGGTTCGCGCCGGCGCCCGAGATGGCGCAGGACGTTTACAGCTTCGAGCGGCAAAACTGGTTCGACGCGGTCGGCGCAGAACATCGCGCGGTGCGCGAGCGGGTTGCGTTATTCGATCAGAGCTCGTTTGCCAAGTATCGTGTCTCGGGTCCGGGTGCAGCGGAAGCCTTATCGTGGATCTGCGCCAACCGTGTCGATGTTGCGGTGGGCGCGGTAGTGTATACACAGATGTTGAATCCGCGGGGTGGTATCGAATCCGATCTGACGGTGACGCGGATTGCCGACGACGAGTTTTACCTCGTTACCGGAACCGGTTTTGCAACCCATGACTTCGACTGGATTCGGCGCAATATCCCCGCCGGCTGCGCTGCACGCATCGAAGATGTGACCTCGGCCTGGGCCGTTTTGTCGCTGATGGGACCGAGGGCACGCGAGGTCCTGCAATCACTGGTGCGCGACGATATCTCGCATGATGCCTTTGCCTTTGCGACCATGCAGGAACTTGCCGTCAACGGCGCGATCATGCGCGCGCTGCGCGTCAGTTATGTCGGTGAACTCGGTTGGGAACTGCACGTGCCGGTCGAGTGTGCGGCCATGGTCTACCAGCGCCTGATGCAAGCCGGTAAAGACCACGGCATCGTCAACGCCGGCTACCGCGCGATCGAATCACTGCGCCTGGAAAAGGCCTACCGGGCCTGGGGCGCTGATATCGGCCCGGATTACAGCCCGCTGCAGGCTGGTCTTGGCTGGGCAGTGGACCTGAACAGTGGCAAGGATTTCATTGGTCGCGCCGCGATAATCGAACAGCAACAAGGTCCGCTGGTGAAATCCCTCGCCGGGTTCACGTTGGCGCAGCGGGACGTCGTGCTGCTCGGCCGCGAAACCATTTACCGCGACGGCGAACGCGTCGGCTGGCTATCGAGTGCCGGCTGGGGTTATACACTGAAAACCAACATCGGCCTCGGCTACGTGCGTAATCAAGCTGGCGTCGATGCCGAGTACCTGAAATCCGGTTCCTACGAACTCGAAGTCGCCGGCGAGCGCCTGCCTTGTGCACTGCAGCTGCAACCTCTCTACGACCCAGATATGAGCAAAATGAAGGTCTAATGTTGTTCCTCCGACTACTCCATCCCCCCAACACTTTCAGCGTCATCCGCGCAAGCGGGGATCTTGTATCGGAGGCACATTTGTCATCCCCGCGGAAGCGGGGATCTTGTATCGGAGAGTACAAGATTCCGAGACGTCGGACCGCCGCTTGCGCGGGAATGACTTGTATAGCGGATCAACATCAAAATATTGCGACCCCGCCGCGCTTCCTGTACCCTTCGCGCCCTGCTGGATACTGTTATTGGTCTAGCTCGAAATCGAATCTGGAGAGGTGTCCGAGTGGTTTAAGGAGCACGCCTGGAAAGCGTGTATACGTTAACGCGTATCGAGGGTTCGAATCCCTCTCTCTCCGCCAGACCAAAAAAGAGCCCCGCACAGCGGGGTTTTTTTTGGTCTGGCGGAGAGAGAGGATTGATGAGAACCCATTGGTTCGACAAACTGCGAAGCAGTTTGGAACGCCGCAGGCGCCCCCGCAGGGGGTCAAGACGCGAGATGCAATCGCGTCTTGAGTCTATCCCGTCCAGCCTCCTCAAAAGTCATCGAAGCTCGCGGGGCTTTTTTTGGTCTGGCGGAGTTTTTCGTCTGGCAAAGAGTAGAGGGGGAAGAGTAACCCCGTGGATCGACAAAATCGCCGGGAGCGGTTTTGCACGAGCGAAGCGAGCCCGAAGGGCGAGGCGCCTGGATGCGCCGAGCACAAACTGCGAAGCGATTTGGGCCGAAAAATGCTCCCTGCATTTTCGGCATACGGCACATCCCCGTGCCTTACCGCCACAGGCGCCGTTAGGCCCCATGGGTCCCACGAGGGTCACGACATGAGCCGCAATCGCGTGTTGGGTGCGTCCCTCTCAATCCAGGCAAGCTCCCCGGCGAGATTCACTATATACCCAGGATACTCGCCCGCCGTCCAAAACGATCGTCCCAGAGCGGGCAAAAAAGTCAGTGGTTTCATATCCGGCGGCAACGTCTCGATAACATTCAGCGGAAACGATCAATCCTGGTAGTTGATCCCTGGCATCGCAATTGGCAAAGAGATATTCGAATTTCAGCGCTAATTTTTAATGTCCGGGGGGGGATCAACCGGGACAGACACGGATCAACCGGGACAGGATCAACCGGGG
>JAJDOF010000122.1 GCA_022340305.1 Gammaproteobacteria bacterium
GCCGAGGTGGCCGATGCGAAATACCCGGCCCTGTACCTTGCCGAGCCCGGTGCCGAGCGACATGTTATAGCGCTCCAGGATGAGTTGGCGCAGCTGGTCGGCATCATGCCCGTCGGGCAGCAGGATCGCGGTCAACGAGCCACTGTACTCATCGGGATTCTGACACAGGATTTCGAGGCCCCAGGCACGCACTGCGCGCCGGGTCGCCTCGGCGTGACGCTGGTGGCGCGCAAAGACATTGTCGAGGCCCTGTTCGTCGAGCAGCATCTTGAGTGATTCACGCAACGCGTACAGCAGGTTGGTCGCCGGGGTATAGGGAAAGTAGCCGGTCTGGTTCGACTTGATCATCGCTTGCCAGTTCCAGTAGGAGCAAGGCAGGGTCGAAGTCTCCGAGGCCGCCAGTGCCCTGGCGCTGATCGCGTTGAAACTGAGCCCGGGCGGCAACATCAGGCCTTTTTGCGAGCCGCCGACGGTGACGTCGACCTGCCATTCGTCGTGGCGATAGTCGATCGAACCCAGCGACGAGATGGTGTCGACCATGAACAGCGCGGGATGTCCGCAGCTGTCGATGGCGTTGCGGATTTCGGCAATGCGACTGGTTACGCCGGTCGAGGTTTCGTTGTGCACCACCATGACGGCCTTGATGTGACCCTCGCTGTCGGCAGTGAGACGTGCCGCGACCTCGTCGGGGTCGACCCCGTGGCGCCAGTCGCCCTCGACGAAATCGACCTCGAGGCCGAGATCCGTGGCGATACCCTTCCACAGGGTGGCGAACTGGCCGGTTTCGAACATCAACACGCGGTCACCCGGGGACAATGTGTTGACCAGCGCCGCTTCCCAGGCGCCGGTCCCGGATGCCGGAAAAATGACCACGTCACCCGCGGTTTTGAAAACCTGCCGCATACCGTCAAGCACGCCAAGGGTCAACTGTGCGAACTCGGGACCGCGGTGGTCCATGGTCGGCATGTCCATCGCCCGCAACACGCGATCGGGGACGTTGCTCGGTCCTGGTATCTGCAGGAAATGACGTCCGGCGGGATTAGACATGGCAGTGCTCCTCGGCATGATTGTGTGGCTCAGGGCGAGAATCGTGCCTGAGCACGCGGGCCAGTGCAAGCATCGCCTGCCTGGCAGAGGGTCGTTTGCGGGTAATCGGCGCGAATAAAATTTAAGCGTTACTGCCAGCTGTTTTTCTCTTATAGTCTGCGTTTTACAGCAATCCGCAAGGCACTCTCTTGGTCGCAACTACCCACTCACAAATCCCGCCCGGCGCGGGCCAGGCCCGCATCGGCGATAGCGCGCTGGCCGACCGCTTGCGACGGGAGCTGGAAGGCGAGGTTTTGTTCGATGCGTTCAGTCGTGGCCGCTACAGCACCGATGCGTCGATTTACCAGATCGAGCCGATCGGTGTGGTGGTGCCACGTCACCAGCAGGATGTGCAGTGTGCACTGCAAATCGCCGCGGATGCCGGGATTCCGGTGCTGCCGCGTGGTGGCGGTACCTCGCAGATCGGGCAGACGGTCGGCACCGCGCTGGTCATGGATACTACCAAGTACCTCAATCAGATTGGCGAGTTCGATGTCGCGGCGCGTTCGATCTGGGTCGAGCCGGGGCTGGTGCTCGACCAGCTCAACCGCTGGTTGAAACCCCACGGCCTGTTCTATCCGGTCGACGTGTCGACCGGCAATCGGGCCACCCTTGGCGGCATGGCCGGCAACAATAGCTGCGGCGCGCGCTCGTTGCGTTACGGCAACATGGTGCACAACCTGCGCAGCATCGATGCGCTGTTGGCCGATGGTAGCCGCGCGCACTTCGGTGCCATTAAAGATGCTGGCGGGCAAGGCCTGCCTGCCGAATTGTTGCGCACTCTGACCGAACTGGGTCGGCGCGAGGCCGACGAAATTGAGCGGCGCTTTCCGCAGCTGCTGCGCCGTGTCGGCGGTTACAACATCGATGAGTTGGTCGATGCGCAAACCGGCAATCTCGGCCGCCTGTTAGTCGGCTCCGAAGGTACGCTCGCGTTCTTTACGCGTTTGCAGCTCGATCTACAGCCGCTACCCGCCCACAAGGTGTTGGGGGTTTGCCACTTCCCGACCTTTCACGATGCGATGGATTCGACGCAGCACATCGTCAAGCTGGATCCCGCCGCGGTGGAACTGGTGGATCGCACCATGATCGAGTTATCGCGCGAAATCCCGATGTTTCGCGCGACCGTGGACAGCATCGTGCGCGGTGAACCGGATGCCTTGCTGCTGGTTGAATTCGCCGGCGAAGATCACGCCGAGCAGGTGGCAAGGCTCAGGCAACTGGTCGAATTGATGGCGGATCTCGGTTTCGCCAATGCCGTGGTCGAGGTGCAGGACATTGCGGCTCAGGCCGCGATCTGGGAAGTGCGCAAGGCCGGCCTGAATATCATGATGTCGATGAAGGGCGACGGCAAACCGGTTTCCTTTGTCGAAGACTGCGCCGTACCGCTTGCCGACCTCGCGGAATACACCGATCGCCTGACCCGGGTATTTGAGAAACATGGCACCACCGGAACCTGGTATGCGCACGCCTCGGTAGGCTGCCTGCATGTGCGGCCGATCCTGAACATGAAGCAAGACGGTGCGCAAAAGATGCGTGCGATCATCGAGGAAACCCTCGACATCGTGCAGGAATACAAGGGTTCGCATTCCGGTGAACACGGTGACGGCCTGGCGCGCTCGGAATTCCATGAGCGCATGTTCGGCAGCCGTATGCTGCGGACCTTCGAGGCAGTCAAGGACGCCTTCGATCCGACCGGCCTGTTCAATCCCGGTAAGATCGTGCGCGCGCCGCGCATGGATGACCGCAGCCTGTTCCGCTTCGCGCCAGGCTATACGCTGAAACCGCTGGCGACGACCCTGGACTGGTCGGAATGGGGCGGGTTTGGCGCGGCCGTCGAAATGTGCAATAACAACGGCGCCTGCCGCAAGGCGAATGTGGGCGTGATGTGCCCGTCCTACCGGGTTACCGGAGACGAGCAACACCTGACACGCGGTCGCGCCAACAGCCTGCGGCTCGCGCTCAGCGGTCAGCTCGGCGCCGATGCGCTGTTCTCCGATGCGATGCGCGAAACCATGGATTTGTGCGTTGGTTGCAAGGGTTGCCGGCGTGAATGCCCGACGGGTATCGATATGGCAAAGATGAAGGTGGAATTTCTGCACCAGTATCACCAGCGCCACGGCCGTTCGCTCAAGGATCGCCTGGTCGCTTACCTGCCACGTTACGCGCCGCTCGCAACCCGCTTCGCTGCCGTTTTGAACCTGCGCGGGCGCGATGGCTGGCTGGCGCGCAGCGGCGAGAAGATGCTCGGCCTGAGCGCACGCCGCAGCCTGCCGCAATGGCGCTCGGACCCGTTTGACGACCACGTGCAGGCAGCTCCCGGCGCGGCCGCGACCCATGGCGAGGTGGTGTTGCTGGTCGATACCTTCAATCGATACTTCGAACCCGACAACGCTCGAGCCGCAAAGGCGGTGCTCGCCGCTGCCGGCTACCGCGTGTTGTCGGTACAGGCCAGTGACGGTGATCGCCCGTTGTGTTGCGGTCGCAGTTTTCTCGCCACCGGGATGGTCGATGAGGCGCGCAGCGAGGCGCGTCGCATGCTGGATGCGCTGCGCCCCCATGTCGAGCGCGGGATCCCGATTATCGGCCTGGAGCCGTCCTGCCTGCTGACCCTGCGCGACGAGTTCCACAGCATGATACCGGGCGACGAAACCCGGGCGCTTGCGGCGCAAGCGTTGCTGCTGGAAGAATTTCTCGCACGCGAGCAGCAGGCCGGCAGATTACGGCTGGCATTGAAGCCGTTGGCGGCGCGGCGCGCACTGGTCCACGGCCACTGCCACCAGAAGGCGTTTGCGACCATGGATGCGCTGCGGCAGACCCTGGCCCTGATTCCGCAGCTCGAAGTCGAGGTGATCGACTCCGGTTGCTGTGGCATGGCCGGCGCCTTCGGCTACGAAGCGGACCATTACGATTTGTCGATGAAGATGGCGGAACTCGACCTGTTGCCGGCGGTCCGCTCTGCCGCTGACGATACGCTGCTGGTTGCCAACGGCACCAGCTGTCGCCACCAGATCAAGGATGGAGCACAACGCACGGCGCGGCATATCGCCTGCGTATTGCAGGACGCGCTCGCCTGATTGTCAGCACCTCGCCGTCGCTTTATGGCCCCGCGACGAGTCGCGGTCTAGTCGACCAGGGTCCAGCTAAAGGAACCGATCTGATCGTTGTCTACCGCGATGACATCACCGCTGCCGAGCGCGCCGACACCAGATGGCGTGCCGGTAAATATCATGTCGCCTGGTCTCAATATCCAGATTTTACTGAGTTCGGCGATTAGCCTTTCGAAACTGAAGAGCATGTCGTCGGTGTTGCCGTCCTGCCTGAGTTGGCCGTTGACGCGGCAGCGGAAAGCGAGGTGTTTCAAATCCATCGTTACCGGATCATAAGGCAGAAATTCGCCCAGTGGCGCGCTCTGCTCAAACGCCTTGGCAGCGTCCCACGGCAAGCCTTTTTCCCTGGCTTTCTTTTGCAGGTCGCGCAGGGTCAGGTCGACACCCAGGGTAACCGCGTCGATATGGGAAAGCGCTTGCGTCTCATCGATGTCGCGTCCGGGTTTGCCGATACGCACCACCACTTCGACCTCGTAGTGGAGCAGTTTGCCGTGCCGTGGAAATTGAATTTTTTCGCCCGGGGCGACCAGGCAGGCGAGCGGACGCATGAAAATAACCGGTGATGTCGGCATCGGGTTACCGAGTTCGCGAATGTGGGCGACATAATTCTGGCCGATGCAAAATACCCGTGCCATGCTGTTATTGCTGTTCATCTGTGCTTCTCCGATATATATTTCGACGCCCTTTGCCAGGCGCCATGCGTCGCTGAATGGCGATGCACCAGTGCGGTGCTGAGCGGGCCGGTATTATAAGCACGAAAGCCCGGCATTTATGCAGGATTACGCATCCTGGCACAGTATGGGCGCGATTTGCGCAGGCCGATTGTGGCGGTCATAGTGGTTTGGTCCCGAGCATGTACAATCACGGCAAAGAGTTCGCGGCCAGCTCGGCCGGTGGCGGTTCGGGATTTCGGCCCGGATCAGGGTAATTTATGACAATGCGGGAACAGGAAACTGCAATTGATGCGAATTTCGAAATGAAGCAAGCGACGACACCGGTCGCCGGGGATCGCGCAGTAATGCGCAAGGCGTTGCTGGATGCCTTGTCGCTGCCGGCGTTTATCCTGTTTTTCACGATGATGGGATTTGGTTCGCTCGCCCGCAGCGCCGGTTTCGGTGCCGAAATGGCAGCAGTCGCGTCCCTGCTGATCTGGGGTTTGCCGGGGCAGTTGGCGATGGTCGAACTAACCCGTACCGGGCAGGGTCTGGTGGCGATCGTGTTTGCCTGTTCGCTCGCCAACGCGCGTTTTCTGCCGATGGTGGTTTCCTTCATGCCGACGCTGGCGCGTGAGCGTCCTGGTCTGCCGCGCATGCTGCTCGATGCGCAGTTGCTGTCAATCAATTCCTGGGCGGTGTGTATGCGTGAGTTTCCTCGCGTAGACGCAGCCTGGCGGCATCGTTATTACGTCACCTTCGCCAGCTCTATTTTGCTGGCGGCGGTGGCCGGCACCCTGCTCGGATATCACAGTGCAGTGCTACTGCCGCCGGCGTTGGTACTCGGACTGATTTTTGTCAGCCCGCTGTTTTTTGCGCTGGTATTGTCGGCGGTGCCGGGTCGTGCCGAGCGAATTTCGATGCTGCTGGGTTGTGCCACCATTCCCGTCGCGCACAGCCTGTGGCCGGAAATGGATTTATTGATCACCGGGGTGATCGGCGGTAGCGTCGGTTTTGCGTTAGGCCGGCGCTGGGAGCACGGCGATGGCAGCTGATTCTTTCTGGCTAATTGTGCTGGCCTGCGCTGCGGCGACCTTTGTGTGGCGCGCGCTGGGCGTGTTGGTGGCCCGGCGTATCGATGCCAATGGCGCTTTTTTCCGTTGGGTAACCTGTGTGTCCTATGCCATGGTCGCGGGGCTCATATTCCGCATGATCATACTGCCCGAGAGCGATCTTGCTGGCGTCTCCCTGCCGGTTCGCATTGCCGCGGTGGCGATTGCCTTCGGTGCCTATTTCCTGTTCAAGCGCCGCCTGGTCGCGGGTGTGCTGGCCGGTGGGGTGAGTCTTTCGGCGCTGGTGACCTGGCTGGGATAATGGTTAAACTGCCGGATCAGTTGCCGTTGGTTTATTCGTCTTGAAAAAGGCGCCGTAAATACTGCCGGCAAGGGTGACGAAGCCGGCCAGTATCAGGCCCAGTGCGATCGGGCGATCGAAAAAACCACTCCATTCGAAATGCAGCATCTGCATCGCCTGGGCAAAGGTTTGCTCGCCGATCTTGCCGAGGATCAGACCGAGCACTATGCCGGCCACCGAGTAGCCCGAACGCCGCAGGAAGAAGCCGATCACGCCTGCCAGGAACATGACGACTATGTCGATGGTCAGGCCACGGACCGCGTAGGCACCCACGGTAGCGAGCAGCAGGATCATTGGCGCGAGGAACTGGAACGGGATGCGCAATAGATTGATGATGGTCTTGGTTTCGAGATAGCCGACGAAAATGATCGAAATGTTGGCAAAGAACATCGCCGCGAAAACTACCCACACCAGGTCGGCGCTGTTGATAAACACCAGCGGCCCCGGTTCCATGTCGTGCATCTGGAATACGCCGACCATCATTGCGGTCAGTGCGCCACCTGGCAGGCCCAGGGCCAGCAGCGGGATCATCGCTGCGCCGGTCGCCGCATTGTTGGCGGTTTCGGAAGAGATCACGCCTTCGATATTGCCCTTGCCGAATGTCTCGGGCTTTTTCGACCAGCGCACCGCTTCGTTGTAACCCATGAAGGCTGCCAGCGTCGCACCGATGCCCGGCAGGACGCCGCAGAAAAAGCCGATAATTATCGAGCGAATCACGGCGAACTTGTGGGCCAGCAGTTCTTTCAGGGTCGGAAACTCGACCCCAATTTTGGGGGCGACATAGGACCCGGTCACTTTTTTCTCCGCCTGGACAAAAATTTCCGATACGGCAAAAAAACCGAGAATGGTTGGAATAAAGTGTATCCCGGCGAGTAAATACGGCATTTCAAAATCGTAGCGCTCGATACCGCCCACCGGATCGAGTCCGACCACTGCGACCATCAGGCCGATGAGGATCGACAACCAGCCTTTCCAGAAGGTTTTGGCGCCAACCGAGGAGGCGACCGCCAGGCCGAAAAACACCAGGGCGAAAATCTCGGGCGGACCGAAGGCGGAAATTGCCCAGTCGGCAATCGGCGCGGTCGCGATCATCATGATGATGCAGGACACCGTGCCACCGATCGCGGAACACATGACAGCGGCACCGACGGCCTTACCGGCCTGGCCCTTCTGCGTCATCGGGTAACCGTCGAAAGCGGTCGGTGCGTTTTCCGGCGCGCCGGGAATATTGAACAGGATTGCGGTAATCGCACCACCGTAAACACCGGTGCAGTAGATGACCGAAAACAGCATGATGCCGTGCTCGGCCGACAGATGTGCGGTAAACGGCAGCAGGATAGCCGCCAGGGTCAGCATGCTGACGCCGGGAATAGCGCCGAACAGCATGCCGCCGATAACACCGCCAAAGAAGATCAGGATGCCGAGCGGATCACTGAACAGGGTGATGGTACCGGTCAGAAAATTATTGAAGACGTCCACGGTTGGCTCCTATTGCAGCACGGTAACCACCCAGCTACCGAAATCGTAGAAGGGGCGGATATTGCCGACCGGCAGGCCGACAAACAGAATTTTAACGAACAAGGCCATCAGTAGACCGTAGATCAGCGCCATGATCGCGAGCATCGGTTTGGGACGGGTTTCGCCAAATAGAAACATGACACCAACGATGAAAATTGGTGCCAGTGAATAAAAGCCCATGTCTTCGAGCAGTGCTGCGAAAAAAAGGGGCAAGGTCAGCATCGCGCCCATCATGTTGCGTTTGACCTGGGTCAGAAATAGTCCGACCAGGATGACCGCACAAACCACCCGCAGGATGTGCAGCGTGCTACCACCCGCCCCGAGCCATGCGGCAATCCAGTCGGGGACTCGCATGTAGGCGAACGGAATGACCAGCAATGCGAAAGTTGACAGGTACCAGCCCAGCGATTCATGGTGAGCTTCGTGGGCGGCTTCTTCCGCGTCGTCCACGTTGGCGGCCTGCATGGCGTTGGACGAACCGATGTCACCGTATTTCCAGTGTTGAAACAGTTGTCCGAGCGCGGCGATGGCAATCAGCAGGATGATGCTGCGCGGCCAGGCGGTCGCGCCGAATTTGTAAATCTCGATGTTCTTGTCGAACTCGAAGGAATAGGCGTAAAGGAACAGGCACAGCGACAGCCAGATTGCACCTTCGACCAGGTGCCCGGTTCTGAGATTACCCATTTGTATGACTCCTCGAACTGCGACGCCCGGGGTCAGCCCGGGCGTCGAGGGTTTATCAACAGCGTGACGCCGCTATTTAACTTCGAGTCCCATGGACTTGTACACCTCGCGATACTGGGCGACGGTCTGGTTGATCAGGTCGCGTGAGCCCTGGGTGTCACGAAAACTTTCGATCAGCGTCATGTACTTGCTCTCGTTGTACTTCTGGTAGCTGGGCTGGCAGTAAGCCTTCTGGAAAGCCCATTGCAACCACTTGACGCGGTCGGCGGGGGCGTCCTTGTGCACGTAGAAACCGCGAAAGCGGTACAGGGGATCGAAATCCAGAGCGACATCGGTCAGGCTGGGAACGTCGGCAAAGGCCGCGGGGCGTTCCTTCAAAAGGGTCAGAATCGGCTTGAACTTGCCGGCATCCATAAACTTGCGCACGTCGCCGGGCTGTTCAAACAGCGCATCCACCTGGCCGCCCGCGAGCGCACCGTAACGCGGCGCACCCTTATCGAAGGAGATCTGCTGGATTTGCATGCCGGTCGCGTCGGTGATGAACTTCATGTTGACGCGTTCCATGGAGCCTTCCTTGGAAACGTTGGCGATCGTCGCCCTGCCGTTCTGTGCGGTGACCCATTTGACAAAGGATTCCCAGTCGGTGAAGCGATCTTCGTCGGTGCGGATGTAAATCTGCGAGAAGGTGATCTGTGAGGTTACCAGCGGAATCAGGTCGGTGGCGGGGTTGGGACGGCCGGAATCCAGCGCATGCGCGCTCGAGGCATCGTCGATGTGCTCCATCACCGCATAACCATCTGCCGGAGAAGCCATGTAGGCCGTCATGCCGACGGTGCCGGAGCCGCCTGGCTTGTGATCGCGGTTAATGGACACACCGGTCAGATCGCTGACCGCTTGCGCCATTGCCTGGGCAACCTGGCCGGAACCACCCGCAGGGCCGTAGGGGACCACCATGGTCAGCGCGCGCGCCGGGTAACCATCGGGCTTGGCCATCGACGATGGCAGGCCGTCGGTCGCACAGGCGGCGTAGGCAACATTGGCAGATAGCAGTGTCGTGGCCAGCGTAATTGCACTTGCGGCCATAGTTTTTCTGAAATTCATTGGGCTCCTCCGAAATCAGATTGATTATTATAAGTTGCGTGATTTTTGCTAAATCGGGGTGATGTTATACAAGCAGACGATTACTGTCTAGCGATGAACATGCAGCCCTTTGCTGTCGCGGGCGCGGGTATAGATTGTGAGTATCCTGTGCCGGGCAGTCCAACTGATTCCCCTCTGGCGAAGCGTAAAGGGATTGCAGGTAATGTCTGGCCTGGCTTATGGCTGCGCGGTTTACTGGGCAGCGCGCCACAGCATCGAAAGCCCCGAGATCACCAGGATGCCGATAATCAGGTAGCGAAAACGTTCCTCACTGATCCAGTGCCGGATGCGCTGGCCGGTCAACAGACCGAGGGTGACCGGTAACGTGGCGAAAGTGGAATAAACCAGCAGGCGCTCGTCGAGCAGACCGAAGTAGTAGAGCGTCAGCGTCCAGGGCACGACAGCACTGACGTAGAGAAAACTGATCGAGCTGACGAACTGATTCTTGGAAAGGCCACGGATTGAAATCAGGTAGGTGATCAGCATCGGGCCGAAAAAAGATGAAACGCCACCGATCAGACCGGAGGCGCCACCGAACAAAATACCTGCGGGTTTGACCAGGCGATCGGGCAGGTGCAGGCGGAACTTCGATCCCTGCAGGAGGGCAAAGGCGATGACGGCCACGCCGACCAGGAACATCAGCGTCTTTTCGTCGATGGTCGAGAGTATTTTTACGCCGATCCAGGTACCGATCAGAATGGCGATGAAGGTCGGCCAGAAGCGCGCCACCACCGCGGTACTGCGCTCGGCCTGGGCGAATTGCAATACGTTGGCGACGACCACCGGGATCGCCATGATGGCTATCGCCATCTGCGGCGGTAGCACCTGCGCCATCATCGGTACGGTCAACAACGGCGTGCCGACGCCGAGCGCGCCTTTGATAAATCCTCCGCAGGTGAGCGCGAAAAAACACCAGGCGACGATCCAGGGTCCGTATTCAACGAGCAAGATCAGGTTCCGATAGCAAAGCGCAGCATTGTTGCAGTTTCGGACATTCCCGCGCAAGCGGGAATCTTGCAGGCCGGCGTGTTGCAAACCCGGTAAACTGCCCTGTAGCCCAGGTTCTGTTCCATCAATTAAAGTGCGATACGAGATCCCCGCTTGCGCGGGGATGACAAAGCAAAAGAAAGCGGGGATGACCTTAACCATCTTGATCGAGTGTCATTCCCGCGCAAGCGGGAATCTTGCCGGCCACCAATTTCAGCAGGCTCAATGGTTGGTTTGAAATCATTGAGTCAGCGGGTAAACTTACGCTTTTCCAGATCATCAGGACCTACATTGTGGCCTCACCAGCAATTTCCGCGGTAACGGACGCCAGCAACGACGAAATACGCAGCGTTGCACAACTCATCGAGCGTGCGCAAGACGCGATGCGCCAGTTCAAAGGAGCCGATCAGGCTCGCGTGGACGAGGCCGTGACCGCGGTCGCCTGGTCGCTGTACAAGCCGGAAAATGCGCAGCGGCTTGCCGAACAGGCAGTCGCCGATACCGGTATCGGCAACGTCGCCGACAAGATCATCAAGAATCAGCGCAAGACCTTCGGCACCCTGCGCGATCTGCTGCGGGCACGTACCGTGGGCGTCATCGAACCCGATTCGGGTAACGGTATGGTGCGTTACGGAAAGCCGGTGGGCGTGGTTGCCGCGATAACGCCATCGACCAATCCGGCGGCGACGCCGGTGAACAAGACGATGATGGCCCTCAAAGGTGCCAACGCGATTGTCATCGCGCCGTCACCGGCAGGCTGGAGCAGCACCAATGCAACGGTCGAACTGATGCGTGACGCACTCGACAAGGTCGGGGCTCCCCGGGACCTGGTGCAGATTCTACCGCAGCCGGTATCGCGTAACATGACTCGCCTGCTGATGGAACAGGCGGATTTGATTGTCGCTACCGGGTCGCAGAATAACGTGCGCGCGGCCTATAGCAGCGGTACCCCGGCGATTGGTGTCGGCGCCGGCAATGTGCCGGTGATTATCGATAGCAGCGCCGACCTCGACGATGCGGCGCAGAAGATCCATGCCTCCAAAACCTTCGATAATTCCACCTCCTGTTCGTCAGAAAACTCGCTGATAATTCTCGATGCGGTGTATGAGGATGCCATTGCAGCACTGGAACGAGCCGGAGCCTGGCGTTGCAGTGCGGACGAGAAAGACCTGATCGCGCAGCGACTCTGGGTCAACGGCAATCTCAACCGCGAGCTGATCGCAAAGGATGCCGATGTCTTTGCCGCGGGTTTGGGACTGGCGGAGGCCGCGCAGGCGGCGCGTTTTTTCCTGGTCGAGGAAGCGTTCGATGCGCAGTCGAAATTCACCGATGAAAAGCTGTCGCTGGTGCTGACGGTTTACCGCGCACGCGATTTTGACCATGCGGTCAAATTGGTTACAGACATTCTGAACGTGCAGGGTAAAGGTCATTCCTGCGGTATACATACTAGCGACATGTCGCAACCCGAGCGTCTCGCCGAGGAGATTGACGTGGTGCGTGTGCTGGTCAACCAGGCGCATACCTTTGGCAACGGCGGCAGCTTCAACAATGCGCTCAACTTCACCCTGAGCATGGGCTGTGGCACCTGGGGCGGCAACAGCATCAGTGAAAACCTGAATTACCGGCATTTCATCAACACGACTCACCTGGTCAAAGCGGTAGCCGAGGACAAGCCCTCCGAGGAAGATCTGTTTGGCGCTTACTTTGCGCGTCACGGGAGAGACTGATGATGGAAACAGTGCGTGCCTGCATCGAGCAACATGCCGATGCCAGTCCCGATCGGCCATTTCTGATTGCACCCGATATCGGTAAAACCCTGAGCTTTGCCGAGCTTAAAGTAGCGGTAGACGACGTCGGCCGACAGCTCGATCAGCTGGATATAGCGCCGGGAGCCAAGGTCGCTTTTCTACTCAACAATGGTTACTGGACCCTGCGCCTGTTTCTCGGTGTGATGGCGAGCAGTCGTATTATCGTGCCACTCAACGCGGTGGCGGGTACCGTGCAGCTGGTGCATGTGCTGGACCATTCGGATTCCGAGATCGTCTTTGTTGCACCCGAGTACCGCGACAAGCTGGCTGAAATCATGGCGCAGGTGGAGCGCCCGATTCGGGTTATCGAGGTTAGCGATGATGCCGGACCCGAATGGCAGGCCACTGGCTTGTCAAGTTCCAGGTCGGTTAACAGTCCTGCGCTGCCCGCGCCGGACGATATCGCTTTGTTGCTGTATACCTCGGGATCGACCGGCTTACCGAAGGGCGCGATGATCAGTCATCGTGCCGTGGTCAATGGCGGGCGCAACGTCACTGTAGGCCATCAATTGACTGCCGCTGACCGCGCGCTGTGCGTGTTGCCGGTGTACCACATCAATGGCGCCATGGTGACGGTTTCGGCGCCACTGTACAGCGGTGGCAGCGTGGTTATGCCGCGCCGCTTCAGCGCCAAGGATTACTGGCGGCTGGTCGCCGAGTATCGCTGTACCTGGAGCAGTATCGTTCCGACCATTATCAAGTACCTGCTCGATCGCGCCGCACAGGAGCCCTACGATTTTGGCAACGACGAGCGCCTGGCGGCATTCCGCTTTGCGCGTTCGGCCTCGGCACCGCTCGCGGCGGTTACGCTCGGGCAATGGGAGCAGGTGTTCAAACTGCCGATGATCGAAACCCTCGGCTTGACCGAGACAGCCGGCACGGTATCGAGTAATCCGCTGCCGCCCGCGCCGCGCAAACCGGGTTCGGTCGGCCTGCCTTACGGTAATGAAATTATCATCGTTGACGAGCACGGACAGGAATGTCCGCCGCAGCAGGTGGGCGAATTGATCATTCGCGGCAATAACCTGCTCGATTATTACTACAAGAATCCGCAAGCCACCGAGTCGTCGTTGCGCGCTGGCTGGTTTTTCACCGGTGACCTCGGCATGAAAGACGAGGATGGCTATATTTTTATTACCGGTCGCTCCAAGGAACTGATTATTCGTGGTGGTGAAAACATCGCGCCGCGCGAAATCGACGATGTGCTCTACAAGCACGAGGCAATTCTCGAGGCGGCTGCGGTCGGGGTCGATGACGAAAATTATGGCCAGGAAGTGGTCGCCTGCGTCGTGTTACGCAATGGTTACGAATGTGCCGAAGATGAGCTCAAGGAGTTTTGCGAGAAAGCTGTGGGCAGCTACAAGTCACCCAAAATCATATACTTTATGGATGATTTACCGAAAGGACCTTCCGGTAAGATATTGCGGCTGCAATTGCCGGCGCTGATTGCGAAGCTGCATTCCGGCAAAACCTGATGCGCGCCGAGCCGGGTGCTCGACCCGCCAATCCTTATGGCAATCCTTATGGGACAGACACTGGACTATTTTCGGCACCAATCGCCAGTAAATGAACCGATCAACGCCAGCGAGCGAGCTGGCCGTGCCGGTTCCGGTGGGCCCTCTATGCCAGTTAAATGTCATTCCCGCGCAAGCGGGAATCTCAAGGATACTGGCACGGTGCCTGGCCTGGAAAGCAGGGTTCCTCAGGAGCTGACAGCGAATGCCATGTCGTTCGATTCAAGATCCCCGCTTGCACTGGAATGACGGTCGCTTTTCGCGAATTAAATGGGTGCCGCTTGCTGATCAAGGCCATACTTGGCGCGCAGGCTGGCCTTGACGAACAGGGCGACATAAGCAAAACCCTGTGGCTTGCGTTCGAAGCAGATGATTGTATTGGAGGACGCCGGGCTTGCGTGCTGGTAGCGAATGCCGTTGTACACGGTAAATTCCGTCGCGGCGGCTGGCAGAGCGCCCGCGGATTTGGCGACGGAATCATCGGTATTGACGACGATGAAGTAATTGAAACCGTTTTGTAGCGCGATTTCGGCGCTATGCAATAGTGCCAGATCGACAACCTGCCGGTCCGTGGAGTTGCGCGGGTAAGCCACGATAAAGCGGTTTGCATCAAGCCAGGTGGACGATATGCGCTCGGCGTAGTTATTCGGCTGTAACGGTTTCGCACAGCCACCGAGCAGTAATATCAGTATAAGAAGTGAAGTTAGCTGGAATATGTTCATAACGACCGGGTTGCTCCTGCAGTGGGTGATCGAAACGTCGATTCTGGCATCGGCACCGAATACATGACATGACAAATACCGGCATTGCAAATTTGTTACGCTTTTTGTTGTGACTTATGTCTCCAACCTTGTCACTCGCTTTCGCTTATTCTATCTGGCAGTAACCCCAAGCCAGCAGCTTTACATTCACCCGGCCCCCTGGCCGGGTTTTTTTATCTCCAATTTCCGCCCTGATTTCCCGCCTGAAGCTGGACATACGCGCAACACGACCCATAATTGATTTCCATCAAGATTCGGGACCGGGGGCCGTTTTTATAATGGTCTTTGTGGTCCGCACAACAATAAGGGGCCGCTTCATGCCATTTCAGCAACGAGGGTTGGGTATCGTGGATAAAAATATCAGCAGTCGCGGCACTCTGGATAAGGCGCTACGCATAAACCTCGACGAGAAAAAATACGGCACCATCGTCGAAATCGGTGCGGGACAGGAAGTGGCGCGGTATTTTTTCAAGGCTGGCGGCGCCGCCGGTACCATCGCCAAGACCATGTCGGCCTACGACATGAAGTTCTCGGATGCGATTTACGGCGTGCAGAAAGACGGTCGCTACGTCAGCCGTGGCCGCGTGCAAGCCATGCTGAACAAGGAGTTCAGCCTGATTCTGGAACGGATCGGCAAGTCGCGCTCACAAACCTCGCGGTATTTTTCCTATGCCACGACCGTGGCGGCAAAAAGCTACAGGGCGGATAATGAGTGTAATGCCTGGTGTGGTATTCGCGCGCAAATGTATCCGGGCGCGGAGCCTTCCGATATCGTGGTGCACGTGCGTATGCGTGATGACAACGCGGACAGGCAGCAGCAGGCGCTTGGCGTGTTTGGCGTCAACCTGATTTATGCCGCCTACTACTACTTCGAGGACGCCAAGGCGGTCATCAACTCGCTTACCGACAATCTCGAACCGGGGCGAATCGAAATCGATTCGATCGAGTTTCACGGTCCCTATTTCGAGGAAATCAGTAACCGCGCCATAAATCTCCACCTCATTCGCAGCTGGAAGACCCGCGCGGTCATGTTCAGGCCCGACGGCTCGGTGGTGATTCCCGCCGACATGCTCCACAAGAAAAATGTACTGGCTATTCGTGGTTCGTTCCGGCCGGTGACGCGCCTTAACGTCGATATGATCGAGCAGGGTCTGAAAAGTTTCACCTCACTGGAAGGTGTGACTATCGACAACAGCGTGGCGCTGGCAGAAATTTCACTGAATGATTTACAGGGTAATGACCTGATGGTCTCGGAGGACGATCTGATCGCGCGCGTCTGCCTGCTGAATAGCCTCGGTTACAGCGTGATGATCTCCGATCACACGCGCTATTTTTCGCTGCGCGCCTATTTCCGCCAGTTCACCAAACTGCAAATCGGGATCGTGGTGGGTATCAGTAACATTCACCAGATCTTCGACCAGGAAAGTTATCGCGGGGTAGAAGGCGGCATCCTGGAGGGTTTCGGCAAGCTGTTTCCGGACAATACCCGCTTGCTGGTTTACCCGGAAATCGACCAGTCGGGTGAACTCATCGATTACAGCAGTATCGTGCTGCCAGCCAACCTGCGCTTTCTCTACCAGCACCTGTTGGAGAATCATTTCATCTTTGGCATCGAGTCCAGCGATAAAGCGCTGTTCAAGATTTTCTCCCGCAATATCCTCAAGCAATTACCCAATGGCCGCGGCAGCTGGGAGCAGGACCTGCCGCCCGGTGTCGCCGAGGAGATCATCGAGAATCGCTTTTTCGGTTATCACGGCTGAATCAATCCCTGTCTGCTGTGATCGACAGCAGACACAATGATCCCGCTGCGACACCGATGAAGCCGATGATGAAAATGACCGGCCTGGTTGCCTAGCCGATAATGTGCCAGAAGATATTCTCCAGGGTGCTCACGTATTAAAATCCTTCAAGTTATTGCCAGCCTTCCACACTCAGCATGTTGGGCAGGCGGTGCGCGACGCCTTTATGGCAGTCAATGCAGGTCTTCTCGCCCGAGGCCAGGGCGGTTCAATGTTGGGTATCAGTCGAAACCATTGATCCGTGTCACTCGAAGGTCGATTAGCTGAAGTGCTGGCCGTCGTAGCTGCTGTCGCCGGTCTCGCGGTGCCATAAGCGGTAAAGATGGCGCTTGCGCGCGGGGTCGTCGTAATCTTCGAAGGCGCTGCGATAATGGCCGATCTCGTGGTTGTTGAGATACTGAACCTGGCCGCGTTGCAACGGCGCCTCGAACCACAGGTCCTCGGCGGCACAGACCTCGTCGATCGCATCCAGTGCTGCGCTCAACAAGGTATCCATTGCTTCCTCAGCCACCTCGTAACCCTTGCGAATCAACGACGCATTGGCGCGCGCGAACATGCGTCCACCGCGCCAGCTGAAGTAGGGCGCGAAGCACACTTTAGCGGCGTCTTCGTGGTGTTCTTTCTGGCGATCGAAGAATACCGGCTGGTAGAGTCGTGCGAGTTCGTCGGGATATCGTTCGAGCATGCGTTGATGTACCGAGTAGAGACTGCAAAGCCGACTGATGCCACCGGTTTTAGCCGGGTGACGACAAAACAGGCCGACATAATCCGGCAGCATGCGGGCGAAGGCATTGTCGGTGTGGAAATTCAACTCGACCGAGGTATACGAACCGCGCGTGCCATAGGCGTAGTCGGCGCCGGTGTCGGAGACGTCATAAATCATTTGCCCGTTCCACTTCTGCGCGACCGGTCGGCCGATGCACTGGCCGAGCAGCCAGTAGATTTCGAGCAGTACTTCGATTGGCCAGGTGTCCATCGGCAGACGTTCCAGCACGGCAAAGCCGACGCCGTTATCGAGGATATTTTTCAATTGCGCCATCACCTGGCGACAGGCCGGCAGCTCGAATTCGTTCAGCCTGCGTCGCAGAATCGGTAGCGGGTTTTGTTGCAGAAACCCGGCGAGTCGATCAATTTCAGCAAGCGCACCGGGTGTCATTTCAACCACCCAGTCGGCGCGCTCGATATCGGCTGCAAGCCAGCGCATGCGCCCGCTGCCGGTTTCGCGCAGGGCACTGACTTCGTCGCTACAGTCCAGGTAGGCGATCGGATTGCTGGGCGGGGTCATGCGCATAATTTGATTACCGATAAGCGTCTAATTGGCGGCATTGGCTATTTAATTTGTCGTTTGCCCTGTCATCAGGCCCGATACCCGCGGAGCGAGGCGCCCGATTGCAAGTCAGGCCGCTAATGTAAGGGGAAATGAAAACGTGAGTCAAGTGACGATCGCCGGCAGACATGACTGGCTCAGGGAGGGGTGAAGACGCTGTGCTCGATAACGTCCGGATTTGCGCCGAGGGATCGCCTGGTCGCCTCGATCATTCTCGGCTGTATAATCCCCGCTGGTTTTCGGTATCGACAGCCCCCCTGAAAGCGAGGGGGCCTTCGATCAGGCGCGCGAGATCGTGACCAGGCCGATGTCCGGATTCACCGTTACCTGGTCACCGCTGTGGATCAACTGGGTGACGTCGCCATCGGCGAAGCGGTCGCACATCGCCATGTCGGCGAGCGCCGCACCTTGCGCCAGAATGGGGTTGACGTTATTGAACAGGATCGCCTTCGGTGCGATGCCGCGCGATTTCATTTCGTGCAGCATCCAGGCCGAGGCAACACCACCCTTGGCGGTGTTGAAAACCATGATCCGGTCGACGTAACTTTGCCCGGCGAGCTTGTGTTGCGGGCGCGAGAAAATGCCGGCGATGCGATCCAGGTCGTAACGCGCGGAAAAATTGTCGTCGGTGACCAGGGCGATCCCGGTTACTACCGGCCCAACGCCGACATGACAGTTCAATTCTATGATGTCCATTAGACGATCTCCCCGGCGATCGCCGAGGCGACGCAGTTTTCCATGTTTGACAGCGTCGGTTCATAACCGTAGCCGCCGATGATGTTGGCGAGCTTGACCGAATTGGTCATCAGCCGTTTCCAGCCGTTGGCCACGCCCATCTCGCGGGCGTAACTCTGGTAAAAGCACATGCCTTCGAGCACCAGGGCGCCGGAGCCCTCGATGCGTTCGACCAGGCCCATGCGTCGCGCATCGGCGGCTACCACCGGGCTGGTCACGGCCAGCAGGCTGGTATGCGGATGCAACTTGTTACCATCGAGCAGTTCAGCCAGCGATTGCATTTCGAGCAATGACAGCTGTGGCGCCGAAAAAACCACGACATCGAGTTTTTCACCCTTGCCGCCATAGCGTGCATAAAATGCATCGAGTTCGGCCGCCTCGATGACCTCGGCAGGCAGGGTATAGGGATCACAGACCGCCTCGAGCGTCGGCGCTTCGGGCGTGATGCCAACCAGGTGAAACAGCGGCACCGAGCCGAAACTCGCCATCGCTGCACCCATGTGTTTCATTTCGTCCGAGCCGGGTTGCGTGGTGATCCCCTCGATTACCGGCACTTCCCAGTAAGAACCCGAGCGCGCGCCGATGATGCCGCCGAGTGCGCCCCAGTCGGACAGGGAACGCGGTTCCCAGTCGACACGAAAACGGCGCGTCGCCCAGCGATTCTGGTCGAGGTGGAGGCCGTAGCGCGGAGCGCGACCGGTCAACCCTGCGGCGAGTGACGACGGCCCACCCTCGAAGTTGGAATAGGCGCCAAGCACGCTGTTGCAGTAGATCACCACACCGGTATCGCCAAAGGCCAGGTGCTCACCGCGCACCGGCGGCATGATGGTCTGGTAATTGATACAGGTATTGGTCATCAGGATGCCCATGGCTTCGAAAGCATCGATGGCGCGTTGTTCCAGCGACGCCATCAAATCGGTTTGCTTGAGGCGTTTGTAGTGGCAGAAATCGATGCCGCGCGGATCGGTGATCATCGGGATACGCACCTGGCGCTCATCGAGCGGGTGCGCCGCGATTCTTTCCAGAAAATCGACCCCGGCCTCACCGAGCGATTCGGTGTCGGCCATGATATGCGCCTGGGTGACCTCGACAAAGTCAGGGGCATCGAAAAACCGCCCGACGCGCATCATGTGTTCCATCGCCCAGCGTCGCGGCTCACCCAGTTCGCCATTCAGCATGGCCTGTTCCTCGGCGTTCAGTATCATCTTATCCAGTCCTTTTCAGAATCGGTCGATGCCATCAGCGCATCGGTATAGCGATGGCCGGCGACGGTATCCTCGTTGATAAGACGATCGAGTTCGTCGACCGTTTCGGCATCGAGTGCTATGTCAGCCGCCGCGGCATTTTCGATCATCCAGTCCATATGCTTGGTGCCGGGAATGGGGATGATGTCGTCGCCCTGTGCGAGCAGCCAGGCCAGCGCCAGTTGCGCCATGGTACAACCCTGGCGTTCGGCGATAGCGGCGTAGGGGATCAACAGCTTTTCATTGTGCGCAAAGTTTTCCGGTTCGAAGCGGGGGCGCGCGATGCTGGCGCGAATGTCGTCCTCGCCCACACGGGTAACGTCGCCGCACTTGCCGGTCAGGAACTGCCGCGCCAGCGGCGAAAAGGGGACGAAGGCGATGCCGAGCTCTCGACAGGTCGACAGGATTCGGCGCTCGGGAGTGCGCGACCACAGCGAATACTCGGATTGCACGGCGGTGATCGGATGCACCGCGTGCGCGCGGCGCAGGCTGTCGGCGCAGATTTCAGAGAGGCCGATGGCGCGGATCTTGCCCTGTTGCACGAGGTTTGCGAGGCCACCGATGCTGTCCTCCAGCGGAACCTTCGGGTCGATACGATGCAGGTAGTAAAGATCGATCGAGTCCGTGTTCAGGCGCCGCAGGCTTTCCTCGCAAGTTTGTTGGAGAGTCTCGGGGCGTCCGTCCATATAGGTCTTGCCGTCCTCGTCGCGTGAAAAGCCACACTTGCTGGCCAGGGTGTACTCGCCGCGGCGCGTGGCGAGATACTTGCCGATCAGGCTCTCGTTATGCCCGAGGCCGTAGAGCGAGGCCGTGTCGAGGAAGTTGTAGCCCCGGTCGAGTACCGCGTTAAACAGTCGGCCCGAATCGTCGTCTTCGGGGCGTGTGCCGTAGCCCGAGGAGGCGTTCATACAGCCGAAGCCGAGTGCGGAAACAGAGAAGGGTCCTAGTTGCCTGTGTTGCATGCTGTATTCCTGGCGTTCGTGGCGGGCCATGATAACCAAATATGTGGGTAGAATCGATCAGCCTGGGGCAAACGCGGCCAGTTGATCGCGACTGAGGTTACAGACTTGCACCCGATTGTTGCGCCCACGTATTTCGACCTGGTGAACATTGCCGTTGTCGTAGGCGATGTTTTCAGCGTCGAGGGTCGCGATCGATACGATCAGGTCGCAGCCGAAATCCTTGGTGCCGGCTTCGAGGCGTGCGGCGATATTGATCGTGTCGCCGACCGCGGTTAGCAGCGGGGTTCGGGGCGGTCCCATGGTACCGACAATAGCGTCGCCACCATGAATACCGATGCCCATTTGGATACTTTCGTTGAATTCTTGCAGCAACTGCCGATTGAGTTTGTCGATACGGCGAAACATGTCGGCCGCCCCGGCCAGCGCATCACCACAGGCGTGCTGCTTGCGCGCGGCATCGAGTCCGTAAAGCGCCATCAGCCCGTCGCCGGCAAACTGTGCATAGTGGCCGTGGGTTGCGGCAAGCGCATTCGACAGCTCGGTAAAAAAGCGGTTGAGAATAAACACCACGTCGTAGGCCAGTACCCGCTCGCCGAGGTTGGTCGAGCCACGCATGTCGACAAACATGGCGACGACATATTCCTCGTGCCCCTCTACGCCACCACTGTGCAGTGTTGAGAGCATTGTCTGGTTTGCCATCACCAGCGGTGTGATCGTGAGATCGGAGCGGGGGTACAGCTGGCAGGCGAGGCGCACATTGTCGGCCGCCTTGATGCGCACGAGTGCGCGTGCCTCCAGATCGGTGGGTACCGGCAGCCCTGAGAGACCGCTGCCGACGCGCACCCGGCAGGTGGTGCAACGCGCACGCCCACCGCAGACCGACGCGTGTGGGATACCCGCCTCGCGCAGGGCTTCGAGCAGGGACAGGCCCTTTAAGCTGACAATCTCATCCTGTTCCGGGTGATTCACGCGATAGCTACCGCGTCGCGCCTCCCACCAGCGGCGCAGTTGACGCACGAGCAACACCAGCGCGATCAGCAGCGCCATGAAGATCCAGGATTGTGCTTCCAGGCCGCGCAGCAAATCGACGTCGTGCTGCTCCATCGCCATATTGGCCGCATAGATCTGATCGAGGCGATCGTTATCGTCGAGCCAGGCGCCAGCCTCACGCAGCATGCGGTAGATACCGGTGTAGGCAAGCGCCGGAATCAACACCGCCAGCGCATAACTGTAAGCCAGGTAACGCCGATAGCCGGCACGTATGCGTAGCCAGAAGTGCAGGCCGATGACCAGGTGGACCCACAACACAGCGATCAGCAACAGCAGCTTGATCAGAAAGACCGGTTTCAGCGCAATCGAGGTGACCACGTAATAGTAGTTGGGGTCGACTTCGCCGAGCAGATCGAAGCCGCGATTGGCGACAGCATGCCCGACCAGCAGGGGTGGAATCGACAATCCCAGCAGCAATTGCAGGGCTTGCCAGCGTGGCATGCGCAGGCTCGAGCGTCGGTAAAGCGAGCGCAGCGCTATAGTGATGTGAAACAGGAGCGAGCCATACAACAGAATCAATCCCGGTAGCGTTTGAAAAGCAGCGCCCACCGTTTTTCGATAGGCTTCGGCCGCTTCGATCGATACAATACCGAATGCATGGTTGACCAGGTGTTGCGCGACGTAAAGCGCGAGCACGATACCGGTGCCGAGGCGCAGCTGGGATTCGAGGTGTTTCATGAGCCCGGATTTAAGCAGAAAAGCACGGTCCGAGATATAACTACCGCTGAATCGAGTGGAGCAAGCGATGAAAAAACCAGTCCTGTTGATGTTGGCCACGATGGTGGCCGTTGCCGGAAATGTCGTATTGGCGCAGGAGGTCAAGCGTGAAATTACCCGCGTGACTTTCGATACCTATCGTTTCCAGAATCAGTACCACATGAATATATTTGTGATCACCGGGGATGGCGTAGTGGTTACCGACCCGATCAATGCCGAGGCGGCGGCCTGGCTGAAGAAGGAAATCGCCAGTATTACCGACGAGCCGATCAAGTACCTGATCTATAGTCACAGTCACGGCGATCACGCCTCGGGTGGCACCGGGTATGGTGACGTGCCCAACGTGATCATGCAGCAGAATGCACCCGAGGATATCGACCTGGTCGAGGCCACGGAACGCTTCAGTGAGCAAATGACGTTTAGTCTCGGCAGCAAGACCTTCGAACTGACTTATCTTGGTCCGGGTCATGGCAATGATTTGATCGCGGTGGTGGTGCGCCCTGACGAGGTCGGGTTTGTGGTCGATGCGGTCAGCTCGAAACGCCTGTTCTACCGCGATTTTCCGGGCGCCAACGTGGACCAGTGGATTGCGCAGGTGAAGAAGGTCGAGTCACTCGATTTTGATATCCTGGTCGGCGGGCATGGGCCGGTGGGCGTCAAGCGCGATGTCGCCCAGGGCCTTGCTTATCTCGAGGAGTTGCGTGCCGCAGTATTGGCAGGTCTAAAGGCGGGCAAGTCGGTCGATGATTTGAAACGCGAGATCAAGATGGAAAAGTACCAGGATTGGGAAGCCTACGATAGCTGGCGCGCGCTCAACGTGCAGGGCATGGCGCGGCACCTCACCGAGATCGGCGCGGTGCAATAAGCCGCCGCAGGCCGGGGTTTCTCTGCGTCCTTTAGCCAGAGTGAAAATATCGCTCAAACCCGACACAAAAGTTTGCTAGAGTGCACGCCATGCGAATTCGCAGGATTCAGTTGTTGAGCGAACAGGAGATCAGCTTATGACCGTTAAATCTATTTCACTGCTACCATTGGTAGCCATTTTGTTGTTGGCCGTTGCACCGGCCAGGGCCGCCGATCAGGGCACGGTGCAGGCCGTTATCCCCTGGGAAGGGGAGGGGCGCATATTCCAGATCGACTCCCGCAGGATCCAGTTTCTCGGTGCTATCGAAGGAATCATGTACGTCGAAAACGCGCAAGGCGAGATGAACGAGGCCTTTGTGCAGTGTCCCATTATCCAGATGATGGATCTCGAAACCGGTACTACCGAAGCTCTTGGTCACTGTGAGATAACGGCCTCACCCGACGATGTGGTCTACGCGCAGTTGTCCTGTAAGGGCAGGGTGGGAGATTGCGTCGGCAGATTCGTACTGATCGATGGTGAAGGTAAATTTGCCGGCATTTCCGGTGAAGGCAAGCTGCGTGTGCGTTCACCGATACATGCGCTCGCCGGCGATCTGGGCTCCGGCGCATTGCTGCGCGTGGCGGCTGGTCTCGCTGTCATCAGGGACCTGAAATTCAGCACTCCATAGGCTATATATCTTGTGGGTGAAACGATCTTAAGAACCGGCGCGCCTGGTGACTGAAGGAGATTCATATGGTTAATACATTCAAAGTAATTGGCGCGGCGCTGTTGCTGGCGATAAGTGGTATTCAGCCCGCAGCTGCCAGTGGTTCGATGCGCTGTGGTACGCATATCATTTCTTCCGGCCAGGGTAATTCTCCGGGGCAATACGAAGTGTTGAAACGCTGTGGGGAGCCTACATTCCGGCAAGGTGATACCTGGATATACGAGAAATCCAGCTCAGTGTCGCGCAGGATTCGCTTCGACAATAACGGGGATATTCTCGAAATCAACTAAACGGACAGGGCAAGCGCAGGGCCCGTTTGCGCTTGCCGGTTTAAACCCCGGAAATAAACTAACCAACCCGTCTTTTGAACTTCGGATTACGGCCTCGACTAGAGGACCGGGAAATCTGAAGTTTAACACAATCACCTTTAACCACTTTTGACTGCGCTATATTTACGCGCACGCTTAAACCTGCCTGGTAGCTAATTTCCCTGACCTAAAAGTGTCGATCGCAGTTCCCGGTTTCCGGTTTCAACCTACATGGGGGGAGGCTTGGATGGGTCCGCTGGCTTTTCCTGATCGATAACGTCCGCTGCCGCCTTGATCGCCTCTTCATGCGTCGTCGCTTCGACCAGCACCCTGCGCGGTGCGAACTGGATGCCCTTTGCTTCGAAGGCACGCTGAATCTGAGTGAAGGCTTCGCGTCGTATCAGGTACTGCTGCCCTGGAATCGCGGTGAACTTGCAGCGGATGATCAGCGCCGAATCGTCGATGCGATTCACGCCCTGCGATTTCAGCGGCGCCAGTATCAACGGACCGAAGGCGGGGTTGTCGGCCATATCGAGGCCGATCTGCTTGATCATTTTGCGTACCATTTCGATGTCGGTTTCGAAGGGGATGCGCAGCTCGAACTTCATGATGGCCCAGTCGCGGCTCCAGTTGGTCAGGCTGCGGATCTCGCCATAGGGAATGGTGTGTACCGGTCCGTTGTGATGGCGCAACTGAAACGAACGGATCGAGATTTTCTCGACGGTTCCGCGAATCTGGTCGATGACCACATACTCGCCGATGCGAAAGGCATCGTCGAGCAGGTAGAAAAAGCCGGAGACGATATCGCGCACCAGCGTCTGCGCGCCGAAACCGATGGCGATACCAACCACGCCGGCGCCGGCGATCAACGGCCCGATATTGACACCCAGCGAGGACAGTGAAATCAGCACTGCCATCACCACCAGGGTGATCTTGATGGAGACACGAATCAACGGCAGCACGGTTTCAACCCGCGAGCCGCCGAGCCCACCGGCTTCCGATTCACCCGCTTCTTCACTGCCCGATTTACCTTCGGAGAGTTTGCGTTCGATGGAGATGCGGATCATGCCCCACAGGGCCCAGGTCAGCAACACGGTGATGCTGATGTCGAACAAGGCGCCGGCAAAAAGCGGCCCGACGAGCTGTGCGCTGATAGCACGGATATCGATATCCCACAGGTTCACAAAAATCGCCAGCATAATCATCACCATGACCACCCGGGCATAGCGTAGCGCGATGGCGATATAAGCGGGCGCCGCGGACTTCCTCGCTGGCGCTACGACCGCTTCGAGCGCCGGCTCGGCCATTTTCGCGGCGCCTGACTCCTCGTCACCGACCGGGTCGGCTGCAGTCGTATCCGGGGTGCTGTCCTCGGTATTTTTATCCGCAAAATACCAGGTGATCAGAGATTTCAAGCCTTGATCGATAAATGGGAGTAATGCCAACAGTGCCAGGCTGCCGAGGCCCGGAACCAACGATGATTCGCCGGTCCCGGCGCGCTTGCCGATGGACATTAGCCAGACCGCCAGCAGATAAACAATCGCCAGCATCCACCAGGTCCGCGCCAGCATCTGACGCATACTGCCAACGGCGATCCCGTCTCCCAGGATTAGCGATGCACCGTATTTGCGCAGGCGAATCAACATCACCATGATCAGGGCAATGAAGAGCGCGCCGAAAATAACGCCCAGCAACAATGCAGTGTCGGTATCGGCACCTGAATCGCTCGCAATCGCGATCAGTGGTTGCGGCAATAGCAGCGATCCGGACAGCAACAGCGACCAGGCTACCATTTGTTGCACAGCGTTACTGGAGGCCGGCTGCATGCCGGCCTCCGCAACACCGGGTACTACGAGCTGCCGTACTGCCAGCAACACCAGTTTGATTAACAGCAGGCACCACACAACCTCCAACCAGAAAGCCTGCGCGACCGGCATCTGCTGGCTGGTGATCCATACGAATAATGCCGCGCCGGCGGCAAAGGTGGTAATGCGCAGGATACCCGTCAGCAGCCCGAGGCAGGCCAGGTCAAAGCGCTTTTTCGGGGATGCTGTGCCGCTGGTTCCTGAGGGCGCCCGATTGAAAAATCGATGAGCCAGGAACTCGCAGGCCCAACCAGCCAGCAGTAAACCGATCAACTGAAACAGCAGGTACCAGCCACTGATACGACCGCTATCGGTCAATTGCTGCCAGATGGAGGCGGGTATCTGGTGGAGGCGATCACCCGAGCTAAACATGCGTGTCAACGCGCCTATGGCAATCGTCATTCCCGCACGCAGCTGGCCGATGTAAACCTCGGGATCTGTATCCTCTGCGGGAGCGCTCGCCTGTTTGTCGAGCTGGGCGATGATGAGCTCACGCACTTCGGCGTCGGACAGGCGCGCGACCAGGTCGCGGACCTGTTGAGGCGTGATATTCTCCGGGACTTCGACGGTCGCCGTTGCTTGTCCGCCGCTCGGAATCATTTGTGCTTGCAGAGGTGACAGCAGGGAAGTTGAGCACCAGATAACTGCAGCAAGCCATGACCAGCGCAGCAGCCTGCTGGTCAACCCTGATTTCGATTTAATCTGTCGCATGATATTAGTCTCTTTTTACCAAGCTGGGAAAGGCGATGATACTGCAGTCTCCCGGATGGCGCATCACGAGTGTGGCAGTTGGAGCGCGCTTTAATTCGTGTTCTAGTGCGCTTTCGGGTTCTTTACGACAGCGGTCTAGAGTAACGACTCGATCGGTAAAAGTCGTAAAAAACCGACACCGAAGCGTCGCCAGAACCCGGTGTTCGGTTCCGTGGTGTAACGCTGCTCCACGCCATCGAGCGAGCGGTGCCAGACCAGAATTTCGTTGCCATTGTCGTCTTCCTCCAACGCCAGCCGAAACGCCACCTGGTCGATTTTCTGGTCGAACCAGTCGCTCATTTCGGTGGCGATACTGGCGGATTCGATCATCACCCCGATCTCGGTATTTTCCACTACCGACCTCGGGTCGAAATTCAGCGAGCCGATGAAAATCCGCTCTCGATCGATGGCAAAGGACTTGGCGTGCAAACTGGCCTTGGAAGAACCTTCAGCGCCTTTTTTATCTTTGCGTTGCTCCTTGCTGAGCGTCTGGTCGAGTTCGTAAAGTTCAACCCCGGCGCGCAACAGGTACTTGCGATATTTAGAGTAACCGGCGTGCACCGCGGACACGTCGGTCGAGGCCAGTGAGTTAGTGAGTATGCGCACCCGCACACCGCGCGCGCGCAGTTTCTCGATGTTTGCTACACCCTCGCGACCGGGGACGAAGTAAGGTGAGAAAATCGTCAGCTCACGGGTGATTTGAGCACTGAATGGCTCGAGCTGGGTTGCCAGGTGCAGATCCGTCTGATCCCTGCTTGAGGTGATTTTGGCGGGATCGTCATAAAGCACCTGGGCCGCGCCCCAGTCGAACACGAAAGCGTCGTTTTTTAAGCGGGTTACCAGGTCGCTGCTGCGCAACGCCTGCAGGTACTCGGAATCGCGCTGCTGTTCAACGAACTCGGATAATACCTTGCGCCGTTGGTCGAGGTCATCGATAGAGTCCTGGCTAGTGATCAGCGAGGTCGCTGGATAGCTCGCGCTGCTGTTCCAGTAAAGATCGAAGCTCGTCGAGACCTCGTTGACGACCGGACCGACGGCGAGCACATCAAGGTCGCCGAAGGCGAGATTCGGATCGGCCTCGAAATACTCGTTACCGATGTTGCGCCCACCAAGCACGCTGATCTGGTTATCGACGGTAAACGACTTGTTGTGCATGCGGCGCGTGACTTCATCGAAGCGCGATAGTATCTGCATCCAGCGTGACGATTGGCGCGCGAAAGGGTTGAACACTCTGACCTCGATATTGTCATGTGCATCGAGAGCGGCCGCGCCGATATCCTTGTCGTCATCCAGCGTCATGTCATCCAGCAGCAGGCGCACGCGCACACCGCGGTCAGCCGCGCGTAACAGGGCATCCACGAACAGGCGGCCGACGAGGTCGCTGTGCAATAAATAGTATTGGGCATCGATGCTGCGCTCTGCGCTGTAAGCCAGCACCGCGCGCGCCGCGAAAGCATCGAGGCCGCTCGGCAGCAGGTGGAAACCCGATAGCCCGGGATGTTGGGCGAGATCGTCTTTTGTCGCATCGCCCAGCACCGTGTTTGCGGTATCGGTGAATGCGACTGATGATTGCCGGTCGATATTTTGCGGCAGGCTGGCACAGGCGCCGAGCAGCGAAAGCGACAATAATCCGACAAAAGAAACCTTCATAGTAACCCCTGAAATCTTTGCCTTCATTGCATCATACCCGGTTACCACGGACTCCCGATCTGAATGTACCAGGCCAGATCTTCGGGTCCGCGCGCAATGTCGAGGCCTACCCAGGCATCCTGTTCACTTAGCGCCAGGTAACGCGTGCCGATGCCGATGGTGCGAATATCGTCACGGCTTTTGGTCTGCTCCTCACCGACTTTTACCGAGCCTACCCCGGCAAACAGTGAAACCAGCCAGCGATCTCCCAGTTGACGCCGGGCTTCCAGTTCGAAGGCTCCGGCCACTTCGCCCTGGTAGCGCAGTGCCGGAATGCCGCGCAGGCGCACGTAGGGCGCCGCAAAGAATGGCACATCGCCATAAGCGCTGCTTGCATCGATGCGCACCCCGAGTACATAGTTTTCTGCGAGTTCGGTGAACCAGAGTCCGCGGAGCCGGGCCGTGTCGTAATCGAAATCACCGCCCATAGCCTCGCCATAGCGCCAACCGGTCAGTTCGAGCAGGTAGCCATCCGCGGGCAGGATGGTATTGTCGCGTGTGTCATAGATAAAGCTGGCGGCAAGTCCCGCATCGACAAAGCCGAAATCCACCAGGTTGACGCCGTCAATCTCATCTTCGTCTACGCGGTAATTATTGCCGGCATCGGCGTATGACATCGATAAGCCGAAAAAAGCATCGCTGTCACCGAGGCGGCTCTTCAGGTCGGCGAACAGCAGGCTGCCTTCGAGCTGAAACCCAACCGGCCGGTCGCCGATGTAAAAGAATGAATTGATACGAGCCTCTACAGCCGCCACACGCAGGCGGAAATGGTCGTCGGCAAAGCGGTTGCTGTGACCGACACCGACCGCGGCCGTATCGCTGTTGGTGTAGAAGCCGAAGATTCCGGTTGCGACCGGAGGTGACTTGGAACGTTCGCCGGTCTTGTCAATTTCCTGGCTCGTGGTGAACTTCGACTGTAGCTCCTCGTCGTCGTGGTGAAAGTAGATGAGCGTAGCACCGAGACCCTCGCCGATGGCGGGCTCGGTGACGAATATCGGTAGCGGCAGGAATTTCCCCCATTTGCTGCTTTCAGTAGCGACACCGGTATCGTTGCTGGATTCCTGTATCTCTTCTGCAGTCCGGCCTTGTGCCAGCTGATCATCGGTAGCATACAGGGCTTGTGGATTAAAGCAGGTAACGGTCAGTAACAACGCGATCCTGGCTGTTCGATTAATCTGCCTGAACGTCATTAAGGCTGCCTTGTGGTTCTCATCTCTGGTGCCAGGGGTGTTAACGAGTATAAAATCCAGTTCGCACAACGCCACGGTAATAAAGCTGTAGGAGTAGAGAACGATTCGCGTCAGTATATAGTCTCCCGGATC
>JAJDOF010000119.1 GCA_022340305.1 Gammaproteobacteria bacterium
ATGGGTGATTGCGGTTATTCTCCTTATACCTCAATACCTTCAGGAGCAGGAGGGCATTCACCTGGAAGTCAAAGCCCGGAAGGTTGCCTAAGGTGCTGTGTATCAGTGTTCAATCTGCATATTTTTCGAGCATTTTGAAGGGTTTTCTGAGCATGGTATTTTTCATGGTATTACCGTTTAGCAGGAAAATAAGCCATTGAATTTAAAAGATAAAAAAGGCTTATTTACAATAGAGTGGGGAGTAACCGGGTTCCAGTCGCCGGATCTGTATCGCCTGCGCCTGCAATCGAGTTGCGTCTAGGCCGTCATGCTGCAAAGCATCTTCGCCATATTCCTGTTCCAGCTGGTGGGTGAGGTGTTGCAGAAGTATTTTGCGCTCACCGTCCCCGGACCGGTCATCGGGCTGCTGCTATTGCTGCTGGCATTGCTCGCGTCCGATCGCTTCAGTAATCTTGCCGCCACGAAGGTCAAGCAAAGCCTGGCCGCTACGGCGGAAACCCTGCTCTCTCATCTGCCGCTACTGTTCGTGCCCATCGGCGTCGGCGTGGTGATGCATGTCGCGGCGCTCGAGGGCCAGTTATTCGCGGTGCTGGGTGTCATTTTTATCGGCACGGTGTTAACGGTCGGTTTCAGCGCGTTGTTGATGGAAAAACTGCAGGGCAGGGGTAGCCGCAATGGCGGATGAGCAGAAGCTCTACAGCATCTGGGTCTACTTGCAGGCGGAACCTTTATTCTGGCTGACGCTGACTATCGGTGCCTACCTGGTGGGTGATTTCTGTTATCGTCGATCCGGGTTGTTTGCGTTGTTCAACCCGGTCGCCCTCGGCATTATTATTGTCAGCGCGGTGTTGTTAATGTTTGATATTCAGTATGAACGTTATTTCGACGGCGCCAAGTTTATCCATTTCCTGCTCGGTCCCGCGACGGTTGCGTTGGCGATTCCGATCTATGGTAAATGGAAGCTGATCCGTCAGCACGCCGGCGCAATTCTGACGACGGTGCTGCTGGGCTCCTGTTTCGCGATCCTGACCACCTGGGCACTGGCCTCGTTGTTTGGGCTGGAACGCGACATCGTGTTGAGCCTGTTGCCGCGCAGTGTCACCGCGCCGATCGCGATGGGCGTGGCAGAGATCATCGGTGGTATTCCCTCGTTGACGGCAATCATTACGATTATTACCGGTATTATCGGGGCGGCCTTTGCCACCTTTACGCTCGATCTACTGCGCGTCACCAACATGTCGGCACGCGGGTTTGCGATCGGGCTTGCCAGCCACGGTATCGGTACCGCGCGGGCCATGAGTCGCAATGAAACAGCCGGTGTCTTTGCCGCGGTGGCGATGGGTTTGAGTGGTATCGTGACCGCGCTGATCGTGCCGTTGATGATCTTCCTGTTTAATATCTAACGCGCCGTGTCCAATCACGACTCACACTGGATGCAGCAGGCGCTTGCCCAGGCGCGCCTCGCCGCCGACCTGGATGAAGTGCCGGTCGGCGCGGTGCTGGTCGATGCCGACGGCCAGTTGCTGGCCGCGGGGCACAATCAACCCATCAGCGCCTGTGATCCGAGCGCGCATGCCGAGATCGTCACGCTGCGAAAAGCCGCTCTCATGCTCAATAACTATCGCCTGCCGGGTACCACGCTTTACGTCACCCTGGAACCCTGCACCATGTGCGTTGGGGCGCTGGTACATGCACGCGTCAAACGCCTGGTGTATGCCGCGAGCGAACCCCGGAGCGGCGCCATCGAGAGCGCGCAGCGGCTATTTGAAACCGGGGAATATAACCATCGGCCCGAGATTGAAGGTGGTTTGCTCGCCGCTGAATCATCCGAATTGCTGGCCGCTTTCTTCAAGGCCCGACGCGGCTGACGCATCCACGTCATTCCCGAGCAAGCGGCGGTCTGACGTATCGGAATCTCGCAAAGACTTCAGGACGGATATCGTAGGTGCTGTCCGAGATCCCCGCTTGCGCGGGGATGACAATAACTGGAGGATCTTGCATCGCGTACGCGGGAATGACCCGAGGAGAGTGGAAGTGCCGGCCCCGGGCTTATTGCTTGCGCGTAAATACCCAGTCGCTGTCCTTCGATAGCTTCGGATTGTAACGGTAACCCTCGTAATTGAAATCTTTTAGCCCTTCGGGTTCGTCGATGCGCTGGTCGATCAGGTAACGCACCATCAGGCCGCGTGCCTTCTTGGCGGAAAACGAAATAAAGCGATACTCGCCTTTGTGGTATTCGCGAAACGTCGGAGTGATGATCTCGGCTTTCAGCAGCTTTGGCTTGACCGCCTTGAAATACTCGTTCGAGGCGAGATTGATCAGGTGGTTACTGGCGGTCTGCTTCAGCTCCTGGTTCAGCGCACGGGTAATGCGTTCGTCCCAGAACTGGTAGAGGTTGCTGCCGGCATCGGTGTCGAGGCGCGTGCCCATCTCCAGCCGGTAGGGCTGCATCAGGTCGAGCGGGCGCAACAGCCCGTATAGCCCCGACAGGATACGCAGGTGTTGCTGTGCATAGTCGACCGAATCCGCGTCCAGGCTATAGGCGTCGAGCCCGAGATAGACGTCACCCTTGAAGGCAAACAAGGCCTGGCGCGCGTTGTCCGGCTTGAACGGTGTTTTCCATTTTCGATAGCGTTGGCGGTTGAGTTCAGCGAGGTTATCGCTGATGTGCATCAGGCCCGCCAGGTCGTCGCTGCCCAGTTCGCGCAGCCGGCGAATCAGCTTGCGTGACTGCGTCAACTGCGTCGGCTGGGTGAAGGCGTCGGTAACCGGCGGCGTTTCGTAATCGAGGGTCTTGGCGGGAGAGATAACCGTTAACATGGGCGTGGGCACAAAAAAGGAAGCATGGTATCAAATTAGTTGTGCAAAGCGGTGATTTTCGCTACATCGTTTATGCAATGGCATTAGCTGGTCGATACCGCAATCGACCGGCTTTGCATTCCTCGCGGTTCTGTCACAGAATTCAGCGCTACTGCTCATCAACCAGCATTCACAGGGGAGTTACAGCAGATCATGACCGAAACGCCGAAGATCACGCAGGAATTCCTCGATTCATCGCAGTACCTGGAATCTTCGATTCTGCAGTATGAAAGCATTTACGGTGCGGATTTTGTCAGTCCTGGGGGTCGTGAGCTGGCGCGCGAGCTGATTGCAACGATGGATCTGGCGCCCGCTTCACGGGTGCTCGACGTCGGCTGCGGTCTCGGCGGTAGTGCTTTCGTTATGGCGAGTGAGTTCGACCTGCGGGTCGACGGCATCGACCTGTCACGCAACATGCTGGCCCTGGCAGAGCTAAAACTCGCCACCAACGGCCTGTCGAATCTGGTCAGGTTGCAATGGGGCGATTGCCTCGAGCTCGATGCCCGTGAGCAATACGATGCGGTCTACAGTCGTGACGTATTTCTGCACATTGCCGACAAGACCCGCCTGTTCGCGCGCTTGCACGCGGCGCTGCGGCCGGGTGGCAGTTTGCTGTTTACCGATTACTGCTGTGGCCCGCAGCCCTGGAGCGATGAATTTTTTGACTACGTTGAAGCTCGCGGCTACAGCCTGCACACCGTTCTGGAATATGCAGAGTTGATTTCCGCGGCCGCTTTTGAGCAGGTCGGTGCGCGTGACGAGACGGCAAGATTTGTTGAGCTTTTGCAGGCGGAGCACGATCGGATCGACGCCTTGCCGATGCCGGCAGGCGAACGCGATTACCTGAAGCATAGCTGGCAGGGGAAGTTACAGCGTGCCAGCGCTGGTGATCAACGCTGGGGCTTGTTCAGCGCTGTTAAAGCGAGGTAGTGTCGTTTGCGCGCAAGCGACGGTCCGACC